>DASSUS010000001.1:0-8179 GCA_035706765.1 Gemmatimonadales bacterium
GGAACGCTATGCGCCCGCGCCCAGAAAGGCCACACGATCACCAAACCTGAAGCTACAGCAGCACTTACGAGGAACGCGGTCGAGCCCCCGAGGCTCTGAAAAAGCGCCCCGAGGAGCAGTCCCCCGGCGAGCGCTGCAACGCCCGTCAGCGCGTGATAGGCCCCGAACCCGCTCCCCTGACGCTCTCCACTGCTCGCCGACACGAGGGCGCGCTCGGGACTCTCAGTCAGCCCGGCAACGACGCCGAGCGCGAGAAACAGAACCCACGCCGCCGCGGGGCCCCGCGCGAGCCCCATCCCACCCGCAAGCAAGACGTAACTGACCCAGCCGAGCCACATCGTCTTGGAGGGTCCGATGCGATCCGACAGACCGCCACCGAGAAAGCTTGACGAGGCCTTCACCACGTGCACCGCCGCCCAGAGCAGCGGAACGAGTGCCACCGCGATGCCGAGTCGTTGCGCGTGCAGGATGATCAAGGTCTCGGGCATGCGGAAGAGGTAGAAGAGGGAGATGACGAAAACGGTCGAAGACGGTCGAGGGCGGTCAAGGGCGGTCGATGCTTGGGCAGTCGTCAGTCCCCCCTCGACCGCCTTCGACCGCCCTCGACCGTTCCTGACCGCCCAATACGCCAACAGCACCACAAGCACGCCCGGCACGAAGCTGATGAGAATGACCGTTCTCACATCCGCACCGCGACTCAACACCGCCCACGCCACGAGCGGCCCAATCACCGCCCCGACGTGGTCAAAGCCGCGCTGCAATCCGAACGCCCTGCCCCGCATGGGCTCGGGCGTCACATCCGCGATGAACGCGTCGCGCGGGGGACTGCGCAGCCCCTTGCCCAGCCGGTCCACCACGCGCAGACCGATCACCTGCCACGCCGCCGCGGTGATCGCGATGACCGGCCGCACGGCAGCGGCAACCAGGTACCCGAACACGATCAACGGTCCACGCCGGCCGGGCCGGTCGGCAAGCCGACCGGCGACGAGCTTTACGAACGCGGCCGCGGCGTCGGCTGCGCCGTCCAGCGCCCCGAGCGCCATCGCGCCGCCGCCCAGCACCCCGGTGACGAAGGCCGGCAGCAGCGGATACACCATTTCGCTCGCGAAATCGTTGAGAAGGGAAACTGCGCCGAACAGCTTGACTTGCCTTGGAAGTTGCCGCGGGTGCTCACTCACCCAGGCCAAGTCCCCAGCGAATCAGAGTGACGGGCAGGCCGCCGTACGGAAGCACCGCGTCGTGGAACCCGCGCAGGGTGAAGTCGTTGCCCTTTGCCTTGCGGAAGTCGTCGCGGAGCCGCAACAGCTCGCGCCTGCCGACGGCATACGACAGCTGGTACGCCGGCCAGGCGCAGTAGCGCCGCACCTCCGCCTCGGCGTTGGCGCGCTCGACGTGCAGCTCGTTCACCATTTGATCGACCGCCTGCTCGCGCGTCATGCCGCGGGTGTGCAGACCGACATCGAGCAGAATTCTGATGGCGCGCCACAGCAGGTGCACGCGCTGGAACAGCAGCTCTTCGTTCGACGCGTAGAACCCTTCTTCCGCCATCATGTCTTCGCAGTAGAGCGCCCAGCCTTCGACCGTGAGCGGCGTCCACAGATTTTTGCGCACGTGCGACGCCTGTTCTTTGGCGATCACGAGCTGGAGATGATGCCCGGGATAGCCCTCGTGCAGCGCGGTCGCGGCCAGCTCGTAGCGGCAGTGATCGCGCAGGATCCGCTCCTGCTGCGCCGTCGGCAGCCGTGAGTCCGGGACGGTCACGTAGAACCAGCCGGTGCGATCGCGGCTGTAGGCACCGGGACTGTCGTACGCCGCGTACGGAATCACCGGTCGCATGAACGCCGGTGTGGGGATCACGCCCAACGGGGCCTTGGGGATCGGGGCGAGTGACTTCGCGGCGACGAAGTCGCGGGCGCGCGCCATTTCCCGGGCATACGCATCGACCAGCTCGTTGGAGGCGGGATGCTCGGAGCGCAGCCGCTCCACGAGCTCCGGCCACGGTTTCCCGTCGAGTTTGTGGGCGAGTTTCACGAGGTCGCGCTCCACTTCCTCCTTCAGCCGGAGCCCGTAGCGCCACAGCTCGGGGGCGGAGTCGCGCAGTGCGTGCTGGTAGTGCAGCAGGAAATTGAAGTCGTCCTCGCCGATCGCGAAATGATCGGTCCCCATCTCGAGCCAGCGCTCGAGGTTCGAGTCGAACTTGAGCAGGGCGGCGGTCGCCTCGTCGGCCGCGATCGAAAGGGGAGCCGCGTGCATCGGCGCCTGCGCGCCGAGTGCCGTCGCCAGCTCCTTTATCAGGAGACGTCCGCCTTCAGTCATCCGCAGCGCCGTCTCCACGAACACGCGCACCGGTTCTTCCAGCGCGGTCTTCAGATCCTCGAGAAACGCCGGGATATCCTGCAACCGGCCGATCGCCGCCTGCGCCTTTTCCGCCGGGGTACGATCGGCCGAGAGCAGCAGATGATGCAGCCCGCCCAGCAGGTGCGAAAGCCAGAACTCCGGATTTTTGGCCTGCGGCCTGATGCGCTCGAAGCGCCGCAGCGTGACGCGGATTTCGTTGAGCAGCGCGGTGCGATCGATCTCTTCTTCGAGATCCGTGGCGTTCACTTCTTCCAGCGCCAACGTGATCGACTTGAGCGCGGCGAGATGCGGCGCGAGCGCCGGCTGGCTGAAGCGGCCGTAGCGATCGTCGTGCCCCGGCACGCCCGCCTGCGTCGCCGCGACCGGATCCATGTGCCAGTACAGATCGAAGAACGACTTCTCGATGTCGCGGAAGCTCATGCGGTCAGCAACCGGTGGCACTCCTCGTCGGACAGCACGCGATCGGTGCGCTTCGCCGCCTCGTACAGCGTGCGGCAGGCTTTCTCGTCCTCGGGATCGTACCCGTGGCGCTCGAGCCAGTATTTCACGTTCGACAAACCCGACACCGGAGAAATCTCGATCCGCTGCTCGAACCCGAACTCCTCCGCGGGCACCGAGCTATATACCCGGTCGGCCAGCCAGGTGTGACCCTTCTTTTTGGCCTTGATGATCGCCGCGGCGTGGACCCCCGTGCCGGTCCGGAACGCGTCGGTTCCGACCACGGGATAGTTCACCGGAATCGGCACACCCACCGCCTCCGCCACCAGCTTGCAGTATTCGGGCAGCTTGCGAATGTCGCCTTCATGCGCGCCGAGCAGCTTCAAATTGACGATCAACAGGTCCATCTCGGCGTTCCCGACGCGCTCGCCCACGCCGAGCGCCGTCGCGTGCACGCGATCGACGCCGGCCTCGATTGCGGCGAGGCAATTGATCAGCCCCATCCCGCGATCGCGATGGCCGTGCCAGTCCACTTTGACGTCGTGCCGCTTGACGATTTCTTGCTTGACGAATTTCACCAACGCCTTCACGCCGTCCGGCGTCGCGTGACCCACGGTGTCGGCGAGACAGACGCGCCGCGCGCCGCACGCGATGGCGACGCCGTACAGCGCCTTGATCGTTTCCGGCTGCGCGCGCGTCGTGTCCTCGGTGACGTACATGACGGGCAAGCCGTGCCTGACCGCGAACGTCACCGCCTCCTCGCTCGCCTTCAGGATGCGATCGAGCGTCCAGTCTTCGGCGTACTGCCGGATGGGCGAGGAGCCGATGAACGTCGCCGCTTCGATCTCGATGCCCAGCTCGTCGGAGATGCGCACGATCGGCTCGATGTCCGCCACAACGGTGCGCGCGGCGCAATTGGGGGCGATGGGCAGCTTCTGATCGCGGATCTCGGTCGCGAGCGCGCGGACCTGCTCCACGACCCGCGGTCCCGCGCCGGGCAAACCGATGTCGGCGGCGACGATCCCGAGGTCCGCCATGAGGTGCAGCAGCCGCTTTTTGACCGCGAGCGATGGATCGGTGACGGACGGTGACTGCAGGCCGTCGCGCAGGGTCTCGTCATTCAATTCGACCCGCGCGCGCGACCAGTCGAAGCTGCCGTTGGTGCCCGCGCGGTTCCAGTCGTAGACAAGCTGGCGCTCATCCATCCGTTTAGTATAGTTGGCGCGAATGCTTCCTTCCATCCAGGCCGTCTGGACAGATGCGCGCGTGCGCGCGGCGCGCGCGCACATCGAGCGTTCGGATGAAGCGACCCTCGCGCGCCAGAAGTCACTGTCCGAAATCCCCGCCCCCACCGGCGCCGAGCGGGCGCGCGGCGAGCGAGTCGCGCAGCTGCTCGCGGACGCCGGATTGCACGACACCACGGTCGACGGCGTCGGCAACGTCCGGGCGTGGTACGGGATCGGCGAGTCCGACGCCGATTGCGTGGTGCTCGCCGCGCACCTCGACACCGTGTTCGGCCCGGAGCTCGACGTCTCGGTGTCCCGCCGCGGCGCGCGCCTCGAGGGGCCGGGGATCGCCGACAACGCGCGCGGGCTCGCCGCCCTGGTGGCGGTCGCCGAAGCGCTCGCGCACGCTCGCGTGCAGACACGGCGGCCGGTGTTGTTCGCGGCGACGGTCGGCGAAGAAGGCTCGGGCGATCTGCGAGGTGTGCGACATCTTCTGTGACCGTCCGGCCGTCCGGCCGTCAGGCCGTCCGCGTTCATCGCACTCGACGGCGCGGGCATCGAGCGCATCGTGCACCGCGCGCTCGGCGCGCGCCGCTATCGCGTCACCTTTACGGGACCGGGTGGGCATTCCTGGGCCGCGTTCGGCGTCGCCAATCCGACGCATGCCGTGGGCCAGGCAATCGACCGGATCGCCCGAATCCCCACCCCCGGTTCACCCCGGACGAGCTGCTCGGTGGTGCGGATCGGCGGCGGCACGAGTCTGAACTCGATCCCACAGACTGCCTGGCTCGATCTGGATCTGCGCAGCGAGGATCCGGCTTCCCTCGAGACACTGGATGAGACGGTTCACAGCATCCTGCGGCAGGTGCCGGTCGAGATCAACCGTACGCGCCTCTCGGGCACCGCGCAGCTCACGATCGACATTCGCCGCGTGGGCGACCGGCCCTCCGGACTCACGCCGCGCAGTCACCCGCTCGTGCAGACGGCGGTCGCCGCGACGCGCGCGGTGGGCCACGACCACCAGCTTGCCTGCGCCTCGACCGACGCCAACATCCCGATCGCGCTCGGCGTCCCGGCCGTGGCGCTGGGCGCCGGCGGGCGGTCCGGTGACGCGCACCTTCCCAGCGAGTGGTATGAAAACGACAAGGGCGCGCTCGGTGTCGTGCGCGCCCTGCTCGTGACCGCGGCGATGGCCGAAGCGGGCTAGCGCACTAGCGCAGGATCGAGAGCGGACTCACCGGGCAGAACTGCGGCGCTTCGTCCAGCAGGTTTCGGAGTGGCGGTACGTGTCCGTTCCCCACCACCACGAGAATCCGTTTCACATCCGGCCGCAGCATCCGCGTCAGATTGTGGGCCATGTTGAAGTTCCGCGCATACCAGTCCGCCAGGAACCGCGGGCCGCCGTAATTCTGCCCCTCCCCAGCCGCCAGGTAACCGCCGAACATGCCGAGTGAGTTGCCAGCGTGCAGCGCCTCGTCGCTATTCAACCGCAACAGGTGCTCGCGAATGGTCGTGGTTCGCATCCACGCGTTGTTCGCCTCGGCCTGCTTTTGCAGCACCGCATGGATGCTGTCTCGCGTCCGCGCGAATGCCGGTCGTCGTTGGTCGATGGCCTTGAGCGAATCATTCAGATCCAGGAAAGAGTCGTCATCTATTGGGTAGACGGCATCGTGCCCGAGCCGTGACGCGAGACGAAAGCCAATTTGCACGACTTCGTTTCGACTGGGCGCGAGCGCGCTCGCGCGATAGCGCGCGTAGCGCGCACGAATCGTGTCGGTCTCTGAGAACGGCCACTCGACAGCGATCCGATCGGGGTTCCAGCGTGCCAGGCGCGTCACCAGGTCCTCGAGCTCCGCCTGGCGCGTCGCGTGGAGGACATCATCGACATTCTGCCTGATGACGTCGCGCCCAGGATTGGCAAAGTGATACGTTCCGAGGATCATGACCTGGACCTCCCCCGGATTGCAGGTCGCGGGAAAGCCCGTTGGGCGCTCGAGCGCCTGCGCCTGCAGGGTGGCAGCCCACGACGCCAGGAGTACGGTGAAACGCCAGGAGAACATGGCAGGTCCCGCGGAAGGGGTCACTGCTTGGATAGGGGTCCGCCGCCGAAGGTTGCGAGCCGGCTTTAGTGCGCCGCGGCGCCGCCTCCCGGCATCCCTTTGCTGCGGTGCATGAACAGCAACAACGGTAATGACAGCACGAACGCCCCGCCGAAGAGCAAGAACAGCTGCTCGAACGACAGCATCATCGCTTCCCGCGTCACGATTCCGTTCAGGAATCCGATCGCCTTCGTCTGCGCGATCGCCGGCAGCTCGCCCCGCGCCACGAGCGCGTTCGTGATCATCGCGATCCGCTCGCGCGTCGCCTCGGCGTAGGGGGTGATGTGCGCGGCGAGATCGGCCCGGTGGATCGCCGTGAAGCGCTGCAGCAGCGTCGCCGACAGCGCGATCCCCACGCTCCCGCCCAGCTGGCGCATCAGGTTGAACAGCCCGGTGCCGTTGGGGATTTTCGCCATCGGCAGATCGGCGAGCGCCAGATTCGTCAGCGGCACGAAGATCAGGCCGAGGCCGACGCCCCTGAAGATGAGCGGCCAGAAGAAGTCGTGAAATCCGCTCTCCGTCGTGAAGTGCGCGTGCTGCCACATCGAGAGCGCGAAGATCAGCACGCCCGCCGCGATCGATAACCGCCCGTCGAACTTGCCCTGGAGCCGCCCCATGAACGCCATGGTGAACGCCGACGCGAGCGCCCCCGGCAAAATGACGAGGCCCGTCTGGTTGGCGGTGAAGTTGCGCACGTTCTGCAGGTAGACCGGCAGCACGAACACGGTGGCGTACAGGCACACCCCCAGTACCAGCCCGTACACGACGCCGACCGCGAGCTGGCGGCTCTTGAGAATGCGCAGATCGACCACGGGATGCTCGGTGCGCAGCTCGTGCCAGAGAAACGCGATCAACGAAATCGCGCTCGTGATGCCGAGCAGCCGTACCTCGCCTGAGGAAAACCAGTCGAGCCGCTCGCCCCGCTCGAGCATCGTCTGCAAGGTGCCGATCCCGAGCGCGAGCAGCGCGAGGCCCACGAAATCGACGCGGGTCACCCGCTGCTGATGCTCCGAGTCGTTGATGAACGAGAGCGTCAAGGCGAGCGCCAGAATCCCGAACGGAATGTTGATGTAGAAAATCCAGGGCCATCCGTACGTGTCGGTGATCCAGCCGCCGACCGTCGGGCCCAGCGTGGGGCCCACCATGACGCCGACGCCGAAGATCGCCATCGCGGTGCCGTACTCCTCGCGCGGAAACTCCTCGTACAGAATCGCCTGCGAGGTGGAAAGGAGCGCGCCGCCGCCCAGTCCCTGAACGATCCGCCAGAAGACGAGCGACGCGAGCGACCCGGCGTTTCCGCACATGAACGACGCAATCGTGAACACGGCGATGGAGCCCGCGAAGTAGCGGCGCCGGCCGAAAAAGGCGGAGAGCCATCCGGTGATCGGCAGCACGATCACGTTCGCCACGATGTAGCCCGTCGACACCCACGCGATCTGATCGAGCGTGGCGCCGAGGTTTCCCATCATGTGCGGGATCGCCACGTTCACGATGCTGGTATCGAGCAGCTCCAGTACGGACGCGAGCGACACCGTGATCGCGATCAGGTACTTGAAGCGATACCGATCGGGATTCTGCGGGATGGCGATCGCGGTCATGCTACTTCGTTTTGATCGTCGCGACGACGCTCATCCCGGGCCGGAGCGGATGCTCCGCGTCCCGCGGCCCGTCGAGCCGGATGCGCACCGGAATCCGCTGCACGACTTTCGTGAAGTTCCCGGTCGCGTTGTCGGGAGGCAGCAGCGAGAACTTCGCCCCGGTGGCGGGCGCGAGACTCTCGACATGCCCGCGGAAGTGCAGACCCTCGTACGCGTCGACCGTGACATCGGCCGAATCGCCGGGCGTCACTTCCGCCGTCTCGGTCTCCTTCAGATTCGCCGTCACCCACACGTCGTCGAGCGGGACGACGGTCATCAACGGCTGCCCCGGCTGCACGAGCTGGCCGAGCTCGACGGATTTCTTGGAAACGACGCCCGCGGCGGGCGCCAGGATGCGCGTGTACGAGAGCTGCAGGGCGGCCTGATCGCGCGCCGCGCGCGCCGCGGCGATGTCGCGCTC
>DASSUS010000002.1:0-14396 GCA_035706765.1 Gemmatimonadales bacterium
AGGGCTTGAGGCAGCTTTCCGGAGGCGTGGGCGCCCGCCAGCCTGTTCCTAATCCCTTCGTGCCCGGTGAGGGGCGGTAAAGACATGGGCAAGAATCTAGTCGCGGGGTCGGTGCCCGGCGCCACTTTCCGATGTAAATCGTTGTGGGATAAGCTTGTACAGATGTGTTGAGGGCCTTGCGCGGGATTAATTCCAACTATGGCAGATAGTTACGACGAGAAGTGAGGGCACACTCGCCAGATAATTCAGGTTTTATCGATTTTTTCGGGTGTTATTCGGGGTTCCAGATTGCTCCGCAAGCACGTCGCGCACTTTTCGCAGCAACAGGTCGGGCCGAAACGGCTTCTCGAGATACGCGATGCCCGCCTCCAACATTCCATGCCGCACGACGGTGTCATCCGTGTATCCCGACATGAACAAGACGCGCAGGTCGGGTCGTCGTGCCTTTAGCTGATCGGCGAGCTCTCGGCCACTCATCCCCGGCATCACGACGTCGGTCAGGAGCAGGTCGATCAGGCTCTGGGCACCGTTGCCGTCGATCAGGGCGAGCGCGGAAGGTCCATCGGCGGCCTCCAGCACCGTGTACCCGTTCCGCTCGAGCAGCTGGCGCGTGACGGAGCGGACCGGAGCTTCGTCCTCGACGAGCAGGATCGTCTCCGTGCCGCGCAGCGCTTCGGGAGAAATCGCTCCTCGCTGCTCGATGGGATCGGCCGGAGCCTCTACGCGGGGCAAGTAGACCCGCATCGTGGTGCCCCGGTCCGGCTCTGAATAGGGCCGGATGTGACCCCCCATCTGATTCACGATCCCGTACACCGTGGCGAGACCCAGCCCTGTCCCTTTGCCGAGCCCCTTGGTCGTAAAGAAGGGCTCAAAGATCCGCGCCCTGGTGGCCTCGTCCATTCCGACCCCGGTATCGGTGACCGCGAGCAGCACATACGGACCGGGCTCGACGGTGGGATGCTCGGCCTGGTAGGACTCGTCCAGAACCACGTTCCGGGTTTCGATAGTGAGCCGCCCGCCCTTGGGCATCGCATCGCGGGCGTTGACCGCGAGATTCACGATCACCTGCTCGAGCTTGCCGGGGTCGGCCCGCACGTTGCCGGTGCGGGGATGCAGCACGGTGGCGAACAGGATGTCCTCGCCGATCAAGCGTCGCAGCATCTTCTCGATGTTGGTAACCAGTGAGCGCAGGTCGACGACCTTGGGCTGCATCATCTGGCGCCGGCTGAACGCGAGCAACTGCTGCGTCAGAGCGGCGGCTCGTTGCGCCGCGAGGTGAATCTCCTCGACGTCGTGGCGGCGCCGATCGCCGTCAGGCAGGTCGGCCAGGAGCAGATCGGTGTATCCGCCGATCGCGGTGAGGATGTTGTTGAAGTCGTGCGCCACGCCGCCCGCCAGCCGGCCGACGGCTTCCATTTTCTGCGCGAGAATGACCTGTTCCTCGAGGCTGCGCCGGTCGGTGATATCGCGGTAGTTATTGACGATCGCGCCGACGCTCGGGTCGTCGAGCAGGTTCGTGAACACCCCCTCGAGATGGCGCCATTGGCCGTTCTTGTGGCGCACGCGCGCCGCCACGCCGACGCGGGCGTGGGGCTGCGCCATCACCTCCGTGAGTCGCGCGACCACGGTCTGTTGATCGTCCGGATGGATGAACTCGAACGCGTTGCGACCCACGAATTCCGCCAGATCGTAGCCCAGCAGGCGCGTCGTGGCGGGACTGCCGTACAGGATCGCTCCGTCGGCCCCGAACAGCGCGACGGCGTCCCAGCTGGCCTCGACCAGCGCCCGAAACCGGCGCTCGCTGGTGCGGAGCGCGCGTTCGGCGGCCCGCTTGTCCGACTGAGTGCTGGCGAGCGTCAACGCGCCGCGCACCGCCGACGGCAGCCGCACCAGATTCGTCTTGAGGACGTAGTCGGCCGCCCCGGCCTTGATGCACTCCGCCGCGGTCTCCTCGTCGAGACTGCCGGTCACGATGATGAGCGGAATCTCCGGCCGCTCTTCCTGCAGGATGGCGAGGGCCGCCATGCCGCCGAAGCCGGGAACGGTGTAGTCGGCGAGCACGACGTGAGGATCGAATTCGACCAGCGCGCGCCGGAACGAGTCGGCGCGGTCCACCCGCCGGGTTTCGCACGGCAGGTCGCCGCGGGTAAGCTCGCGGGTTGCCAGCTCCGCGTCCTCCGCGCGGTCTTCCACGCACAACACGCGCAGAGGCTTCGCGGTCATGCCTTTATTGCGGGGGATGGTTGAGCAGCAGCCAGTACAGCCCCACGTCGGAGACCGCGCGAGCAAACGCCTCGAAATCGACTGGCTTCACGATGTAACTGTTGGCGCCCAGCTCGTAGGCCTTTTCGATATCCGGCTCTTCCCGCGACGAGGTGAGCACGACGATCGGGATCGACCTCGTGCGCTCGTTCCCCTTCAGCCGCCGCAACACCTCCAACCCATCCACCTTCGGCAGCTTCAAATCGAGCAGCACGACTTTGGGGACGGCCCCGTTTCCATCGGCGAAAAACTCGATCGCTTCCGCGCCGTCCCGGCAGACGTGGACCTGGTTGGCCAGGTTCCGCTGTTTCAAGGCTCGCAGCGTCAGCTCGGCGTCATTGGCGTTGTCTTCCACGAGGAGAATCTCGACCGAACTCGCGTGCATCAGTTCGCTCCCTGCGGTAACGAGAAGTAGAAGGTTGCGCCTTCATTGACTTTGCCGTCCGCCCAGACGCGGCCGCCGTGGCGCTGGATGATACGCTTGACGATCGCGAGCCCCACGCCGGTTCCCTCGAACTCCTCCATGGTGTGCAACCGCTGGAACACGCCGAACAACTTGTCCATGTAACGCGGATCGAAGCCCGCCCCGTTGTCTTTCACGTAGTACACGACCTCGTCTCCGTCGGTCTTCGATCCGACCTCGATGCGTGCGCGCGGCCGGCCCCGCGTGAATTTCGCCGCGTTCTGCAGCAGGTTGCTGATCACCTGGCGCAGCAGCGCGCGATCGCCATGCGCGGGCCGCAGCCTGTCGATCGTGATCTCGAAATTCCCGTTCCGGCTTTCTTCACCGCGCCGGATCTCGTCGGCAACGGCGCGTGTCAGCTCCTGCATGTCGACCTGGCTCGCGCTGATCTCCTGGCGGCCCAGGCGCGAGAAGGCGAGCAGGTCGTCGATGAGCTGGCCCATGCGGCGCGTGTTCTGATCGATGACGCCGAGCAGGCGCTGCGCCTCGGGATCGAGCTGCGCGTTGTGATCTTCGAGCAGGATCCGGGCAAACCCATGAATCGCCCGGAGCGGGGCCCGGAGATCGTGCGAGACGGAATACGAGAACGACTCGAGCTCCGCGTTGGTCCCCTCGAGGGCCTTGGTCCGCTCCGCTACCTGGCGCTCGAGCTGATGGTGCGAGCGCGAGACCTGGTCCGCCATCGTGTTGAACGAGCGCGCGAGGCGACCGATCTCGTCGTCCCGGCGGATTTCGACGCGCGGCGCCAGGTCACCGGAGGCGATCGTTTCCGCGGCCCGCGTGAGCTCGCCCAGCGGCGTGGTCAGCCATCGGCTGCCCCACCAGGCAATCAGAGCGCCGAGCACGGCGATCAGCAATGCAACGGGCGCCATGTGGAGCAGATACCCGCGCGCCGGCGCAAGCACGACACGAGAGGGCATTTCGGCGACGACCATCCAGGGCGTGCCGGGGACAGGCGCGGCCGCGGCGCGCCAGGACTCGCCATCCCGCTCATAGCGCACCGGCACAGGACTGCGCAACACCGCAGCAGGGGGGGTCGGGACGATCCGACCGAAATCGGTCCACGGTGCGCCGCTCGCGTTTCCGACGTACAAGGAGATATCGCCGCCGGCCAGGCCGGTCAGCCTCCGGGGCATCACAGTATCGAACACGACACGGCCTACCTGCTGCACGATGCCGCCCGCGCCTTCGGCGCTGCCCGTCGCGACCGTGGCCGCTAGATACAACGCCGTGTCACCGCGCATGAACGGGCTATAGCGAGCCGAGTCCTGCGCGGGCGATACGAGAACGCTGTCGACGTAGGTGAGCCGGCCGGTTCGCAGCAACAGCTTGCCGCTGAAGTCACGCAGCTCGAGCACGGCATTCGTGGCCGTGTCATTGGTCACGCCGCGCATCGCCGCGAGCGCCGCGTCACGGCCCGTGCGGCCGCCGGAACGAAGGAACGCCGCAATCGCCGGATGACGAGCCAGGCTCGCGAGCCGGGCTCGGCCCTGGGGCACCTGGAAGAGATCCGCCAATACCTTGGTGGCCAGGGGGAGGCGCTGATCGGCGAGCTTCCGGGATGCCTGGCGCACCTCCGTGTGGCCGATCGCGAGCAGGACGACGGCCACGGCGAGGATCAATGCCGTGACCAGCAGAGGCAGCTTCCGTGCAATCGTCCCCTTCATGGAGTTTCCAGCACCTCGCGAACCTTCCGCACGATCGCCTCGGTCGTAAAGGGTTTGGACAAGTAGGCCACGCCGGGCTCCAGCATGCCATGGCTGGCGATGGCGTTGTCCGGATACCCGGACATGTACAGGACGCGCAACCCGGGGCGCGCCGGTCGCAGCGTATCGGCGAGCTTGCGGCCGTTCGTATCCGGCATGATGACGTCCGTCAAAAGGAGATCGATCGCGCCCTTGTGGAGGCGCGCGAGATCGAGCGCCGCGCTGCCGCGATCGGCTTCGAGGACGGTGTATCCCTGGGTGGCAAGCGCGCGATGCGTGAGGCGCCGGAGCTGCTCGTCGTCTTCGACCAGCAGGACCGTGCCGGTCCCGGCGCGCGCGCCCTCGAGCGGTGCCGGCTTCCCGATGTCCTCGGGGAGCGCGTGAATCGCGGGCAGGTAGATCTTGAAGGTCGTGCCTTTCCCGGGCTCGCTGTACAGCCAAATGTTGCCGGCGCTCTGCTTCACGATGCCGTAGACGGTCGATAAACCGAGCCCCGTTCCGCGGCCGGCGGGCTTCGTCGTGAAGAACGGCTCGAAGATTCGCGCCTGCGTCTTCTGATCCATCCCGCAGCCGGTGTCGGTTACGGCGATCATCACGTATTCGCCGGGAATCACGGAGAAGTGGCTGTCGGCATACTCCTGGTCGAGTCGCACGTTGGCGGTTTCGATCGTGAGGGTTCCACCCTCCGGCATCGCGTCGCGCGCATTGATCGCGAGATTCATGATCACCTGCTCGACCTGATTCGGGTCGGCGCGCGTGGCCTCGAGGTCGGGGGCGAGCGACGTTTTCAGGTCGATGTTTTCGGAGATCAGCGAGCGCAGCATCTTGTCCAGGTTCAGCACCACGTCGTTCAGATCGAGGATCTGCGGCTCGAGGACCTGCTTGCGCGAGAACGCGAGCAGCTGGCGCGTCAGCGCCGCGGCCCGCCGCGCCGCTTTGCGGATCTCCTCCAGATCTTCGAGCTGCCGCGCCTCCATGCCGAGCTCCGCGGCGAGCAGGTCGGTGTAGCCCACGATCGCGGTCAGGATGTTGTTGAAATCGTGCGCGACGCCTCCCGCCAGCTGCCCGACGGCCTCCATTTTCTGCGACTGCATCAGCTGCTCTTCGAGGCGTTTGCGCTCGGTGATCTCGGTCGCGACGCCGAGCATCGTCGGAACGCCGTCGTCGCGCAAACGCAACGGGATCTTGATGGTCTGAAACCAGAGCGTCTCTTGCGTCTCGGGGTTCGTCACGGGTTCTTCGGCGATGACTTTGGGCCGGCCCGAGCGCATAACCTCCCGATCGTCGTGCAGGAAATGCGCGACCTCGTCTGGCTTGGGATTGAAATCCGCGTCCGTCTTGCCGACCAGCTCGTCGACCGTCGTACCGTACACGCGGGCGATCGCCTGATTGACGAGCAGAAATCGCCCGTCCCAGTCCTTCACAAAGATCAGATTGGGATTGGCGTCGATGATTTCCCGCAGCAGCCGCTCCTGGCGCTGCAGCGCCACGCGCGCGCGGGTGCGCTCCAGCGCTTCGATGACGGCGGGGCCCAGCCGGACCACGCGATCCTTCAGGATGTAGTCGGCCGCGCCGTTCTTGAGGTACGAGACCGCCGTTTCTTCATCCAACGAGCCCGTCACGAGAATGAAAGGGACATCGGGCAACGTTCGGTGCGCGAGCTCGAGCGCTTGCGCGCCGCCGAATCCCGGGATGTTGTGATCGCACAGAATCACCTGCGGTGGGGAGCCGTTGCTGATGGCGGCGACAAAGGCCCGCTCGTCGCGCACGTGCTTGATCTCGGGGGCTGGCTCCAGGCGCATCAACTCACGGCGAATCAGGACAGCGTCAGCCTCGCTGTCCTCCACCATGAGTACGCGAACCCGTTCCATCTGAACAGTTTTGGATACGCCTGCAATCGTGTCTGTCAGCGGGCGTGGACTGCGTGGGTAGGGTTTCCCCTACGAGACTTTTATGACGTCGCGCGCAGCGCGGCGGGGCTCACAAGGCCGTGCTGAGTCGCGTAAAACGTGAGCTCGGCGTTCGATTTCATCCGCAGCTTATGCAGGAGCCGGGCCCGATACGTGGTAACGGTCTTGGGAGACAGTCCCAGCTGCTTGCTGATCGACGTGATCGGACGTCCGGCGGCGAGCAGACGCAGCACTTCGAGCTCGCGGTCGGAGAGCTGCTCGTGCGGCGGCGGGGGCGGCCCTCCGAGACCATCGGCGACGGCCTGAGCCATGGCGGGACTCAGGTATTTGTGACCCGCCATCACGCGTTCCAGAGCCCGCAGCAATTCCTCGGGGGCCGATTCTTTCGTCAGATATCCCGCCGCGCCGATCTCGAGCACGCGCAACGCGAGCTGGTCCTCGGGAAACATCGTCAGGATCAGCACGGGGAGCTCGGGACGAGACGCGCGGAGCTCTCGAAGCACGTCGAGCCCGTGTCGATCCGGAAGCCCGAGATCCAGCAAAACCACGTCCCACTTTGCGCTTCGAGCGAGGGCCAATCCGGCCTCGGCCGTTCCGGCCTCGCCGAACTCCACACCATCGGGAAGCCGCTGCAGGAGCTCGATCAGGCCGCGCCGTACCAGCGCGTGGTCGTCGATCACCAGAATGCGATTCATCGGGCGGAGCGCGGGATGGGGTTGGGCGGAAACCAGGCGGCGACACGCGTGCCACCGCCCGAGCGCGGCGAGACCTCGAGCACGCCGCCGAGCGAAGCTGCGCGCTCGCGCATGCCGAGAATCCCCAGGGAACCAGGGCCCGTTGCGGCCGCTTCCGTGATGCCACGACCGTCGTCGCGCACCTCGAGCGAGATGCAGCCGCTCTTGATGCCGAGGTCCACATCTACCCGCGTCGCACCGGCGTGCAGCGACACGTTGGTCAGCGCTTCCTGCACGATGCGGAACAAGGCGGTCGCGAGGTCCTGATTGATGGCCCCCTCGGTGGGACGCAGCGCCGATGCGCAGGTAATGCCGGTGCGCCGCGTGAAGTCCTGCGCCAGCCACTCCACCGCCGCGGGCAGTCCCAGCTGATCGAGAATCGGCGGGCGGAGCTCGGTCGCAATGCGCCGGACCGTTTTCACCAGCTCGTCGACCATGTGCGCGGTTTCGGTCAGGCGATCGCCCAACGCAGGTGCCTTTTGCGATGCAGCCGATTGAGCCGCGGCCAGCTGCAGCTTGAGCGCGGTCAGCGCCTGCCCCAGCGTGTCGTGAATCTCCCTGGCGATGCGGGTGCGCTCGCCTTCGCGCACCTCGTGCTGGCGCGCGGCGAGCATCCGGAGGGCGGCGCGCGACGCCTGGAGCTGCTCCTGCGCTCGCTTGCGCTCGGAGACATCCATCATCGAGCCGACCATCCGCACCGGCTTCTTTGTTTCGGGATCGTGGATCACGTACCCGCGGTCGAATACGTCGGCGTACGAGCCATCGCGGCGGCGGAAGCGGTATTCGGCCGACCAGCTCTTGTTGCCGGCGGCGAGCGCGGCCTCGATGCTCGACACCACCCTGTCGCGATCGTCCGGGTGCAGGCGGCTCGTCCACGCCTCGATCACGGGCGCGATCTCTTCCCGCGCATACCAGAACAGCGTCTCGAAGCCCCGGCCGAACCACAACCCGTTGGTGGTGAGATCCCAATCCCAAATCGCGTCGTTGGTCGCCAGGTTGATCAGCCCGAGGCGTTCCTCGGATTCGCGAACCGCGATTTCCGCCAGGCGACGATCGGTGATATCGAACGCCACGCCAGCCACGCCGCAGATCCTGTCACGGGAGTTACGCAACGGCTCGACGCGGGCGCTGAACGTGCGGTTACGAACGGTGATCTCGTATGCGGTCGGGGTCCCGGCGAGGGCGGCGCGATGCGCCGCCACCGCGCGTGCCACCTGGGCGGGGTCGTCGACGAATACCCCGACGACCTCTCCTTCCGTGCTGGGTAATGAGCCTACGCCGGTGAGCGCGAGTCCGCCGCCGCGCCGAGACGTGATGCGCAGCTCCGCATCAGTCGACCACAGCAGCACCGGCAGTTGATCCACGAGCCGACCCAGCTGCTCGGGGTCGAGCTTCCCGAATGCGGGGACCGAGGGGGAGCCGGCGGTGGCGGAGGCCATGGGGATAGCGTAGCGCGCGCCGGCTCAGGCGTCCAGCAGGTCGCGCACCTTTCGAGCGAGGCCGTCCGGCGAAAACGGTTTCTGCAGGAACGCGCTGCCGCTCGGCAGCTCGCCGTGTTGCACGATGGCGTCGCCCGGGTACCCCGACATGTACAAGACTCGAATTCCGGGACGGCGAGAGGCGAGCTGATCGGCAAGATCCCGTCCGGACATGCCCGGCATGACGACATCCGTCAGCAGCAGGTGAATGGTGCCGCCGTGCCGTTCGACCAGCCGCAGGGCGGTGGTCGCGTCACTGGCTGCCAGGACGACATAGCCTTGCGCCTCGAGCGCGCGCTGGCTGAGCGACAACACGGCGGGCTCGTCTTCGACGACCAGAATGGTCTCAGTGCCGCGCCCGACGCCCGGTTTTGCGGACACGGCGGGGGTGGCCGGTGCAGCGCTCAGGCGTGGCAAGTAGATCTTGAAGCTCGAGCCATGGCCCGGCTCCGAGTACACCGAGATGTAGCCGTCGCTCTGCTTGACGATGCCGTAGACGGTTGCGAGCCCGAGTCCGGTTCCCTTGCCGACCTCCTTCGTCGTGAAGAAGGGCTCGAACAAGTGCGCGCGCACGTTCGCATCCATGCCCGTGCCGGTGTCGGTCACCGCGAGCAGGGCGTGCGGCCCGGCCTTGGATCCGAGGTGTTCCCTGGCAAAAGCCTCGTCGAGGTCGATGTTCGACGTTTCGATCGTCAGCTTCCCCCCGTCCGGCATCGCGTCGCGCGCATTCACTACGAGATTGACGAGGACCTGTTCGATCTGGTTCGGATCGGCGCGCACGCGCCCGAGTTCGGGAGCCAGCACGGTGATGAGCGTGATGTGCTCGCCGATCAGCCGACGCAGCATCCTGTCCATCTCGCTGACGACGCCGTTCAAGTCCAGCACCTCCGGCTGCAGCATCTGCCGCCGGCTGTAGGCGAGGAGCTGTCGCGTCAGAGAGGCGGCGCGCTCCGACGCCTTGCGGATCTCCTCGACGTCGCCGCGTTTGCTGTCGCCGGGCGGCAAATCGCGCAGCAGGAGCTGCGTATTTCCCAGAATCGCCGTCAGCAGGTTGTTGAAGTCGTGCGCAATCCCGCCCGCGAGCTGACCCACGGCTTCCATCTTCTGCGCCTGGCGGAACTGCTCTTCGAGGTGGCGCTGATCGGTGACGTCCCGCTGGGTGCCCCACACGCGGACGAGTTTCCCGTTTTCGATGAAGCCGACCACGTTATTGAGGAAGACGCGAGGCTTGCCGTCCTTGTCACGCTCGCGCGTCTCCGAGTCCGCCAGCCGGTAGCCGGACCGGATGAAGGCTCGAATCTGCTCTCGGTTGGTCGGGTCCTCGCCGTTATGGAGCTCGGAAAGGGCCGTACCGACGAGCTCCCGCGCCTCCCGGTAGCCGTACATCTTCGCCATCGCGTCGTTGCACTCGGCGATTCGGGCGCAGCGATACAGCTGATCGATCTGCTCGTCCTCGCTGAGGCTGATGGGGACGGGCGGATCGATTTCGAGCCGGGACACGCCTTCCGAGCTCTGCGCAATGAAGGAACGGTAGCGCTCTTCGGCGCGCCGCCGG
Source organism: Gemmatimonadales bacterium (assembly GCA_035706765.1). GTDB lineage: Bacteria > Gemmatimonadota > Gemmatimonadetes > Gemmatimonadales > GWC2-71-9 > 20CM-2-65-7. The sequence continues at coordinate 10,109 of DASSUS010000002.1, forward strand.
TCCGATACGTCCATGCCGATGGCCAGCCATCCGCCGCCCGTGAGCGGCGCATTGGCCCAGATGGTGTCGAGCACCCCGCCGTGCCGCGTGCGTGTCCGAAAATCGGTCCACACGCCGACCGGCGTCCCGATGGAATCCCGCACCCGTTGCCGCTCGGCCTCGTCCGGATAGAGCTCGCGGAAAATGTCGCGCTGCTTCGCCTCGGCGACGTCGTATCCGAGCGTCCGCGTCCACTCCGGGTTGCCCCACTGGATGCGGCCGTGCTCGTCGAGGAAGACGAGCATGACGGGAATGTTGTCGACGATCCGCTGGAGCAGCTCGGTCTGCTGGCGCAAGGCGTCTTCGACGCGCTTGCGCTCGATCGCCATCGCCATCTGCGATCCGACGAACGTGAGAATGTCGCGTTCCGCTTCGCCGTAGCGCACGCCGTGCTCGTAGGTCTGCGTTACGACGACGCCGATGGTGCGCTCGCGCACCTTGAGCGGAACGCCCAGCCAGTCGATCGACGGAGCGCCGATCAACTCGGCCTCCCCGGCCGCGACCAGCCGTTCGTACACATCGGGCGTGGCGAGCAGCGGCTGCCCGGTGCGCAAGACGTACTCGGTGAGCCCTTTCCGAAGCTTGCGCGGCCGGACATCGCATGAGGTGTCGATTTCATCCACGAAGTAGGGGAACTCGAGCTGATCCTTCTCCGGGTCATACAGCGACACGTAGAAGTTCTTTGCCGGCATCAGCTCGCCGACGGTTTCATGGATTGCCCGCAGCAGCTCCTGCAGATTCTCCGCCGTATGGGCCGTGTGCGAGATCCGATACACCGCTTCCTGCACACACTCGGCCCGGCGTCGGGCCGTGACGTCGCGGAAACTCCATACCCGGCCGACGGGGCGCGCTTCGAGACGCAACGGAATCGAGTACCGCTCGAACACGCGGCCGTCCTTGAACGTCAGGACGTCGAAGCTCTCGGCGTCGGGGTCCGCATAGCGCTCCTGAATGCCGTCGATGAACAGCTGCGGATTCACAAGCTGGTCCCGCACGTGCCGGATCAGCTCCGCGGCCTCGTTGGAGCCCGCCAGGCTGCGCGGCAGCTGCCACATCTCCGAGAAGCGACGATTCTTGGACATGATGCGGCCGTCGCGGTCCACGACCAGGATCCCGTCCGCCGTTGATTCCAGGGCGGCCTGCAGCATCGATACGGTGAGGGAGTCCGCCACCCTACGGGGTTTCTTCGCCCGCGGCTTGGGTTTCGGCTTGGGCGTTGTGGGAGGACGGCGGGCTGTCATGGGCCCCGAATTTAGGGGTCGCGGCTCGCTTTGCTACAGGCAAGCGCGAGTGACTGCCGTCACGGGGGTGGTTGCGCGTCGATCCTAGCTTGGGAGCCCTTTCATTAGAGGCCGGGTTGGCCGCAAAGCGGTTTCGGTGGCTCAGCGTTGAGACGGCGGGTCGGGCGGAGCAGCAGCTGCGAGCGGCGGCGCGACAGCAGGAGGCGGTCGCGCACCTCGGACAGCAGGCGCTCGCCGGCGCGTCGCGCGCTGAGCTGTTCGAGGCCGCCGCGCAGCTGCTCGCGCGCGGTCTTGACGTCGAATTCAGCGATCTGCTCGAGTTGAGACCGGAACACCGCAGCCTGCTGCTGCGGGCCGGCCAGGGCTGGCATCACGACCGCGTGGGCAAGACTTTGGTGAGCGCCGATCCCGGCGGCCTGTCCGGGTACGCGCTCAGCGCGGCCGGACCGGTGGTCATCGAGGACGTCGCGTCGGAAACCCGATTCAGTGTCCCGCCCCACATCGAAGCACACAACATCGTCAGCGGTCTTTGCGTGGTGGTGCAGGGGCGCGAGCGTCCCTGGGGCGTGCTCGGGGCCTACACGGCGCAGCCGCGGGAATTCAGCGGGCCGGACGTGTTGTTCGTGCAGGCTTTGGCGCACGTGCTCGCGACCGCGCTCGAGCGGGCGCGCGTCGAGGAGACGCTCCGCAAGAGCGAAGAGCACTTCCGCTCGCTGAGCGAAAACGCCTCAGACATCGTGACGATTCTCGGTGACGACGGGATCCTGCGATACGTGAGTCCGTCGGTGCAGCGGCTGCTCGGGTACAACACCCGCGAGCTGCTGGGACGCAACGCGTTCGAGCTCATGCATCCCGACGACCTCGCGCCGGTCATGGAGGCGCTGGCAGACGCCATCGAACGTCCCGGCACGCCGCACAGCGCGCAGTTCCGCTTCAAGCACGCCGACGGCACGTGGCGTGTGCTCGAATCCATAGGACAGGCCAAGCAGGACGAACCCAACGCCTACAGCGTGATCGTCAACTCGCGCGATGTTACCGAGCGCGTCCGCCAGCAGGAGGTTCTCAATACCAGCAAGCAGCGGCTGCGCACCGTCGTCGCGGGCGCGCCGGTCATTTTGTTCTCGCTGGATCCTCACGGTGTGTTCACGCTCGCCGAGGGCAAGGGGCTGCATTCCCTGGGCGTGCGTCCTGGAATGCTGCTTGGCAAGTCATTCTTCGAGCTGCTCGGCGATGTTCCGCAGGCGGTTGCCGACGTGCGGCGCGCGCTGGCCGGCGAGTCCGTCACGGCGCGGGTCGAGTTGTTCGGATTCGAATTCGAAGCTCAGTATTCGCCGGTGCGAGAGCGGGACGGGAGCATCTCGGGCGTCGTGGGCGTCGCGACCGACATCACCGAGCGCCGCCGCGCCGAGGAGGCGCTGCGCCGCGCGGACATGGCGAGCCGCACGCTCGTTCAACAAGCCCCGTTCGGCATCTTCCGCGCCGCTCCGGACGGCACGCTGCTGTCGGTGAACCCGGCGCTGGTCGAAATGCTCGGCTATGGGACCGAGGCCGAGCTGCTGGAGCGTCACCTCGATCGCGATTTGTTCAAGGAGCCTGCCGCGCGAGCGCGCTACCTGGTGCAGATGAATGACGCCCCGGGCGCGGTCGAAACGCAGGCGCTGTGGCGGCGCAAGGACGGTGAGACGATCACCGTCCGGCTCTACGGCCGGACCGTCCGTCACGAAGACGGCCGAGTGGAATGCCACGAAGTGTTCGCGGAAGACGTGAGCGAGCGGCGCGGATTGGAAGAGCAGCTGCGCCAGGCTCAGAAGATGGAAGCGATCGGGCAGCTCACGGGCGGGATTGCGCACGACTTCAACAACCTGCTCACGATCATCCTCGCGAACGCGGAGCTGCTGTCGCGCGGCCCGGATGAGGCCAGCCTGCGCGACATCGTGTCCGCGGCGGTCAGCGGCCGGCTGATGGTGAATCAGCTGCTGGGATTCGCGCGCCGCTCGACCCTGTCGCTCGAGTCGGTGCACCTCGGACACCTGCTCAACGACCTGGGCGCCGTGCTGCGCCGCGTCCTCCCCGCCGATATCGAGCTGCTGGTGTTCGCGGACGAGGACCTCCCCGAGGTCTCGGCCGACGGTCACGCGGTCGAGCAGATCCTGCTGAACCTCGTCAACAACGCGCGCGATGCGATGCCCGATGGAGGCGTGCTGCGGCTGGAAACGAGCTGCACGTGGATCAGCGACGCGCAGCGCGAAGTGCTCGGACCCGGGTCGGCCTCCGAGTACGTGTGTCTGGCGGTCGACGACACGGGGTCGGGGATGGACGAAGCGACCCGGCAGCGCGCGTTCGAGCCTTTCTTCACGACGAAGCCGGTCGGGAAGGGGACAGGGCTCGGGCTGGCGACGGTGTACGGTCTCGTGAAGCAGCACGGCGGGTTCGTGCAGATCGACAGCGCGCCGGGCGCCGGCACGCGGTTGCGGATCTACTTCCCGGTGGCGGAGGAGGCGCGGCGCCGCGCGTCAGGCACGCACGCGCCGATCGATCAGGCGAGCGGCGGTCGCGAGACGATTCTCGTCGTGGAGGATCAAGCGCAGCTCCGCCGGGCGACGGTGTACACGCTGGAGCACGCCGGCTACACGGTTCTGGCCGCGGCCGACGGGATGGAAGCGCTGCAGCTGCTACGTCAGCATCCTTCGCCGATCGACCTCGTATTCACGGATCTGGTGATGGCACGGCTCGGCGGCCGCGGCCTGTATCAGATCAATCGTCGCGAAGGCCGCACGATGCCGTTTCTATTCACGAGCGGCTACGCGGGCGGGCGCGGCGAAGATCCGCTCGATCCGAAGCTGCCGTTCCTCCCCAAACCGTGGACCAGCGCCGACCTTCTGGCGCGGGTTCGCGCAACATTGGACGCGGTCGAATCACCTGATTAGTGGCAGACGCCGCGGCCACGATCCTGGATGTTCGAGTACTTCGTGTTGAGGAATTCCCACGAGTACTCCCCATCTCCCAAC
>DASSUS010000003.1:0-15340 GCA_035706765.1 Gemmatimonadales bacterium
CTGGCACTCTCGCCAGGGCCCCATGATCCGCTTCGCCCAGGTCGCGGCAGTCAGCAGCCTCTTCATTATTCTCGCGCGGGTCTCGAGCGGGCAGAGCCCGCTTTTCCAGAACAGCGCCGGGGCGCCCCTGCTCTCCCTGCAGCTCGAAACCGACTTGCGGTCGCTGTTTCGCGATCGCGGCGAAAATCGCGCCGAGCACGACGCGCGCCTTTGGTTTTCGGACGGCGCCGACTCCGGGTCGGTGAAAGTCGACCTGCGCACGCGCGGCATCTTTCGGCTCAAGCGCTGCGCGTTCCCTCCGATTCGCATCGACCTGCCCGCCCGCAAAGTCGAACACACCCTGTTCGCCGGCCAGGACAAGCTCAAGCTGGTGACGCATTGTCAAAGCGATCGCTCCTACGAGCGCAATTTGCTGAAGGAGTACGCGCTGTACCGCGTGTTCAATGTGCTGACCGATTCGAGCTATCGCGTGCGCCTCGCCCGCATCACCTACATCGACACGACGCGCGCCGACACGCTGACCCGCTATGGATTCCTCATAGAGTCCGACGACGAGCTCGCCGGGCGACTGAACGCCGAGCTCGTGGAGTCGCAGCGGGTTCACGACCTCACGACCGATCCGGGTTACATGACGCTCGTCGCCCTGTTCCAGTACCTCATCGGCAATACCGACTGGTCGGTGTGGGGCAGGCACAACATCGAGATCTTCAGCGACAAGAGCTCGCACAAGCTGTTCGCGGTCCCGTACGACTTCGATTTTTCAGGCGCAGTCAACGCGCTGTACGCGGTGCCGCCCGAGCAGCTCCCCATCAAGTCGGTGCGCGAGCGTCTGTATCGCGGGTACTGTCAGCCCGACAGCATTCTCCAGGGCGCATTGCAACGGTTTCGCGACGCCAGGGACTCGATCTACGCAGTCGTCCGGGCCGTGCCCGGCCTGAGCGAAGGCGATGCCCGTTCGCTGCTCCGCTACTTCGACGATTTCTTCAAGGCGATCGACAACCGCAACGCGGTCCAGGCCGAGTTCGTACGCCGCTGTCGCGTGCTCGAGCAGTGAGCGGATCATGACGTTGCGGTGGGACGCCCCGGACTCGGCCGCACTCCGGCGCGCCCTGACCGCGCCGGAGCTGTCCGCAGCCGGCGGGACGCTCACCCCATCCCGCGCTCATTACTTCCGGGACGTCTACTTCGACACGAGCGCCGGCGATCTGCGCCGCCGCGACGCGCGCTGCCGGGTTCGCTTCGCGGCAGGCATGGACCACACACTCACCGTGTGGCTGCCCGGGGGCCGGCGCCTCGCGGCGCGCGTGCGGGCGGCGGACCCCGGCGCCGCGCTGAACGGCGATTCCCCGCCGGCGGCCGCGCTGCGCGCGTTGACCGATCCCGCGCGGCTGCGCCCCTGGATCGAGCGCGAGGTCGAGCGGACTCATCGCTCCCTCGAGCTTCCGATCCTCCGTGTGCCGCTCTGCGACGTCGTCGGCGACGCGATCACCCTGCGGCGTGGCGATCTGACGACCACGCTGCACGAGCTGAGTCTGCGCCCGCGTTTCTGGGGCCGATCCACGGCCGCACGGCTCGCGCAATCGCTCGAGCCCCTCGCGCTGCGTCCCGCGGGGAGCGACTCGCTCCAGCGCGCGGTCGCGGCGCTCGACCTCGCTGAAGCAGAAGGGATCGGCCGCGAGCTGCGCGGCGAGCGCGAAGTCGCGCTCGTGGCCGTCGAGCACGGCCGCGTCGGCTTGCGTCACGCCGGAGTGGAGCTGCGGCTCCCGGTTTCGCGCGGAAGTGGTGAGGCGGCCTGCCGCGCTGCGCTGCGCGAGCTGTTCGGAAGCGGCGAAGGGCAGCTGCGGCTGCTCGGCGTCGTGCCCCGCTCCGGCGATCGCGTCCCGCTCGAGGTCTGGACGGTGCGCCGGCAGCGGGCGAGCAACGGTGGGAGCATTCAATGGTTCACGCCAGCCGATCTTGTGGCGCGCGTGGGCTCGCCGATCTTGCGCGATCCCGGCACCCTCGCGGCGTTGACGGTTGCGGCACGCTCGCCGCTCATCCCCGAGTGGTCCGGGGCCGCGTTCGGCGGCGATGCCGAGGTCGACGTCGACACGCCGCACGCCGTCGTACGCGCGAGCCGAGTGACGTTGTCGGAGCTTCGCACGCCCGCGTTGACCGATGAAGCGAAGGATCCCGCCCGCGCGGCGCCGGAGCAGTTCCTGAACCCCGTGCTTTCCTGGCTGGAGTTCAACAGCCGCGTGCTCGCCCTGGCTGAGGATCCAGGAACTCCGCTCGCGGCCCGCGTCCGGTTCCTGAGCATTTTTTCGACGAATCTGGACCAGTTCGTGATGACGCAGATCGGCGCCCTGAAGCAGCTCGTCGCGAGCGGCCGGAACAGCCCGTCAGCCGATGCCGGAGGGTTGAAGCCGCAGGAGACGCTCGATGCCTTCGGCGTGCGACTGCGGCCGCTGCTCACGCGCCAGTATCGAGCGTTTCAGTCGCTGGGCGAGCACCTCCAGATCGCCTCCTGGGACGAGCTCGGTCCCGACGAGCGCGCGGCGCTGCGGGCGCGGTGCGCCGATCAGATTCTGCCATTCGTGGGGCTCAAGGCTCTCACCCGGGCGCCGGGGCATCCCTTCCCCCTCGTGCGCGACCGACGTATCGCGCTCCTGGTCACGCTCCGCGACCATCCCGGCGCACCGGTCCACTACGCCATCATCGAGATCCCCGACGACGCGCCCCGGTTTCTCCGGACCGATAGCCGCGTCGCGCGGACCGAGGATGTGATCCGCGCAAACCTCGACTTGCTCTACCCGGGCCGCGTCATCGGCGGGGCGCACGCGTTTCGGTTGACGCGCAGCGGCGATCTTCAGCTCGACGAATCGGCGACGGCGAACTTCCTCCAAGCCATCGAAGAGGAGCTTGCCCGCGGCGAGCAACGGCCGGTGCTGCGGATTGAATTCGAGGCGGGCACGCCGCCGGCGCTGCAGGATCTGCTGCAACGGGAGCTGCGCTTCGAGGAGAGCGAGCGTGAGAGTACGCTGAATCCGGCCGACGTGTACGTCTCCGATGGGATGATCGACCTTGGCGGCCTCCGGCGGCTCCCGGCCCTAACGGCGTTGCCCGATTACCCGCGCCTGGCCCCCTCGAAGCCGTTCCGCGACGATCAGCGCATCGCCGATCAGATCGAGGCCGGCGATGTGCTCGTGTACCATCCGTACGATTCGTTTCCGGACAGCTTCGAGCGCTTCATCGTGGAAGCGGCGGACGATCCCGACGTGCGCGCGATCAAGCTGACGCTATACCGTCCGGGCGGCCCCTCGGCGATCGCGGATGCGTTGCGGCGCGCGGCGCGGCTGGGAAAGGACGTTTCCGTCGTCGTGGAGCTGAAGGCGCGATTCGACGAGGCTCGCAACATCAGCTGGGCCCGGAGTCTCGAGCAGGATGGAATTCACGTCGTGACGGGACTCGTGAGCCTGAAGACCCATGCCAAGCTGGCGCTCGTCGTCCGCCAGTCGCCGGCGGGAGTGCGGCGCCACGCCCACATCGGCAGCGGGAATTACAACGCCGAGACGGCCCGCGGCTACACCGACGTTGGCCTGTTCACGGCCGATCCGCGCATTACGGGCGACCTGCATGCGCTGTTCAACGAGCTGACCGGCTCGAGTCACGCCCCAAGGCTCCAGCTATTACACCTCCTCGTGGCGCCGGCATCGCTGCTCGACCGGTTGCTGGCCCTGATCGAGCGCGAAGCGGCGCATGCCCGCGCGGGGCGCCCGGCGCGGATTCGCGCCAAGCTCAATGCGCTGGCCGATTCGTCTGTGATTCAGGCGCTGTACCGGGCATCCCAGTCGGGGGTCGAAATCGACCTCGTGGTTCGCGGGATCTGCACCCTCCGGCCCGGAGTGCCGGGTCTTTCGGATCGCATCCGGGTCACGAGCGTTCTCGGCCGGTTTCTGGAGCATGCGAGGATCTACCATTTTGCGAACGGCGGACAGGAAGGCGAATACTTCATCGGCTCGGCGGATTGGAGGCCCCGCAATCTTCGGCGGCGAGTGGAGGTGATGGTGCCCGTTTACGATCCCGCGCTACAAGGCAGGTTGAACGAGATTCTCGATGCCGATTTGGGGGGTCGTCAGGACTCCACGATTGTGTGGAGACTCAGTGCGGATGGGAGTTACAAAAAGGCCGCGGTTTGACCGCGGCCCTTTCGTACCGAACCGTATCGTTTAGCGGTTCTGGCCGCCGCCCTGCCGGCCACCCTGCTCGAAGTCGTTATCCTGACCGCCGCCGCCCTGACGACCGGGGGTCCGGCCACCCTGCTGGCCGCCACCCTGCCGGCCACCCTGGCCGCCCTGACCACCCTGGCCGCCCTGGCCGCCCTGCTTCTCGCGGTCACCCTGTCCGGGGTTACTCGGGTTCGTGCTTCTCACAATGCCTCCAGTGCAAAAGGTCCACATCGACTCTGGCGAACTGCTTTTCGAATCTCGTCGCGCAAAGCGCGGGGACGCATCCACCAACGGGATGAAAAAGGGTTTAACCGCGTGCGTATTAGGAGCACAGCGGGATGGAATGAACCCCTAGGGAGGTGACCGCCCTCACCACCGGCCTTCTCTGTAACCGCCATTTTCGAGCCGCTGCTCAGAGCAAAGCCGTCGAAAGGCGGTGACGCAGAGCCACGGGGCTACGGCGGGAAACCGCCTTGCTCGCCTGGCCGCCAGCACTCACTGGCGGCCTTTTTTGTTTTGGGGGATCCCGATGAACTTCAGGTTCAAGCTGTCGCAGCGGCTCGCGCGGATGAAATGGGGTACGATGCTTGCCGGAGCGCTCGCGTTCGGCTGCAAGCTCACGGACGCCGGTCCGGTCGTTGCCCGCATCGATGGAATCGACGTCTCTCCTCCGCGTCTCTCACTGTTGCCTGCTCAATCCGCCGAGCTGACGATCACCGTACACACCTCGCGCGGTGACAGCGGAGCCGCGGCGTCGTTGCAGTGGTCCACGAGCGGCGGCGTGATCACGAACAACTTCCTGCTCGACGGGGTCCGGCACATCACCTATCAATCGCCCTCGACCCCGGGCACCTACTTCCTCATCGTCACGACGGTCACGGGCAACCCCGCCGACACCGCCAGCATCGCCGTCGCCACGACGCCGGTGCCGGTCAGCGCCGTCACTGTCTCGCCCGGCACGCTGACCCTCGCGGTCGGTGACACCACGCGACTGCGCGCCACGCTCAGCGAAGCGAGCGGCAGTGTCGTCGTGGGCCGCCTGATCGAGTGGTCGACGAGCGACGCGGGCGTGGTCACCGTGCTTGCGACTGGCGCGATTCGCGCGGTGGGACCGGGGACGGCGACGATCACGGCGACGAGCGAGGAGCACAGCGGGTCGGCGCTGATTACGGTGAATCCGGGACCGTGAGCTCATGGGACACTGACGCCGCATCAGGTCGCCTTTGGCGTCACCAGAATGAGCTCGTCCGCGTACGAATCGCTGGCGTGAGGGGGGACGGGCAGTACGGGGGAGCCGCTGTCTACTACGACATTCGGATCAGTGCTCGCAGTCGTGGTCGGAGCGGCCGTCGCGCAGAAACTCGCATAGGCGGGTACCCGCTCAGCGGTGCGCATTCAATACCCACACGCGATAGGACCACCACAACGCATAGCCCAGGTACACGAGATACGCCGCCAGCAACAGGGCCGACATCCGATCTGTGATCGCCAGCATCCCGACGAGCAGGAGCGTGAGAACGCCATAAGGCACGAAAGCGAGGAAGCTGGCGCGCAGGTTTTTGAGCCTGAAGAACAGGACGCCCCATGCGGCATTCAGGGCCATCAACATGAGGAGGAGAATGAACGCGACAGCCCGCGAGCCGCTGAGCGGTCCGGATCGCAGCAGGCGGTAAAGGACGACGAAGCAGATCACGTAGTATGCACCGCCGATCAAGAACCAGGCAGGAAGCGACGGTGAGTATGGTGGAAGCCGAAGCTCAACAAACCGTGCGCGAACACCCCGCCCCGCCAGCGCGCCTTCGAGGCCGGCTGCGACTCCACAAATCACGAACGCGACAACACCAGGGCTCATCTTCCCCTCGTCAAACTCCACCGCAGGGCCGGTGGCGTTGCCATAGTCGTCACGATCACCATGATAACGATAGCTGAGTAAATGGCGGTGTCGACAATCGGCTCGCCTCGGACTGTAAGCCCGAGACCGATATTCGCGAAGATCAGACCGACTTCTCCTCGCGGGATCATACCCAACCCAATCGACAGGCGATCGAGCCCGTGACCGACGGCACCGAGCGCGCAGGCTTGCTTGCCGACAACGGCAGCCAATGTGAGCAAGGCGGCAAGCCCGAGAATATCGGTGCGGGCGAATGCTGAAAGGTCCACCCGCATCCCCATCAGCACGAAAAAGATCGGCACGAAGACCGCCCCAATCGGCTCCAGCAACTCCTCCAGTTGGTGCTCGCCCCGTTTCGTGAAGTCCTGGTAATGAACGTCTTCCAGGATGAGGCCCGCAGCGTACGCGCCAACGATCGCCGCGAGCCCGATGGCTGCTGATAAGTAGCTCAGGCCGAAACACAAGACGAGCGCAGTCGCTAGTAGCACGCCGCGACCACGCAACCGGGAGGTGAGACCGAAGAGTCTAGGCGAGAGCACCAGTCCGAGAAACACGGCTCCGAACAGAAAGACTGCTGCCTTACCGACGATCAGAACGATGCTGCCGTAGGCGAGCTGCACACCCGTGTCGGCCGCGTGAATGAGCCCGGCCACTACGGCGAGAATCACGAGCCCCAGGACATCGTCGATCACTGCCGCCCCCAGAATGACCCGCGCCTCCGGTGACTTGCTCTTACCCAGATCCTGCAGTACTCGCGCCGTGATCCCGACGCTCGTCGCCGTCAGCGCCGCGCCGAGAAATGCATGGACATACACACTGTGGGTCGGGAGTAGCAGTGCACCCACACCCCACCCGAGCGCGAAGGGCGTCACGACTCCGAGGACGGCGACCAGGAGTGAGGTTACGCCGACCTTCAGCATGTCGCGGACCGTGGACTCCAATCCGACTTCAAAGAGGAGTATGATGACGCCGAGTTGCGCCAGAAGATCGAGCGTCGTGTTGGTCTTCAACGGCTCGGCCCACGTAAGTCCGACGAGGCTCAAGTTGCCGAGGAGCACGCCGGCGAGGAGCTCTCCCAACACGGCAGGTTGGCGAACACGCACCGCGAGATCGCCACCCACTTTGGCGACCGCCAGGACCACTGCGAGCGCGAGTAGGAGTTGCGTTACGGGCGCGTGCACTTAAAGCAGGCGCTGCAGGACGTGCACGAAAATCCAAAGTCCCGTCGCGACGAGCAACAACCTGGTCCCGTACCGACGGAAATGCGCCATCGTTGCTGGAGTCCCATCGACGGTCTGTCCGGCAAAACGCTTGATGTCGATGTACCTGATTGCTGCGAGAGCGACTACGACGAGCCAGTAAGCTCCATCGAGGAGAGAAAAGCCATCTTGATTAAAGATTGAAAGGACCAGTGCGAACAGCGCCAGGTTGCCCGCGACCATCCAAGACAATCGGAGCAGACAACCCTCTGGGCGGTCATACGAGACGTGGGGAGTTGACTCGGCGGAATTGGAACGATCTTCGCTCTTCTTGGGCACATCCCCTCCAAATTCGCCCTGAATGGGCTGTTTGGAGGTTGGCGGCCCGACCAACCAATCGACCTGCAGCGGGAGAGAAAACCGCTGCACCCTTGGCGTGCACGTTAAGACTCGTCAGAAGGTCGTCGGAACCAGCACGTTCTGACTCCAACACGCTCAGCAGGCCCGGCAGGAATCGAACCTGCAACCCCCGGTTTTGGAGACCGGTGCTCTACCAATTGAGCTACGGACCTGGGATCTGCTGCTGCTGAACTTAGCTGAGCCCGACCCGCTGCGGGAGTCTCCGATGGCTCGGATGCGGTTCTAGCGTGCCCGCACAACCAGGGTGCCGCGCATCGTGGGGTGAAACGTGCAGAAGTATGGCCCGCCGTCGTCCCGCGTCACGACCAACCGCCACTCGCTTTGCGATGCGAGGCTCCGCGAGTCCCATCCCCCACCCTCTCGCGTGGCCGTGTGAGGAACGGCGTCCCGGTTGATCCACACGACCGTGTCGCCGGGCGCGACTTCGAGGCGCGCGGGATCGTACGCGAAACCGCGGATCTCAATCGTATGACTCCGTGCGGCACGCCCGCACGCGGCGCTCGCCCCCACCAGCACAACGGCGGCGAGCGCCGCCGCGCGCCGTGTCGTCACCGATTCCCCAGCGTGCTCTGGATCTGCTTTGCGCGCTCGAGATGCGCCACGAACGCCGGGCGCACGCTCTGCAGCAACGTCTTGAGCTCGGCGTTCTTCGCGTTCGGCACGAGGGTCTTGTCGAGCGCGTCGAGGACGGCCTGATGGTACTCGACTTCGCGCGCGATATACGCCCGATCGAACGCCGCCCCGCTCGCGCTCGAGAGACTTGCGCGCGCGCTGTCAGCGCCGCGCTGCAGCTGGCGGCTGACGTCGTTCGCTTCGGGAGTGAGGTTGAGCCGAGTTGCGAGCTGCACGGCTTGCCGGTTTACGCCGCCATGATCGGTGATCATCGTTTGGGCGAAGTCCCGCACGGCGGCGCTGCGCGCCTTGCTCTTCGCCAACTCCCCCATGGCGCTGTCGATGGAGTTCGCCGTGACGGCGATGTGCGCGATCTGGGCGTCGCTCAGGGCAGTCTGGCCGGCCGCCGCGGGTGGTGCCGCGGCCCGCTCGCGCGGCTTGCAGGCCAGCGCCGCGACGGAAGGGACGACCAACAGTGCCAGGACCAAGGTGGGGCGGCGGGGGCGGCGGGGAAACATGGTGGGCGACATGGAAGGCTCCTCGGGCGAACGGTGGATGGTGCTGCTCCATAGTACCCAGTGTACCCCACAGAGGCCGCGGCTTCGCGCAGGTGTTACTCCGTCGTTCTGCCGTCGAAGTGCTCCTCCGACTTGAGCGCATCGTCCTTTGTGGCGTGCACGGTCCTGTCCCGGTGCTCCGGCGGTCCGTACAGCGTGTACAGCTTGAGTGGGTCCTTTCCGGTGTTCTTCACGTTGTGCCGCGCGCCGGCCGGGACGACGATCGCGGTTTCGCTCTCGATTTTCGTGGGCGCCCCGTCGATCCAGACCTCGCCCTTCCCGTCTTCCACCCGGAAGAACTGATCGCGATCGTGATGGACCTCTTCACCGATCTCTTCGCCCGGATTCAAGGACATCAGCACGAGCTGCAGGTACTTGCCGGTGTAGATGACCCGACGAAAATCGCTGTTGTCCTCGGTCAGGTCCTCGATGTCGTCCACGAACCCTTTCATGCTGACCCTCCTCAGGCCGCCAGGTATCCGCCGTCGACCGCATAGTACGCTCCGGTGACGAACGATGCTTGCTCGGAGCTGAGCCACAGAACGACGTTCGCGACCTCCGCCGCTTCGCCGAGCCGGCCCATCGCGTGCATCGCCTCCAATCCCTTCAGTGCGTCCGGCGTCATGCTCTTCTCGACCAGCGGCGTTCTGATGAAGCCCGGACCAACCGCATTGACCCGGATCTTCCGCTGCCCGTACTCGAGGGCAGCGGTCTGGGTGAGTCCCACGACGCCGTGTTTCGCGGCGACGTACGCGGCCGAGTTACGGAATCCCACTTGCCCCAGAATCGATGCGATGTTCACGATCGCCCCGCCGTCCGCGGCGAGCATGGCGGGAATCTGATACCGCATGCCGTAGAAGACGCCGGACAGATTGATCGCGACGACCTTGTCCCAGCCGTCGATCGGGTACTCTCCCACCGGCGCCGACGGGCCGCCGATCCCGGCGTTGTTCGTGGCGAGGTGCAGCGCGCCGAATTCCTTCACGGCCGCGCGCACCAGGGCCTCGTTGTCCTCGGGCTTGGACGTGTCGGCTCGGACGAAGATTGCCGTGCCGCCGCGGCTGCGAATTGCCGCGACCGACTCTGCCCCGCCCGGCTCGTTGATGTCGGATACCACGACGCGCGCGCCCTCCGCGGCGTAGCGATACGCGATCTCGCGACCGATTCCCGATCCCGCCCCAGTCACGAGCGCGACCTTGTGGTCGAGCAGCGTTGCCATGATGAGCCCCTTTGTTCGATACTGGGGTGTCGGGAGCACAACCTCCCAATAGCTAGAGCGACGGCGGCCGTGCGGGTATCGCTCCTTGAGATCACGTCGGCCGCGTGACCGCGCCGTGCATCCTCACGACTTCGGGTCGAGAGATCCTGGCCGTACGACCGTGAGGAGAAACGTCCCGCCGCCGTCGGAGTCGGCCTCGTGGTCGAGCCCCGCATTCACGGCCAACAAGTCACCGGCGGCGAGGCGATGCTCCCGGCCGGCCACACGAAACTGAATGTCGCCTTGCAGGACGTGGACGGTGATGGGACCGTCGGCGCGATGCGTGGCGATTTTTCCGCCGGCGCGCACCATGATCAGCGTTACGCGGAGCGGCCCTTCCTTCAGGAGAGTCCGGGCGGTGCGCCCATGCCGCTCGAGCAGCAGCGGATCATTGACTCGGCTCCGCTCCTCCTCGAGGTGGAAGCGCAGGACGTCACCGGACAGGGGGCGATCGATGGAGGACATAGAGTGCGAGCCTCAGAGGCGGCGGTCGAGGAAGGTTTTCAGCGCCGCGGCACCGTTTCGCGCCTCGTCATGCGCCGCGTACACGAATGTTACCCGTCCGCGCTTGGCCGCGCTGAGCAACGGTCGCCATGCCGCCGGGTGGGCGCGCAGCTCGGCGAAGTAGCGACGCCGGAACTCGGGCCACTTCTTCGGGTCGTGGCCGTACCATTTTCTCAGGCCGGCGCTCGGCGCAACGTCCTTGAGCCATGCATCGAGCTTCAGACGCGCTTTCGTGACTCCCCGTGGCCAGAGCCGCTCCACGAGCACACGCATTCCATCGTTGGGCGTGGCCGGCTCGTAGGCACGTTTGAGTTTGATCATGGAATTGCTCCTCGAGCTGACCGATCTGGCTGTGTGACGGTAGACCGGTACGCGTGCCCTTCGCGATCGTGATGCACCTCCTCGCCGAGTTGCTGTTGTTCTCCCTTCATGCGCTTCCTCGTGCCCTATGGCAGGCCGAACACCACGATGCGGTTGGACTGGACGACGGTGGGCCAGATCGCACTCTTCATTCCAGCCGCGACGGCCACGAACTGCTTACCGCGCACCTGATACGTGATCACGCCACCGCCGATGCTGTTGCCGGTGGACTGCCGCCACAGCACGGCGCCGGTCTGAGGATTCAAGGCGATCACGTCGCCGCTCAGCTCGCCGGTGAAAACCACACCACCCGCGGTCGGCGTGATGCCCGCCAGCAGCGGCCGCGGCGTACGAACCTGCCACCGTACCGTGCCGCTGTCCGCGTCCACCGCCGTGATCCACCCTTGGGCTTTGCTTGCGGAGTCGGGTGTACCGAAGCCACCGCCCACATCGCCGCCCCAGGGGTCGCCCGGCTTCATTTGCTTCATCGACGCGATCGGCGCCTGCTGCACGTTGTAGCACACATCGAGCGCGATCACGCTGTTCGTCAGCAGGTTGCTGCCGGGCCGCAGCTCCGGAATGAAATCAGGCGCCGGATTTCCGGCCGGCACGTAGAGCACGCGCTGCGCGGTGTCGAGCGCAAAGCTGGTCCAAAACGCGCCGCCCGTCGGCGGTACATCGGGAGCATTGTGCCAGGTGTCGCGGATTTTGCCCGTGTCGGGCACGGCCTCGAATGTCCAGACGATCCGGCCATCCCGCTGATCGATCGCGAGCACCCGGCCGGTAACGCTGTGGCTGTCTCCGCCGGCGTTGCCGATGAAGACCAGTCCGTTCCAGGCGAGCGGCGCCATCGGCGCGCTCTCACCCGGCTGGAGCTGTCCGAGCGGCACGTTCCACACGGTGCGGCCGGTCGCCGCGTCGAGCGCGAGCAAGTACCCCTCGCCCGCCCCGCGGAACAGTCGGCCATTCTGGTACGCGACACCGCGATTGACCTGCAGATAGGTCGGTTTAAGCGGGGTACGCTGTCTCCATTTCAGGGCGCAGGTCGCCGCGTCAATCGCGTAGGTCATCGTATCAGTGGTGAAATACATGACGCCGTTCACCACCAGCGGCCCCGTCTGAAACGAGACCTGCTCCTTGCTGTCGTACATGCAGACCTGGCGAAGCCGGCTGACATTCTCGGGGGTGATTTGCGTGAGCGGGGAGAATCGATCGGATGCAGGGGTCCGGTTGTACGACGCCCAATCGTTTGCCGGCGCGCTTTGCGGAGTCGCCTGCGCGAGCAGAAATGCGAGAAGCCAGGACCCGGTCATACACCCTCTCCGCGATGTGTTTGTGCAACGGGGACGCCGATACCTAAAGCCGTGGTGCACCGCCCGGCATCGCCCTTTGGGGCGAGTCCATGACATCACGCACAGGCTGGCACGAGTAGGATCGCCGGGAGCTGTCCCGCGATCGCCGGCGCGGCGATCGCGTCGCACCTAATTCCAGGTTGGAGCTTCGCGGAGTCAGGCGTCCAATCCCATGAGTTGTCGGACTCGATCGAGCGTCGGGCCGGCGAGCGCGCGGGCGCGCTCGGCGCCTGCGGCGAGCATGGCGTCAACCGTCTGCGGCTCGCCGGACAGGTCGAGATACTTTTCCCGAATCGGTTCGAGCGTTGTGACCACCAGGTCTGCAACGGCACGCTTCAACGTGTCGTAGCCCTTCCCCTCAAAATCAGCCTGGACCGCCTCACGGCCCCGGCCTGACAGAAGCTCGTAGATCGTCAGGAGGTTGGTCACACCCGGGGACAAGGAGTCCGGCCGCACCTCCCGCCCCGAATCAGTGACCGCATGCATGATCACATCGCGGATCAGGTCTGGAGGATCCACCAGGCCGATCGCGTGGCGGGTCCGAGTCTCCGCGACACTCTTACTCATCTTCGCGGTGGGATCGTCCAGGCCCATGATTCGCGCGCCGCTCGCCCGGACCATCGCCTCGGGGAGCGTAAAGATCTCGCCAAAGAGTGCGTGAAACCGCCGCGCGACATCGCGGGTGAGCTCAATGTGTTGTCGCTGATCTTCGCCGACGGGGACCAGGTCGGAGCGGTAGAGTAGAATGTCCGCCGCCTGCAGGACCGGATATGCCAGGAGTCCCGTCCCGACGCTCTCGCGGGTGGCCGCGCGCGTCTTGAATTGAATCATCCGCTCGAGCCAACCCACGGGCGTCACACCGGTGAGGAGCCACGCCAACTCGGCATGCGCGCCGACACGCGATTGCACGAACACAGTGGCTCGTGCCGGATCAATTCCGCAGGCCAGCAGCGTGGCCGCGGTCGCGCGAACGTCAGTCCGGAGCGTGGCGGCGCGAACGGCCTCGGGGGTCGTCAACGCGTGCAGATCTGCGACGCAGAGGATCGTCTCGAACTGCGCCTGCAGGTCGACCCAGACGCGGATGGCGCCGAGGTAGTTCCCGAGGTGGAGCTTTCCGGTTGGTTGAATACCGGAGAACACGCGCCTTGTCACCATGCGGAATACCGCGTGGTGACCGTCTTCATACACAACCATAAGCCCTTCACCCATGCACGTTGCGCGCGGGCACATCGAGCGCCAATGGCGCGTTCGTACCATTCCCATCAACACGCGTTCCGTACCGTCGGGGCAGCCCGCCGTGATGACCGTAGAGGGAGATAGTACAAATGCTCTATTGGACCGCGCCGCCCGGCTGGCGAGTCTTCCCTACTGCTCGCACCGGGCTTTATACCACAGGAGCATCGTATGAGGACCGTACAACGACTACGCGATCTCGGGCAAAGCCTCTGGCTCGATAACATCACGCGCCAAATGCTGATGGATGGGACGCTCCGGCGCTACATGAACGAATTCGCGATTACCGGACTCACGTCCAATCCGACGATTTTCGATAAGGCCATCAAGACCGGGAATGCGTACGATGGCGCGATCCGCCAAAAGACAGCTGAAGGAAAGTCGGGCGAAACATTGTTTTTCGACCTCGCCCTCGAGGATTTGACTCAGGCTGCGGACCTCTTTCGCCCAATCTATGAGCGCACCCAGGGAGTCGATGGGTGGGCTTCCCTGGAAGTGTCTCCCGTGTTGGCAAGCGATACCGCCGGCACGATTACGGCCGCGCGTGAGCTTCACGCGCGCGGTCAACGCCCCAATCTGTTCATCAAGATTCCCGGGACGCCGGAGGGGGTTCCGGCGATCGAGGCATCGATCCTCGCGGGGGTCCCGATCAATGTGACGCTGCTGTTTTCCGCCGAGCAGTACATCGCGGCCGCCGAGGCGTACATACGAGGGATCGAACGTCGGTTGGCCGCCGGCCTTGACCCGCGGGTCCATTCGGTCGCATCGCTCTTCGTCAGCCGCTGGGACGTCGCGGTGAAGGGCGCGGTGCCACCGGAACTGCGCAATCGGCTGGGGATCGCAGTAGCCCAGCGCACCTACAAGGCGTATCGCGATCTCCTGGCGTCACCGCGCTGGCAAAGACTGGCCGCGGCCGGCGCCCTGCCCCAGCGGCTGCTCTGGGCCAGCACCGGCACCAAGGACCCCACGGCTTCGGACACGCTGTACATCGAGGCGCTGGCCGCACCCGACACCATCATCACGATTCCCGATGCGACGCTGCTGGCCCTCGCCGATCATGGGCACGTGGGAGACGTGATGGCGGTCGACGGCGACGATGCCGACAACACGATCGCGGAGATCAGGCGCACCGGGGTGGACACCGTGGACCTGGCCATCCAGCTCCAGCGGGAAGGCATCGAGTCGTTCGACAAGTCGTGGCAGGACCTGCTGGCGCGCCTGGCGGCAAAGATCGCGATGCTCGAGCAGCCGGCGCCAGCTCTTCGCGGACGATCCGCGCCGGGTGAGCGCCTGAGCGCGGAGGGCGCGGGCCTCTACCAAACCGACCTCGACGATCCTCGCTGAGGCTCTGACGCCCGCCGCAGTCGCTCAGTCGCCTGAGGGGTTGTGCCAGCCGCCGTCTTTTGCGATGAGCGCGTCGGCTGCTTCCGGTCCCCAACTCCCCGGCTGGTACTCCAGCACCGGAGCATGCGTCGTGATGACGCCATCCACCACGGCCCAGGCGGCTTCGACGGCGTCCTCGCGGGTGAACAGCGTGCTGTCGCCGGTCATCGCGTCGCACAAGAGGCGCTCGTACGGCTTTTCCTCGCCCGGTTCCTCTTCCACGAGATACAGCTCGCCCTGTTCTCCGACGAATTCCTTTCCGGCCGACTTGACGCGCGCGGCAAGCGCGACGGCCGAGACGGGCGCGAGCTGAAAGCGCACATAGTTGGCCCGGCCGGAGGCCGGCGCGGAGTCCGGGAACAG
>DASSUS010000004.1:0-5491 GCA_035706765.1 Gemmatimonadales bacterium
GAGCAGCTTTTCGATGCCGGATACCGCGTCATTGATGTCGAGGACTTTCGGTTGCAGCACCTGCTGGCGGCTGAACGCGAGCAGCTGCCGCGTGAGCGCGCTCGCGCCTTCAGCCGCTTTGCGGATCTGCGCGATGTCGTCACGCTGCGCCGCGTTTGCGGGGAGATCTTCCAGAACGAGGTCGCTGTAACTGAGAATGACGGTCAGCAGGTTATTGAAATCGTGCGCGACCCCGCCCGCGAGGCGGCCGATGGCCTCCATCTTTTGCGCCTGCGCGAGCTGGGTCTCGAGCTGGCGCTGCGCCGTGATGTCGCGGACGAAGGTCTCGTAGAATTCGACCTGGCCGTCGGGCCGGCGACTCGCCCGCACACTCAGCTGCACGCGGATCCGTGTCCCATCCTTCTTCTTCCAGGTCGCCTCGAGCTCCTCGTATACCGTGTGGGTGTACGTGTCCTGCGCGACCAGCCGGCGCCGTTCCTCGGGATCGGCGTAGACGTCGCGCGTCATGTCGAGCGCGAGCACCTCAGCGGGGGAATCGTAGCCGAGGATCCGGGCGAGCGCGGGATTCGCGCTGACGAAGCGGCCCGCCGGTGTGGAACGGTAGATGCCGACCGGCGCCTGCTCGACGAGCGCGCGGTAGGTGGCCTCGGCTTCCCGGCGACCGCGCCGCTCCGCGGCCTCGCGCAGTTCGCGGCGGATGACGGGAATGAGACGCTGGAGGTTGCCCTTGGCGAGCGCGTCGCCGGCGCCCGCTTCGAGCGCGCGCGCCGCCAGATCCTCCGCCATCGTGCCCGACACAAAGATGAAAGGGATGTCGAGGCCGCGGCGGCGCACGATCTCGAGCGCCTCGGTGCCGCTGAATCCCGGCATGCTGTTGTCGCCGACGATCAGGTCGAACGTGCCGTTCTCGAGCGCGGCGTGCAGCTGGAGGGCGGTCTGGACGCGCGTGCACTGCGCGGCGAAACCCGCGCGCTTCAGCTCGCGCGCGAACAGCGCCGCATCGTCCTCGGAGTCTTCGACCAGCAACACGCGCAGGGCGTCCGTCATCGCCTCTACAGTCGTGAATGAACGAGGCCGCGCGCAAGGACGAAAAGCCATGATTGCCAGCCTGTGACGTGAAGCACACGTGAGATCGTGGGGCGCGTCGGTGAACCCCTACGATTTGGCACCACGCTTCCTGATCGTGCATCATGTAGGACGCGTTTGGCACTGGGCGCCCTGGAGGATCAATGAGTGCGGGACACGTCGCGTCGGAAGTCAGCCGTCACAAATGTCTGATCTACGAGGGGGAACCGGCGCAGCAGCTGCCGGTCGTCCTTCCTCTTCTGCTGGACGGTTTGGCGACGAACTGGCGCTGCCTGTATCTCGGCGATCCCGCCACTCTGCCGATGGTCGACCAGGCGCTCAACGCGAAGGGGATCGATACGGAGCGCGAGCAGAGCCGCGGCGCGCTCGTGCTGTCCGCCGATCGCAGTCACCTGGTGAACGGCCGGTTCGATCCGAAGGCGATGATCGACGGGCTGAGTCGCGCGATCGACGAGTCAGTCGAGCAGGGGTTCGAGGGACTGTGCGCGACCGGCGACATGCGCTGGGAGCTCGGCGACGATTTGAACTTCGATCGCCTGCTCGAATACGAGGCGC
The DNA here is from genome assembly GCA_035706765.1 of Gemmatimonadales bacterium. Lineage (GTDB taxonomy): Bacteria > Gemmatimonadota > Gemmatimonadetes > Gemmatimonadales > GWC2-71-9 > 20CM-2-65-7. The sequence continues at coordinate 1,642 of DASSUS010000004.1, forward strand.
GGCTCGAGCAGCTGTTCCGCGAGGGCCGGCCCCTGCGCGGTATCTGCCAGTACCGGCGTGACGTGGTGCCGCCGCAGGCGCTGCGCCACGCGCTGATGGCGCATCGCAGCACGTACATCGGCAACACCCTGAACCGCGATAATCTGTTCTACATGCCCCCGCAAATCCTGCTCGAGGGCCCGGGCGCGGAGGCGCAGGCGGAATGGATGTGCCAGCAGATCATCAGAATCATGAAAGCCGAGGAGCAGCGCGACGAGGTGCTGCACAGTCTCGAGCGCCGCGTCGCCGAGCGCACCAAGGACCTCGAGGAGGCAAACCGGAGTCTCGAGGCGTTCGCCTACTCGGTGTCGCACGACCTGCGTGCCCCGCTGCGCGCGATCGGCGGCTTCAGCCAAATTCTGGAAGAGGACTTTTCCGGCGCTCTCGGCGCGGAGGGGATGCTCCAGCTCGAGCGGGTTCAGGCGAACGTGCGGAAGATGAGCGCACTGATCGACGGCATGCTCGCGCTCTCGCACGTGATGAAGCGCGAGGTGCAGCGCCAACCGGTGAACCTCACCGATCTCGCTGAAGATGTCGCGCAGGAGCTGCGCGAGAGCGCTCCCGATCGGGTGGCCGACTGGGTGATCCACCGGGAGCTGCACGTTGTCGGCGATCCCACGTTGCTGCGCGCGCTGCTCGGCAACTTGATGGGCAACGCCTGGAAATTCACCGCTCGGCGCGAGCGCACCAAAATCGAAGTCGGCAGTCTCACGGCCGCCGATGGTGGTACAGTGTTCTACGTGCGCGACAACGGCGCCGGGTTCGATCTGGCGCTCGCCGAGAAGCTGTTCGCGCCCTTCCAGCGCTTCCACGCCGAACAGGAGTTTGCGGGGACGGGTGTCGGCCTGGCGACGGTGCATCGCATCGTTACGCGCCATGGCGGCCGGATCTGGGCAAAGAGCGCGGTGAACGAGGGAGCGACCTTCTACTTCACGCTCTAGCGCGCTGAATGGAATTGATCAGCCAGCGCACCAGCGCGACGATTCCGAATATCGCCATCACGTACGCCCGCTGCGGCTGCTCCTGCCGCCGCGGGCGTTTCGATCGCTCCGAGCGGGTGGTTTCCGCCGGCGTTCGCAGGGGACGCTCGAGCGCGGCTCCCGGTTGCGGTGCGGCCGGGATCGCGTTCTCCGTCGGCTGCACGTGCACGCCCGAGGCGCGCGTCACGACCTGCGTCAGCTCGGCGCCGAGGAATACGATTACCGACGCGTAGTAGACCCACAACAGAATCAGCACGAAGCTCCCGGCCGCGCCGTAGGCCGAGGCGGTGCTCTCACGACCGAGGTAGAGCCCCAGCGCCCACTTCCCGATACTGAACAGCAGCGCGGTGATGAACCCGCCGCTCCACACGCTGCGCCAGGGAATCTTGACGTCGGGCAGAAACTTGAACATCGCCGCGAACAACACGGTGAGCACGCCGACCGAGAACAGCAGATCGAATGCGTGTCCGATCCACTCCGGCAATCCAAGCGTGCGGCCGATCCAGGCGCTCGATGCGGCGATCAGCGTCGACAGCACCATCGAGACCAGCAGCAGGAACGCGATCCCGAACACCATCGCGAGCGAGAGGAAGCGGTCGCGCAGCATCCCCTTGATGCCGCGGCCCGGTTTGGGCTTCACGCCCCAGATCGTGTTGAGCGCGTTCTGGAGCTGGCCGAACAGGCCGGTGGCGCCGAGCAGCAGGGCGGCCGTGCCCAGGATCGTGGCGGTGAGCGAGCGTCCGCTCTGCCGCGCGTCCATCATCGACTGAATCACCCCGGTCGATTGCTGGCCCAACATGCCGCGAAGACTCTCGTCGACCTGCCGCCGGACCTGCTCCTCCCCGAGCACCAGCCCCGCGACCCCGACGATCACCAACAGGAACGGCGCGAGCGCGAAGATCGCGTTGTAAGCGAGCGCCGCGCTGAGCTGCATGACTTTGTGCGCGGAGAAGTCGTGCAGGGTGGTCTTAACGATTTTCTTGACGGACGCGAGCCTCATACTCTGGGTACTCCGGGCCCGTGACCCCGTTTCGGACTTAATCCCCCGGCGCTTCGATTCGCTCGCGGGTATCAAGCGCACATGACGAAATCCAGGGACGCCATAGGCCGAAAGCGCTGGGCGATTGCGGAAGGCTACATCCCCGGGTCGAGCCACGGCCCCGAGCCGGAGATGACGAGCCATGAGACGGTGTGTCTCCTGAATACCGGAGACAGCGACGCCAATGTGCAGATCACGATCTACTTCGAGGACCGCGAGCCGGTAGGTCCGTATCACGTGCTGGTTCCGGCGCGGCGAACCCTGCACCTGCGCTTCAATGATCTCTCGAATCCCGCGCCGATCCCCCGCGACACGCCCTACGCCAGCGTGATCGAAAGCAACGTCCCGATCGTGGTCCAGCATACGCGGCTCGACTCGCGCCAGGCGGAGAACGCGCTGGTGACGACGATTGCCTTTGCCGCCGAGTAGACATTCATCCCAGCCGATGTCGCTGCCGATCGAGGCGTATGCGCTGATCGGCGATACGCGCACGGCGGGCCTCGTGGGCACGAACGGCTCCCTCGACTGGCTTTGTCTGCCGCGGTTTGATTCGGGCGCGTGCTTCGCGGCGCTGCTGGGTGACGCGCGCCATGGCCGCTGGTCGATCGCGCCCCGCGAGCGTCCGCGCGCCACACGCCGCGGCTACCGCGGCGACACCCTGATCCTCGAGACCGAATTCGAGACCGCGTCCGGCACCGTGCGCATCGTCGATTGCATGCCGCCCGACGAAGAGATCCCCAACGTGATCCGCGTGGTGGAAGGGGTGTCGGGCCGCGTCGCGATGCACCTGGAGCTCGTCATTCGGTTCGATTACGGCTGGATCGTACCGTGGGTGCAGCGAGTGGACGGCGCGCTGCGCGCGATCGGCGGGCCGGACGCGCTCACGCTCCATACGCGGGTCGCGACCCACGGCGAAGGCTTGACCACCGTCGCCGATTTCGAAGTGGGGGCGGGCGAGCGCATCCCATTCGTGCTGACCTGGCATCCCTCGCACCTGCCGGACCCCGGCAGGCTTGATGCCGTGGCGACGCTCCGTGCGGCGGAGCAGTGGTGGAGCGCATGGAGCAGCCGCTGCACCTACGACGGCCCGTGGCGCGACGCGGTCGTGCGCTCGCTGATCACCCTCAAAGCGCTCACGTACACGCCGACCGGCGGGATCGTCGCCGCCGTCACTACGTCGCTGCCGGAATGGCTCGGCGGCGTGCGCAACTGGGACTACCGCTACACCTGGCTGCGCGACGCGACGTTCACGCTGTACGCGCTGCTCTTGAGCGGCTATCAGGACGAAGCCGCCGCGTGGCGCGACTGGCTGCTGCGCGCCGTCGCCGGATCGCCCAATCAGCTCCAAATCATGTACGGCGTCGCCGGCGAGCGGCGCTTGCCCGAGCTCACACTCGACTGGTTACCCGGCTATTCGGGCGCGACCCCCGTGCGCACCGGTAACGGCGCCGTGCGGCAGCGCCAGCTCGACGTGTACGGGGAAATCATGGACGCGTTGCATCACGGCCGCATGACCGGGCTCGTCTCGGGGGACGCGACCTGGCAGCTCCAGATCAAGCTGATGGAGTTCCTCGAGACGCATTGGGACGAGCCGGACGAAGGGATCTGGGAGGTGCGCGGGCCACGGCAGCAGTTCACGCACTCCAAGATCATGGCGTGGGTCGCGTTCGATCGCGGCGTCAAGGCGATCGAGCGTCACGGCTGTCCAGGACCGCTCGAGCGCTGGCGCGGGATTCGTGACACGATCCGCCGCGAAGTCCTGTCCAAGGGCTTCGACAGCACGCGCCGCACG
>DASSUS010000005.1:0-6323 GCA_035706765.1 Gemmatimonadales bacterium
CGGTGGCTCTGCGAAAAGGCAGGTTGGTGGAGGTTGGTGGAGGTTGGTGGAGGTTGGTGGAGGGAAGGTGGAGGGAAGGTCGTAAAGGCAGTAAAAGGCTTTCGTCGGCATAAAATTCGTACTCTGGAGCAGAAGCGTTCCGATAGCCTGTTGTAATGGCTCCCCCCTATGAACGGCTTCACGCATGGCGTGAGTGCCACGAATTAGCACTCGGCGTTCAGCGCGTGACGAAATCATTTCCTGCTGATGAGCGGTACGGTCTCACTTCACAGCTCCGGCGAGCGGCATTCTCGGCCGCCGCCAACATCGTCGAAGGATCATCACGGAAGAGTCGTAAGGAATTCCGCCGTTTCTTGGATATCAGTCTTTCCTCGCTTACAGAAGTCGGTTATGCACTGCGATTTGCGCACGAGGTTGGCTATCTCGTTGACGAGGCTTGGACGGACCTGAGCGATCGCCAGAGTCGCGCGCGATTCCTGACGTGGCGACTCTACCAAGTCCTTGGTCGAGAATAACCTGAACTTCCTCAACCCCCTAACCTCCACCATCCTCCACCACCCTTGACACTCCGCGTCCCAGGTGGAGATTAGTCGTCCACACATGCTCCAGCTCGCGCTGCTGCTCCTCGTCCTTACGCTGCTCCTGAGCCTTACGCTGCTCAGGGGAGGGTTCGAGGCGCGCGCGCAGAAGTAACCGACTAAGCCGAAAAGCAGCACGACGCAGATCGCCGCCGCGAACCCACCAGGTTCGCGGCTTTTTGTTTTTCACCCGCGTGGAGGGAGCCATGGCCAGGGATGTGATCATCTTCGATACGACGCTGCGTGACGGCGAACAGGCACCCGGGAATGCGATGTCACCGGAAGCCAAACTGCGCCTGGCCCGCCAACTCGACGCACTCGGCGTGGACGTCATCGAAGCCGGCTTCCCCGCGGCCTCCCAGGGCGACCTGCGGGGCGTACAGCAGGTCGCCGACGCGGTGCGGCGTCCAGTCATCGCCGCGCTCGCGCGCTGCCACGACAAAGACATCGACGCCGCGGGTGAAGCGCTCCAGGGCGCTCAGCGCGCGCGGATCCACGTCTTCATCGCCACGTCCGATCTGCATCTCGAGCAAAAACTCAAAATCGACCGCCCCACCTGCATCGCGCGCGTGCGCGCGGCCCTGCGGCGCGCCCGCGGGTTCACGAGCGACGTCGAATTCTCCGCCGAAGACGCGACCCGCAGCGATCTCGGGTTCCTGTGCGAGGTCGTGCGCGTCGCCGTCGCCGAAGGCGCCACGACGATCAATCTCCCCGACACCGTCGGCTATACGACGCCCGACGAATACGCGGCGCTGTTTCGGTCGGTGCGCGAGCGCGTCCCCGAAACGGACAAGGTCGTGCTCAGCGCCCACTGCCATGACGATCTCGGCCTCGCGGTCGCGAACTCGCTCGCGGCCATCGCCGCGGGCGCCGGTCAGGTGGAATGCACGGTGAACGGTATCGGCGAGCGCGCCGGCAACGCCGCGCTCGAGGAGATCGTGATGGCCGGCCGCGTGCGGCCTCAGGTCGTCTCGTTCCGCTGCCGGGTGAATCCGCGCGAGATCGTGCGCACCAGCCGGCTGCTCTCGCATGAGATCGGCGTGTTCCCGCAGCCCAACAAGGCGATCGTCGGCCGCAACGCGTTCGCGCACGAGGCGGGGATCCATCAGCACGGCGTGCTCCAGAACGGCCTCACCTACGAGATCATCGCGCCCGAGACGGTCGGCGCCGGCGGCTCGAGCATCGTGCTCGGCAAGCACTCGGGCCGCCATGCGCTCGAGCGGCGCTACCGCGACCTGGGCTACGAGCCCGACGCGAACACGCTCGAGCAGCTGTACCAGGCGTTCACCGAGCTGGCGGACAAGAAGCGCCAGATTCTCGATGAAGACCTGCTCACGCTGCTGCACGAGGGATTTCACCGCGCGCCCGAGGTCTACAACCTCACGCAGCTGCGGGTCACCTGCGGCACCGAGTCGGCGTTCGCCGAGGTGCAGATCGCGGGCCCCGGATTCGGCGCCCGGCGCGCGACCGCGACCGGCAACGGGCCGATCGCCGCGGCGTTCGCGGCAATCGGTGAAGCCGTGGGTCGCACCATCGAAGTCATCGACCTCTCCGTACAGTCGGTCACCCCGGGGCGCGACAGCCTGGGCCGCGTGGTGCTGCAGGTGCGTGTCGACGGCAAGTCGCTCAGCGGCCACGGCGCGTCGACCGACATCGTCGAAGCGGGCGCGCGCGCGCTGGTGCACGCGCTCAACAAGGCCGATCACGCCGATGGACTCGAGACCGAAGCGTTGAGCAGCGCCTACTTCTGGGGAGTGTAGCTATGAGCGAGCTCCTGACGGGAGCGCAGATGATCTGCCGAACGCTGGTCGACGCCGGTGTCGAGGTGATGTTCGGCTACCCGGGCGGCGCGATCATGCCGTTCTACGACGCGTTGCACGGAAACAGCGGGCTGCGTCACGTCCTCGTGCGCCACGAACAGGCCGCGGCGCACGCCGCCGACGGCTACGCGCGCGCGGGCCAGCGGGTGGGCGTGTGTGTGGCGACATCCGGTCCCGGCGCGACGAATCTCGTGACCGGCCTCGCCGCAGCGCACATGGACGGTTCTCCCGTGCTCGCAATCACCGGTCAGGTGGGCCGGCCGATGCTGGGACGCGACGCCTTCCAGGAAACCGACGTCGTCGGCGTCACGATGCCAGTCACCAAACACAACGTGCTCGTGCGCGACATCGAAGACCTGGCGGACGATCTGCGCGACGCGATGGACATCGCGATGGAAGGTCGGCCGGGACCTGTGCTCGTTGATGTGCCGAAGGACGTCCAGAACCAGAAGGCGGAGTATCGAACGCGCGCTCAGCCCGCGCGCGCACGCCGCACGCTGCGCGCGGCACGACCTGACGACACACGACTGAACGAGGTCGCTCAACTCATCGCAAACTCGCGGCGGCCTCTCCTCATGATCGGCCGTGGCGTGATCGTAAGCGGCGCCTACGCGGAAGTGCGCGCGCTCGCCGAGCGCACCGGCATTCCCGTGATCACGACGCTGCTCGGGATCAGCGCGTTCCCGCAGTCGCACGAGCTGCACCTCGGCATGCCGGGGATGCACGGCGAGGTGCACATCAACAAGGCGATTCAGGCCGCCGATCTCATCATCGGGATCGGAATGCGGTTCGACGATCGCGTGACGGGCAACATCGCGACGTTCGCGCCGCGCGCGACGATCGTGCACATCGACATCGACGGCGCGGCAATCGGCCGCAACGTGCGTGCGGCGATCGGCATCGTGGGTGATGCGCGGGCGGTGCTCGCGCGGCTGCTCTCGTTCGTCGCGCCGCGCGACGCGCTGGCCTGGCGCGCCGAAATTCGTGAGCTGATGCGCGCGCGGGAGGAAGTGTTTGCGCGCGGCCTGGCGCCCGAGGTGATCCTCGCCGCGCTCGCCGAAGTCACGGGTGGCCGGTGCACCGTCGTGTCCGACGTCGGACAGCATCAGATGTGGGTCGCGCAGCGCTACCCGTTCGAGCGGCCCAACACGCACATCACGTCCGGCGGGCTCGGCGCCATGGGCTTCGCGGTGCCGGCGGCGATGGGGGTGCGGCTGGCGCGCCCGAACGAGCCGGTCTGGGCGATTTCGGGCGACGGCGGATTCCAGATGAACATGGCCGAGATCGCGACGATGGTGCAGGAAGGGATCGAGGTGAAGCTCGCGATCTTCAACAACGGCTACCTCGGCATGGTCCGGCAGTGGCAGCAGTTCTTCCACGGCGGCCGCTACTCCAACACGCCGATCTGGAGTCCCGATTACGTGAAGCTGGCGGAGGCCTACGGGATTCCCGGCTGGCGCGTCAAGCAGGCGTCGGATGTGAAGGATGCCCTGCGGCAAGCGAACGAGCGGCCGGGTCCCGCGCTCGTCGAGCTGGTGCTCGAGCAGGAAGCGAATGTGTTCCCCATGATCGTGCCGGGAGGCTCTCTGTCCGAGCCGCTCGAGCGCGCGCCGGCGCCGGTATGACTCCTTCGCCTGTCGGCTCGGGCCAGGCTGTCACGGAGAGGGGAATTGCCCCCCGCGCAGTGATGGTGCTCTTGAGCAGCGATCTGCTCACGTTGGGCCGCGTCTGCACCGTGCTGCGGCGGCGCAACATGCCGGTGCGGGGATTTGGCGTCGACTCGCGCGGTCAGCCCGGCGTGTGGCGGCTGACCTGCGAGATCGATGTCGATGACGCGACGGCGGAGAGTCTCACGTTGCTGATGGAGAACGTGGTCGGCGTCAGGAAGGCCGCTATCACGTCCCTTTCGTCCTCACCCCCTGACCCCCTCTCCCTCCGGGCGAGGGGGGACGTCAATTCTGGAGCCAACATGAGCTCAACAGTGAAGATCTACTACGAGGCGGACACCGATCGCGCGCGGCTGCACGGCCGCACCTTCGCCATCATCGGCTACGGCAGTCAGGGGCACGCCCACGCCCTGAATCTGAAGGAGAGCGGCGCGCGGGTGATCGTCGGGCTGCGGCCGGGCGGTGCGTCGTGGAAGCGCGCCTCAGACGACGGCCACGACGTGCGCGCTGTCGCTGATGCCGCCAAGGCCGCCGACGTCGTGATGATGCTGGTCCCCGATCCGGAACAGCGCGCCGTGTACGAGACGGCGGTGGCGCCGGCGCTCGGGCCGGGCAAGACGCTGATGTTCGCGCACGGGTTCAACATCCATTTCGGCGAGATCACGCCGCCCCCGGGCGTCGACGTCTCGATGATCGCTCCCAAGTCGCCGGGCCATCTCGTGCGGAGCGAGTACCAGGCGGGCCGCGGCGTGCCGGGACTCGTCGCGGTGCACCAGGACGCGAGCGGCAAAGCGCTCGAGAACGCGCTCGCGTACGCGACGGGCATCGGCTGCGCGCGCGCGGGCGTGCTCGCCACGACGTTCGCGGAAGAGACCGAAACCGATCTGTTCGGCGAGCAAGCGGTGCTGTGCGGCGGCGTGACGGCGTTGATTCAGGCCGGCTTCGAGACGCTCACCGAAGCGGGGTACGCCCCGGAGATGGCGTACTTCGAGTGTCTGCACGAGCTGAAGCTGATCGTCGATCTGATCTACCGCGGCGGGCTCGGGTTCATGCGCTGGTCGATCAGCGACACCGCGGAGTATGGCGATCTGACGCGCGGCGAGCGGGTGATCAGCCCCGCGGTGCGCGCCGAGATGCGCCGGCTCCTGGCAGACATTCGCAACGGCTCGTTCGCCAAGGAATGGATCGCCGAATGCCGAGCCGGGGCTCCGCGCTTCAACGAGCTGCGCCGCGCGGCGAAGGAGCATCAGATCGAACAGGTCGGCGCCAGGCTGCGGGCGATGATGCCCTGGACCGAGGAAGGAAAGGCGGCGCAGGCGGGCCGCACCCGCCCGAAGCCGGCGCAGAACGAGCGGGAGCCGGCGCGCGCGTGAAGACGCTGTTCGACCGGATCTGGGACGCGCACGTCGTGCGTGAGCTCGCGGACGGCGTGGCGTTGCTGTACGTCGATCTGCACCTCGTGCACGAGGTCACGTCGCCGCAGGCATTCGCCGGTCTCAAGCGCGAGGGGCGGCGCGTGCGCCGCCCGGAGCGGACGCTCGCCACCGTGGATCACAACGTCCCCACCGGCGACCGCTCGGTCGCGATTGCCGATCCGGTCTCGGCGAAGCAGGTCGACGCGTTGGGCGCGAACGCGCGCGACTTCGGCATCGAGCTGTTCGACCTGCGCTCGCCGGGGCAGGGCATCGTGCACGTGATCGGGCCCGAGCTGGGCGCGACCCAGCCGGGGATGGTGATCGTGTGCGGCGACTCGCACACCGCGACCCACGGCGCCTTCGGCGCCTTTGCGCTCGGCATCGGGACCAGCGAGGTAGAGCACGTGCTCGCGACTCAGTGCCTCGTCATGTCCAAGCCGAAGAATCTCGAGGCGCGTATCACCGGGCCCCGCGCGAACGGCGTCACGGCCAAAGACCTGATCCTCGCGCTGATCGGGAAGATCGGCACCGCCGGAGCGGCGGGGCACGTGATCGAGTACACGGGTGACGCGATCCGCGCGCTCTCGATGGAAGAGCGGATGACGGTGTGCAACATGTCGATCGAAGCCGGGGGTCGGGCAGGCATGATCGCTCCGGATGATGTGACATTCGCCTACCTCGAGGGCCGACCACGCGTAGATGCCAGGAATTTCGAGCGGTGGCGTACGCTGAAGACTGATCGCGGCGCACGGTTCGACAAACAGGTCACACTCGATGCCGCCACCGTGGCGCCTCAGGTCACGTGGGGAACGACGCCCGCCATGGTCGTCGACATCACCGCGC
>DASSUS010000006.1:0-3810 GCA_035706765.1 Gemmatimonadales bacterium
GACATCCTCGCGCACATGCGCGTGATACCAGTAGATCCCGGCGTCCGGAAAGCGAATCCGGTACTCGAACGTGCCGCCCGGCGGAATGGCCGGCTGCGTGAGCCCGGGAACGCCGTCGGACTGATTGTCGAGCCGAATGCCATGCCAGTGGATCGCGGTCGAATCGGGGAGGCGATTCGAGAACGCGACCACGATCTCGGCGCCGCGCTCGACCTCGATCAACGGTCCCGGCTGCTCGCCGTTGAACGCATAGCCGCCGCGCACCGGTCCGGCGTCGAGCCGGAGCGTGTCGCCCGTGGCGAGGCGCCGGCGCGCCATCGGCTGCGCCGCCGGGAGATCGTTCGACGGAATGGGATAGGGAGCGACTGCCGGCCGCAGTGCCATCTCGGCCGGCAGCATCGTGAGGTTCGCCGGCATCGGAGCCATCGGCCAGCCGTCATGCCCTGCATGCTCGTGAGCTGGCGGAACCGGCGCCGCGCTGCCGCCGGCGGCGAACGTCAGCTGGTCAGGTGGAAACAACCGCGTACTGGGCGACTGACCCCGCAACACCACGCGCCCATTCGGCTCGCGCACCCGCGCGTTGCGCTCCGCCGTCACCAACACGACGAACTTGTTCAGCGCGATGTCGCGACCGACAAAGCTGTCACCCGACACGACGCCGAGCTTGATGATGCGGCTCAGCTCCGGAGTCATGACCCACGCGACGTAGGTCGGGCCCGGCGCGAGACCGGTGACCGATCCGATCAGGTCGTAGCGTGAGTGGCCGTCGGGCGTGACGCCAACGGTGAACGGCGTGGCGGGCAGGCTCAGCTCGACCCGGCCCGCGGCGCCCCGGGCGCCCGGCGCCGCGATCAGCTCGATGCAGTAGAGATCGTGGCTCGGTCCGAGGGGAGCCTGAGGATCGCACGGACGGCTCCCACTCGGACTCTGCCCAACACAAACTCCGGCGAGTGTGGCGAGAAGCGCTACGGCCTGGAGCGCTTCGGAATAGCGACGTCGCGCCACCAGGTATTCCGTCCCCCGCTCTGAATTCGTGATCCCGGCACGCGAGGACTGAGCGTCGTCGACGCCGAGACCTCGAACGTGTACGCGCCGGTCCCGCCCCCGGTGCTCGTGCCGACGACGATATCGTAAAAGTTGTTCGCGGTCACCGTGTACTGGATGAACGCGTTGGTATTCGATCCCGCGAGGCTGTCGTCGTTCGATGCGACCGGGGTGCGGGCGTAGCTGCCTGGATTGAGCTGATACAGCGCAAGCGAGGGATTGAGTGCCGCCGACTTCATGCTGATCGTGAGCACCGTCGGGCTGAACACGACAATCCGCGCCACTTCGTAGTACTTCGTGACCGCCGAGGAATCGGCGCAGTCGGTGTTCTTGATCGTGTCCGTGACCGCGATGCCGCGCATCACCCAGACCGCGCGACAACCGTTCAGGCTCGCCGGCCGGTTTTCGCTCGACAGCGTGTAGGGTCCCGTCGCGAACGGATCGAAGGAATTGGCGCCGATGACGTACGAGGTGCCGCCGGGGAGGATGATATCGAGCTGTGAGTTTCGGGCGCCGACGATGCCGAGCACGGAATCGTCGTCGAATCCCGCGATCAGTCCCGCGGACGTGTAGAGATCGAGGAAGGTGTCTTCGAAGGAGGCTGCCGTTCCCCTCATTTTGAGCCGCAGGCTCTGCTGACCGGGCGGTAGAGCGACTTCGTAGTAGTCGTAATACCAGTTCGTCCGGAGGCAATCGCTCGTCGCCAGCGACGCGTTGACCGACTCACCGATCGCATAGGTGTTGAAGAAGTCGCAGGGATCGAGCACCGTGACGTGATACGTGACAGGCGAGACCCCGTTGAGAGACGCCTGGATCGTAATCGGTCCGATCGTATTGCCCAGCGTCACACTGGTCGACGCGACGCCGTTCACGTCAGTCGTGCTCGTTGCCGGCGTGAAGGCGGCCGCCGCGGCGGGCGTGGCAGTCCACGTGACCGAGATACCCTGCGCCGGCTGCCCGCTCGAATTCAACGCCGTGAAGCTCAACGGTACCGGCAGCGCCGCTCCGCGCGACGCGGATTGATTGTCGCCGGCAATCCCGGTCACCGATGACGCGCTGGGCCCAGTCGAATCCCCGCCACACGCGAGGCCGAGTGCGGTCATACCCACAAACCAACGCTTCATGGTGCCTCCCTATTTAGGCACGACACGGTACAGCACCTCGCCGTCCCGGATCATGCCGAACTGTTCGCGAGCGACTCGCTCCTGCACGGCAGGATTGGTCTCGAGATCGGTCGCCAGTTTGGCCAGCGAATCGATGTCGATCCGCAGCGCGGCGACTCTGGCGCGCTCGTCCGCCAGCTGCCGCCGGATCGTAATCCAGTCGGCCGTCCCGTACTCCCCGCCCCACACCGCGAGCGCGAGCAGCCCGAGCCCGCCGGCAATCCCGGCCACGCGCGTGCGCGTCACAGTCCGTACAGATGCCGGCCGGGGTAATGCCCGACTTCGCCCAGCTCTTCGGCGATGCGCAGCAGCTGGTTGTACTTGGCGACGCGATCGGTGCGGGAGGCGCTGCCCGTCTTGATCTGCCCGACGCCCGTCGCCACCGCGAGATCGGCGATGAAGGTGTCCTCCGTTTCGCCCGAGCGATGCGAGATCACCGCGCCGTAGCCGTTGCCGCGGGCCAGCTCGATGCACTGCAGCGTTTCGGTCAGCGTGCCGATCTGGTTCACCTTGATGAGAATCGCGTTCGCCACGCTCTCCTCGATCCCGCGCGCCAGCCGCTCGGCGTTGGTGCAGAACAGATCATCGCCCACCAGCTGCACGCGCTCCTGCAGCGCTTCCGTGAGCTTGGCCCATCCCGCCCAGTCGTCCTCGGCCAGCCCGTCTTCGATCGAGACGATGGGATAGCGATCGATCCAGCTCTTATAAAGCGCGATCATCTCGTCGGCGCTCTTGGCGCCGCCCTTGCTCTTCTTGAAGACGTACTTGCCGTCGTCGAACAGCTCTGAGGCGGCCACGTCGAGCGCGATAGCCACGTCCTTCCCCGCCTCGTACCCCGCCGCCTCGACCGCGGCCATGATCGCCTCGAGTGCGGCTTCGTCGTTGGGCAGGTCGGGCGCGAACCCGCCTTCGTCCCCGACGGCCGTCGAGAGCCCGCGCTTGGACAGCACCTTCTTGAGCGCGTGAAAAACCTCGACGCCCATCCGCAGCCCTTCGGGGAACGTCTCCGCGCCGATCGGGACGACCATGAACTCCTGGCAGTCCACCGTGTTCGCCGCATGAGCGCCGCCGTTGAGGATGTTCATCATCGGGACCGGCAGCACGTGCGCCACCGGTCCGCCCAGGTAGCGATACAGCGGCAGCCCCGCGTCCTGCGCGGCGGCTCGCGCCACGGCGAGCGAAACGGCGAGGATCGCGTTGGCGCCGAGGTGGCCTTTGTTCGGCGTGCCGTCGAGATCGATCATCGCATAGTCGATCGCGATCTGATCTTCGGCCGACATTCCTTCCAGCCGCGGCCCGATGATCTCATTGGCGTTCTTGACCGCTTCGAGGACGCCCTTGCCGCCGAAGCGCTTGGCGTCGCCGTCGCGCAGCTCCACCGCTTCGTGCTCACCAGTGGACGCGCCGCTCGGGACGGCCGCGGTGCCGGCGGCGCCGCTCGCCAGGGTGACTTCTGCTTCGACTGTGGGATTGCCTCGGCTATCGAGGATTTCGCGCGCGTGGACTGAAATGACGGTGCTCATGTGTGGTCCAACCCTACCGTACCTTCGACTGTAGGGCAACCATCGCGTCCCGGACCTGATCGCGCAGCCGTTCCCGGTCG
>DASSUS010000007.1:0-3937 GCA_035706765.1 Gemmatimonadales bacterium
AAGGTGCCGATGGCGGAGAAGCTGACCTACGAGCAGCACCTCACGTCAGCGACGGGTGGGCGCGGCTCGTACCACATGGAGTTTTCGCACTACGAGGAGGTGCCGGCGCACCTCCATGGGAAGATCATCGCGGCCTCGAAGGCGGAACGCGGAGCGGAAGCAGCGGAGGAGGTCTAACTCCCGCCCGCCTTGCGCGGCGCGCTGGTCTTCTGTCCCTTGCCGCGCGTATCGGCCTTGCCGGCCTTCCCCTTCGGGCGGGCCGGCTTGGCCTTTTTCGTCTCGCCGCCTTCCTCGGCGGCCCCTTCCTCGGCGGCCTTGCCGCGCAGACGCTCCGCCGCCGCGCGCAGCCGTCCGCCGACCCCCTTCGCCTTGGGCTTCTCGGCGTCCTTCTTCTTCTCGGCCTCGGCGTTCGGGTTGAACTCGCTGCCGACCAGCTCGATCCGCGCGACCTCCGCGCTGTCGCCGCGCCGGTAGCCCAGGCGCAGGATGCGCGTGTAGCCGCCCGGGCGCGTCTCGAACCGCGGCGCGATCGTGTCGAACAGCTTCGCGACGACGTCCCGGTTGGGAATGTCGCGAAGGACGAGGCGCCGGGCGTGAAGCGACCGGCCGTCCCCGCCCGCGATCCCGCGCCGCGCGATCGTGATGATCCGCTCGACGTAGGGACGCAGCTCCTTCGCCCGCGGCACCGTCGTCTCGATGTGCTCGTGGCGAATCAGCGCTTCGGCCTGGTTCCGCAGCATCGCGATGCGGTGCTCGGTGACGCGCCCCAGTTTGCGATGGGCAACTCGATGTCTCATGGGACCTGACTCGCTATTCCTGAGTCTGCGCGGCGGGCTGATCCAGGCGCATGCCCAGGCTCAGGCCCATCGTCGACAGGATCTCCTTGATCTCGTTCAGGGACTTGCGGCCGAAGTTCTTCGTCTTCAGCATCTCCCCTTCGGTCTTCTGCACGAGCTCGCGGATCGTCCGGATGTTCGCGTTCTTCAGGCAGTTGTAGGAGCGGACCGAGAGCTCGAGCTCCTCGACGCTCTTGTCGAGATTCTCGTTGCTCGCCGCGCGCGGCTGTTCGCCGCCCCCTTCCTGCTGCAGCTCGCCGACCTCTTCGAGGTTGATGAAGATGTTCAGGTGGTCGCGGATCAGCCGCGCCGAGTGCGAGATCGCATCGCGCGGGGTCACCGATCCGTTCGTCCACACGTCGATCGTGAGCTTGTCGTAGTCGGTCGCCTGGCCGATGCGCGCCGCCTCGACGAGGTAGTTGACCTTCTTGATCGGCGAGTGGACCGAGTCCACCGGAATCCAGCCGATGCCGAGGTCCTCGTCGAAGTTCTTGTCCGCGGAGACGTAGCCGCGGCCGCGCTTCACGCGCAGCTCCATGTGCAGCTTGCCCCCCTCGGCCACGGTCGCGATGTGCGCGTCCGGCTCGAGGATGTCCACGTCGGCGTCCGCCTCGATGTCGCGCGCCCGCACCTCGCCCGCCTTGTCGACGCGCACGTACAGCGTCTTCGTGGTGTCGACGTGCATCTTCAGCGGGATCTGCTTCAGATTGAGGATGATGTCGGTCGCGTCCTCGACCACGCCCGGAATCGGCGAGAACTCGTGCAGGACGCCGTCAATCTTCACCGCGGTGACCGCCGCCCCCTCGATCGAGGAGAGCAGCACCCGCCGCATGGCGTTGCCGATCGTCGTGCCGAAGCCGCGCTCGAACGGCTGCGCGTAGAACCGGCCGAACCGGTCCGTGAGGGTCTCCCGCTCGAACTCGAGCCGCTTGGGACGCTGAAAACCTTTCCACAACATTTCAGGTGTTCCTTTCAATCGGACGCCCTGCCGTGGACGTCCGCCGGACCTGCCGTTTCGCTCTCCGCCTCCCGCCGCGGGTCCGGAAAGGCTGCGGGCGAAGAGCTACTTGCTGTACAACTCGACGATCAGCTGCTCCTGCACGGGCAGGTTGATCTGCTCGCGCGTGGGCAGCGACACGATGCGGGCCGACGTCGTGCCCGGATCGAACGAAATCCAGTCGGGGACGCCGCGCCCCTTCACCTCTTCGAGCGCGTGCTGAATCGCGGGGTTCTCCGCGCTGCCGCCGCGGACGGCGACGACGTCGCCCGCCTTGAGCGAGTAGGACGGAATGTCCACCTTGCGTCCGTTCACGGTGAAGTGGCCGTGCCGCACGAGCTGCCGCGCCTGCGCGCGCGACGTCGCGAAGCCGATGCGGTAGACGACGTTGTCGAACCGGCGCTCGAGCAGCTGGAGCAGCGTCTCACCGGTGATGCCGCGCGTCCGCTCCGCGGCCTCGAAGTAGCGGCGGAACTGGTTCTCGAGCACGCCGTAGATGCGCTTCACCTTCTGCTTCTCGCGCAGCTGCAGGCCGTAGCCCACCAGCTTCGCCTTGCGCATCTTGCCGTGCTGCCCCGGCGGAAGATTGCGCTTCTCGATGGCGCACTTCTCCGTGTAGCAGCGCTCCCCCTTCAGGAAGAGCTTCATGCCCTCGCGCCGGCAGAGCCGGCAAACCGGTCCGATATAACGTGCCATTACACGCGTCTCCTCTTGGGCGGACGGCAGCCGTTGTGCGGGATGGGCGTAACGTCGCGGATCGACTTCACGTCGATGCCGATCGTCTGCAGCGCGCGGATCGCGGACTCGCGGCCGGCGCCCGGCCCCTTCACCCGCACCTCCACGGAGCGCATGCCGAACGCCTTCGCGGCGTTCCCGGCCGCGATCGCCGCCTGCGTCGCCGCGTACGGCGTCCCCTTGCGCGATCCCTTGAACCCGATGCCGCCGGCGCTCGACCACGCGACGACGTGCCCTTCGGGATCCGTGATCGTCACCACGGTGTTGTTGAACGACGCGCGGATGTGCGCGAACCCGTGGTGCACGATGCGCTTCTCGCCGCGCTTCTTGAACGTCTTCTTCCGGACCGGCCGTCCAGCGGGCTTCTTGCCCCCTTCGGCGCCGGGTGCGGTCGGATCTGCTGCTGCGTCCTTCTTGGCCATAATCAACTCACGCTAGACGGTCTTCTTCTTCGCGATCGCGCCCTTGCGCGGGCCCTTCCGCGTCCGCGCGTTCGTCCGCGTCCGCTGCCCGCGCACCGGCAGATTGCGGCGGTGACGCATCCCGCGCCAGCTGCCGATCTCCATCAGCCGCTTGATGTTCATCGAGACTTCCTTGCGGAGGTCTCCTTCCACGCGGCCCTGCTCCTCGATCACCCGGCTGATCTTCCGCACGTCGTCTTCGGAGAGATCCTTGATGCGGATGTCGGGGTTCACCCCCGCCGCCGCCAGGATGTCGTTCGACCGCTTGCGGCCGATCCCGTAGATGTAGGTGAGGCCGACCTCGACCCGCTTGGTCCGCGGAAGATCGATGCCTGAAATACGCGCCATAGTTTCTTCGCTCCCAGCTTCCGACTATCCTTGCCGCTGCTTGTGCTTCTGGTTCGGGCAGATCACGCGCACCACGCCGCGGCGGCGGATCACCTTGCACTTCGCGCAAATCCGTTTGACCGACGCTCTCACCTTCATGATTCAGTTTCCAGTTACCAGTTTCCAGTTACCAGTGGCCGGTCGCCAGTTACCGGTCGATCTTTTCGACGATCCGTCCGCGGGTCACGTCCCGCGGGCTCAGCTCCAGCCGGACCCGATCGCCCACCAGCACCCGGATGAAGTTGCGTCCCGGACCCGAGGGCACGTGCGCCGTAATCTGCCGCGGTCCGTCGATCTCCACGCGATACTGTGCGTAGGGCAGCGACTCCCGTACGATTCCTTCCACCGTGACCGCGCGACGCTCCGGCTCGCGCGGGTCCCGTTCTTCCATCGTCCGGCGAATCCGCTCAGCCGACCCTGACCGGACGCGCGGTCATCACGAGCGGCCCGTCCTTCGTGACCGCGACGGTGTGCTCGAAGTGCGCCGACAGGCGCCCGTCGCGCGTCACCGCCGTCCAGCC
>DASSUS010000008.1:0-2816 GCA_035706765.1 Gemmatimonadales bacterium
GCCGTAGCGCAACAGCTCGCGCGCGACTTCGGTCGCGAGGCCGTAGCCCCAGTACTGCGTATGGAATCCGTAGCCGAGCTCGACCTCATCGGTGCCTTCGACGTCGAGATGCCGCAGCACGCACCGGCCCGCGACGAGTCCCTCGATGTCGCGCAGGATCCAGAGTCCGAAGTTGTACTCCGACCAGTGGCGCAGGTTGTACTCCATGTATTCGCGAGTCTGCGCTTCGGTCCTGGTCCCGCCGAGCAGCGCCATGTACTTCGCATCGGCATCCATGGCGCGGACGTCGTCGAAATGCGCCGCCGTGAGCCGCTCGGCGTGCAGCCTGGGGGTCGCAAACGACTCGGGGAACGCCACGCCTCAGCGAGCCTCCCTACTTGGGCGGGGGCGGGGGCGGGGGCGACTGCCAGATCACGTTCACAATCATCCACTTGCCGTCGTACTTGGCAAGTTGCAGGTAGTCGATGCCCCACCACGCCACGACTTTCGCCGTCGCGGTCTGATCGTTCACTTCGCCCACCGTCACTTCACGCGGCGCCGTCGCGGGAGTGGTTCTGTTGTTGCTGCGAAAGTTGCGCACGTAGGACAGGAAATCGGCGAACGGCATTTCTTCCGCCGTATAGGTGGCGGCATCACGCGCCTTGTAGTAGCCCGCCTTGCGCACGTCGGGCCGCACGCTGCGCACGATCTTCGCCGAATCGCCCTCGTAGAAGCCCTCGAGATAGTCGAGCGCCGCGCGCCGCACCGCGTCCCGCTCGGCCTGCTGCTGCGCCGTTGGCGCCGGCCCCGTGCGATTGAACTGATCGATGTCGGCCGCGATCAACCACGGGCCGCCGCGCGCGCGGCGCAACGCGAGCACAAACTTGCCGCGATCGGCGCCGTCGGTTCCGAAGCCGTACGCCCCCACGATGTAGCCGACGGTGTCGGACATCGCGTACGCGTGCGCCCGCAAGTTCAGCTCGCCTTGCTGGTCCTTGTACTGCGCCACGATCGCGTCACGGCCCCGGACAAAACCGGTGTTCGAGGGCACGAACCCGTCCGTCGTGAACAGCGCCGCGAGCCCGTTCTCATCGCCCGCACGCCAGTTCTTCTCGTACTCGCGCAGCACGCGATCGAGCTCAGGCGGCAACGTCACGGAGGGCAGCGAAGCGGGCGACTGAGCGGCGGCGGTCGAGGTGAGAATCGCCAGACAAAGGAGCACACCGGTAATGCGCATCATGCCTCCAGATCAGGAAATCGGTTCGAGCCGCACGATGCGGCCATCGCTGTCGTCCGTGAGCAGATAGATGAAGCCGTCGGGTCCCTGCACCACGGCGCGAATGCGCTGACCGTAGCCTTCGAGCAGCCGCTCCTCCTGGCGCACGTGCTCGCCGTCGAGTACGAGTCGCGCGAGCAGCTGAAACCCGAGCGCGCCGACGAAGGCGTTCCCCTTCCAACTGGGGAACTTGTCCCCGGTATAGAACATGAGCCCGCTCGGCGCGATCGACGGATCCCAATAGTGGATGGGCTGCTCCATACCTTCCTTGCGCTGGCCGACGCCGATGCGCGCGCCCGAGTAATCGACGCCGTAGGTGATCACAGGCCAGCCGTAGTTGCGCCCCGCCTTGGGCGCGTTCAGCTCGTCGCCGCCGCGCGCGCCGTGCTCCACCGTCCAGAGCTGGCCGGTCTCGGGATGCAGCGCCGCGCCCTGCAGGTTGCGGTGGCCGTACGACCAGATCTCGGGGCGGGCGCCGGCGCGGTTCACGAATGGATTGTCGGGCGGGATCGTGCCATCGGGGCGAACGCGAACGACTTTGCCCTGGAGCTTGGAGAGGTCCTGCACGAACGGCCGGTGCTGCCGGTCGCCCGTCGTGATGAAAAGGTTGCCGTCGCGCGCGAACACGAGCCGCGAACCGAAATGCGCGCCCCCTTCGACCTTGGGCTCCTGGCGGAAGATCACCTGCAGCCCTTCGAGCCGGTTCTCCGACTCCGCGAGCCGAGCCCTGGCAACACTGGTCCCCGACCCGCCCTCGCCGGGCTCGGCAAAGCTCAGATAGATCAGCCGGCTCTGCGCGAAGTCGGGCGCGAGCGCGACGTCGAGCAACCCGCCCTGCCCGTCGGCGTCGACCTCAGGAACGCCGGCGATCGGATCGGACAGCGTGCCGTCCTGCCCGGCGATGCGCAGCCGGCCCGGACGCTCCGTAACGAGCATGCGACCGTCGGGGAGAAACGCGAGTCCCCACGGATGGTCGAGATCGTCGGTCAGCGTGACGGCGCGGAAACGATGGAGCTGGGATTCGAAAACCTGGGGTGCGGCGGAGCTTTGCGCGCACGCGAGCGCGGGGACTACGCAGGCGAGCGCAACCGGGATGCGATTCATCGTCCTCCCAACCCAGTAGAGGAGCGTAGGCAGATAGCGCGGGGCGCGGGGCGCGGGGCGCGGCACGCAGATACTACGGGAGGGAGCGGAAAAAAGTTAGACGACGTGCTTCTTCAACACGGGCGCGCCAAAAGTCATAACGGAACTTCCCCTATTTTCGACAAGCCACTAGCGTTTTGCTCATGCGCCACTTGTCGGTGCTTGCCTGTACCAGCCTCGCGCTCGTCGCGTGCAGCGACGGCATCGGCCCGCTCGAGCTCGGCCAACCGTTCGCGCTCTACTCGATCAACAATCAGCCGATTCCCTGGGAGTCGCGGCTCGCAGCCGGCCAGTTCATCACCGAGGGCTCGATCACGATCATCGACGGCTTCTCCGCCGAGCGGCACGAGCAGATCAAGAACTTTGCCGGCGACACGGTCGTGAGCATGGCGGAGTGGACCCAGCGGGGCGATTGGGA
>DASSUS010000009.1:0-8887 GCA_035706765.1 Gemmatimonadales bacterium
AGATCAGCGCGTACCCGCTCATCGACCGCGAACGGGAGGCCGAGCTCGCTCGGCTCATCCGCGCCGGCGACCCCGACGCCCTGGAGACGCTCGTCCGCTCCAACCTCCGCTTCGTCGTCTCGGTGGCCAAGCGCTACCAGAACCAGGGCGTCTCCCTCGCCGACCTCATCAACGAGGGGAACATCGGGCTGATGCGCGCGGCGCAGAAGTTCGACGAGACGAAGGGCATCAAGTTCATCTCCTACGCCGTGTGGTGGATCCGCCAGGCGATCCTCCAGGCGCTCGCGGAGCAATCGCGCATCGTCCGCGTGCCGCTGAACCGGGCCGGCACGCTGCACCGGATCGGCAAGCGATCCGCGTCGCTGCTGCAGGAGCTCGGCCGCGAGCCGACGGTACAGGAGATCTCGGAGGGAATGGACATCTCCGAAGAGGAAGTCGCCAAGACGTTGTCGATCTCGCAGGCCCATCTCTCGCTCGACGCGCCGCTCACTCCGGGCGAAGACAACAAGCTGCTCGACTATCTCCCTGACACCCAGAATCCCGGTCCCGACGACGAGATCTTCGAGCACGCGCTGACCGAGTCGATCGAGTCGGTGCTCGCCACGCTCAAGGAGCGCGAGGCGCGCATTCTGCGGCTCTACTTCGGGCTGGAAGGCCAGGAGCCGATGACGCTCGAGGAGATCGGGTCGCAGCTCGGCATCACCCGGGAGCGCGTGCGGCAACTCAAGGAAAAGGCGCTGGCCAGACTGCGGCACGTCTCCAGAGCCAGGGCGCTGGAAAGCTTCCTGAGCTAAAAGCAAGGCGCTGGAGGTTGGTCGAGGTTGTGCAGGTTGGTGAAGGGTCCTCCTCCACCATCCTTCACCAACCTTCATGACCTCTCTGTATATTTCCCGCCCTATGGCATCCCAAGCGTCGTTCGACATCTCCACCGGCGCCGACCTCCAGGAGGTCGATAACGCCGTCAATCAGGCCCAGAAGGAAATCGCCCAGCGCTACGACTTCAAAGGCTCGAAGGCGTCGATCGCGTTCGACCGCCCCAAGGCGACGCTGACGCTCGTGGCCGACGACGATTTCAAGATGAAGGCGCTGTTCGACGTGCTGCAGTCGAAGATGATCAAGCGCGGCGTGCCGGTGAAAAACCTCGAGCTCGGTGTCATCACCCCCGCGGCAAACGACACCGTCCGGCGTGAGATCAAGCTCACCCAGGGCATCCCGCAGGAAAAAGCCAAAGCCATCGTGAAGGCGATCAAGGACAAGAAGTTCAAGAAGGCGCAGGCCTCGATTCAAGGCGAAGAGATCCGCGTGCAGGCGCCGTCCAAAGACGAGCTCCAGGAAGTGATCGCGTTCCTCAGGGCGCAGGATTTCGGACTCGAGCTGAAGTTCGGGAACTACCGCGGATGAAGCTCGGCGTCATCTCGCTCGGGTGTGACAAGGCGACCGTGGACTCCGAGCGGCTCGTGGGCGAGCTGGTGGGACACGGCGCCGTCATTACGCCCGAGCTGCCCGCCGCCGACGTCATCCTCGTCAACACTTGCGGGTTCATCGACGCGGCCAAGCAGGAATCGATCGACGCCATGCTCGAGGCCGCCAGGCTGAAGGAGCAGGGGGTGAAGGCGGTCGTCGCGGTGGGCTGTCTGATCCAGCGCTACAAGCAGGAGCTCACCAAGGAGATTCCCGAAGTCGATCTGATGCTCGGCTTTTCCGAGCTGCACCATCTCGTGCCCGAGCTGGCGCGGCGGGGCTTGATCGAAGACCCCGTGGCATCCCACCCCGGCGTGCGCCAGTTCCTGGGCGAGCAGACCCACGTGCGCTACCTCAAGATCTCCGAGGGCTGCGATCACACCTGCGCCTTTTGCGCGATCCCGCTGATGCGCGGCAAGCACCGCTCCGAGCCGCTCGCCCGCATCGTGCAGGAAGCACAGCAGCTCGAGGCGCAGGGCGCGAAAGAGATCAATCTCGTCGCGCAGGACCTGGGGCACTGGGGACGGGACCTGGGGCTCGGAGGCCCGAAACTTCCGGACCTGCTCGAGGCGCTCCTGCGCGAAACGTCGGTTCCCTGGTATCGGCTGCTGTACGTCTATTCCGCTGGAATCTCCGAGCGCCTGGTGGAGCTGATGGCGCGCGAAGCGGGCGGTCGGGGGCGCATCGTTCCCTACATCGACATGCCGATTCAACACGCGAGCGACCGGATGCTCGAGCGCATGCGCCGCCCCGAGCGGCTCCGGACGCTGCGCGAGAAGCTCGCCTGGCTCCGCAACGCCATTCCCGACCTGGCGATCCGCACCACCTGCCTGGTGGGGTTTCCAGGCGAGACGGACGACGATTTTCGCGCGCTGCTCGCGTTCCTCGAGGAAGCCCAGTTCGACCGCATGGGCGCGTTCGCGTACTCACCCCAGGCTGGGACGCGTGCCGTGCAATACGAGGACGACGTCGATGACGTCGTCAAGCAAGAGCGTCTAGCGGAAATCGTCGAGGTACAGCGTAGTATCTCGGCGGAGCGGCTGGAGCGGTTTGTGGGACGCGAGGTCGATGTGCTCGTGGACGCGCTCGAACCGGAGAACGGGGTGAAGGCCGGTCGCGTGCAGTGGCAGGCCGATGACGTCGACGGCGTCACGTACCTCGAGCGCGGCGGCTGGGCGCGGCCCGGAGACTTCGTGCGCGCGCGGATCACGGCGAGCGAAGACTACGATTTCCAGGCGGCCGCGCTGACGTGACGCGATCCGGCGAGCTCTTCGACCGGGCGAAACGGGTGTTGCCCGGTGGCGTGAACTCACCCGTGCGGGCGTTCCGGGCTGTGGGCGGGACGCCCTTTTTTGTCGCCCGCGCCAAGGGCTCGCGGCTCTACGACGCGGACGGCAAGAGCTACATCGACTACGTCTGCTCCTGGGGACCGCTGATTCTGGGTCACGCCCATCCCGCGGTCCTCGACGCGGTCCGCGAAGCGGCCGAGCGGGGCTGGACCTACGGCGCGCCGTGCGAAGCCGAGGTGGACCTGGCGGAAGAAGTACGCCGCCGGATGCCGTCGCTCGAGCGCGTGCGGTTCGTGAACAGCGGGACCGAAGCGACGATGTCGGCCGTTCGACTCGCCCGCGCCGCCACCGGCCGGGACGTGATCGTCAAGTTCGACGGCTGCTATCACGGTCATGCGGACAGTTTTCTCGTCAAGGCGGGCTCGGGCGTCGCGACGCTCGGTCTGGCGGACAGCCCGGGCGTGCCCGCCGCGCTGGCGAGTCTCACGCTCACCGCGCCGTTCAATGACGCCCGCGCCGTGGCCGATCTCTTCCGCGAGTTTCCCGACCGCATCGCGGCGGTCATCGTGGAGCCGTACGTGGGCAACTCCGGCTTCATCGATCCCGATTCGGATTTTCATCCGGCGCTGCGCGCCCTGTGCGATCAGTACGGGGCGCTCCTGATCTTCGACGAGGTGATGACCGGATTCCGCGTCGCCGCGGGCGGCGCCCAGGGACGTCTTGGAATCCGCCCCGATCTCACCACGTTGGGAAAGGTGATCGGAGGCGGCTTCCCGGTCGGCGCGTACGGCGGCCGCGTGGACCTGATGTCGAGCATTGCGCCGGAAGGTCCCGTGTACCAGGCGGGGACGCTCTCCGGGAATCCGGTGGCGATGGCCGCCGGGCTCGCCACACTGCGCGAAACGAATCAGCCGGGATTCTATCAGTCCCTCGAGCGCCGCACGGAGCGATTGATCGAGGGGCTCCGCGCCGCGGCGCGGAGACACGGCGTGGCGCTCACCGCCGGTCACGCCGGCTCGATGTGGGGCGCCTATCTCACTCCGGGCCCCGTGCGCAACTACGCCGATGCCAAAACGTCCGACACGAAACTGTTCGCGCGCTGGCACGCGGCCGCCCTCGCGCGCGGTGTCTTTCTCGCGCCCTCGGCATTCGAGGCGGGATTCGTCTCGAGCGCGCACTCGGAAGCAGACATCGAGGTCACCATCAAGGAGCTGGATGCCGCGCTGGGCGAAGCGGTTCGCGGTTAGCGTCGCGGTTCTCGCGCTGGCGTGCCGCGCGCCGGCCCGCGTCACGACGGCTCCCGCCGCCGAGCCGGAGCTGCGGGTCGCGATCGCCACGGGCGGAGCTCTGGCGTCGATCGGCGGCCCCGAAAGCGGCGAGCTGTTCGTCAGTGACGCCGGGACGGGGCTGCCGATCGGCTCCGTGCCGGCCGGTGTGCGCTGGGTCGTGCGACCCGACTCGGCCGATCCTACTCGCCTCCGCGTGATCAGGCCCGACAGCACGCGCTCGGAGCCGCTGCGCGCGATCGCGGTCGTGAACGTCACCGAGAACCGGTTTGTGGTGGCCAACGGCCGCCGTTACCGGGGGCGGATCCAGGTGACGTCCGGCCGCGCCGGTCTGACCGTGGTGAATCGCGTGAACCTGGAGAGTTACGTGGCCGGCGTCGTCGGTCCGGAGATCGGCCAGCGGCGCGCCGACGAGATCAACGCCGTCCTCGCCCAGGCCGTGGTGTCGCGCAGCTTCGCGCTGAAAAATCGCGGCCGGTGGGAGGCGTTCGGGTTCGACGCGTACGCCGACACGCGCGATCAGGTTTACCTCGGTGTCGCCGTCGAAACGCCGCAGGTCTGGGACGCGGTCCGGCGAACGGCGGGGCACGTGCTCACGTACGACGGTGCCGTGATCGACGCGTTCTTCCACTCGACGTGCGGGTTCAGTACCGCCGGGGTCGATGAGGCTTTCGCCACCGCGCAAAACCGTCCCTATTTGCGACCGGTGTCCGACGAGCGCGGACGTGGCCAGTACTACTGTGATATTTCACCACGATTTCGCTGGCGCGAAGAATGGGACGCCACCAAGCTGCGCGCTATATTGTCGCGAACGCTGCCGGCGGTGACGCCGCTGTCGGGTGACGGATTGCAGCGCATCACCGACATCAGCGTGACGCGCAAGACACGCTCGGGGCGCGTGGGAGAAGTGCGCATCGTGTTCGAGCGCGGCGACGTCCGCATTCCGGGATCGGACATTCGCTCGGTGCTCCGGCCGGAAGCCGAGCGCTGGTTATCGAGCAACGCGTTCCAGCTGACTGTGGACAAGGCGAACGGCGCGGTGACGCGCCTGGTCGCCGCCGGCGCGGGATCGGGACACGGCGTCGGCATGTGCCAGTGGGGAGCGATCGGTCGCGCGCGCGCGGGCCAGGAGTATCGCCAGATCCTGAGTACGTACTTTCCGGGGACGAAGCTTGAAAAAATCTACTGAGAGGGCCAGTCGGCCGGACGGCCTGGCGGCCATCGCGGTGATCGTCATGCTGACCGTCTGGCCGGCGGGCCGTCTGGGCGCCCAGGGCGTTCTCAACCAGTTCTCCTACGACGAGCTGCGTCTCTCCGGCATTCAGCTCGACATGGGAATCCTCGGCGCCTCGGAGCTGGTGGGCACGACGGTGGGCGGGCTGCGGATCGACTACGGCCGCATCGCGCCCAGGGTGCGGCTGCTGATCGGCCTCTCGTACTTCCGCTCGCAATTCGATGCCGCCTCGCGCCGGCGCTTCGAGACGAGGCTCGACAGCATCGTGAATCCCGGCACGCCGGACAGCATCAACCTGGGCCGGATCCGGCTCGGCGATATCGTCGGCGACCTCGATTTCCAGTTCGTCTTCCCGCAGGGGAATGGCGTGACCGCCTACGTCGGCACCGGGCTCAGCGTGCACATGCGCAACGGCAGCGGGGGTGCGATCAACGGCACCTTCGTCGAGGACGCGCTCGACGTGATCACCGCCGGCGTGAACGGCACGATCGGGTTCGAGTTCAACCTGTCGCGCGCGTGGCGCTTCACGCTCGACGGGCGCGGCATGCTCTCGAGCGGGCTCAAGACCGCGAGCCTGCGCACCGGGATCATGTACCGCCTCAGGGCCGGAAGAGAGCCGGCGCCTGTCGGAGCGACGCGGTGAACGATCCGATCCGCGTAGGCGTCATCGGAGCCGGCGCGATCTCGCAGGTCGCGCACCTCCCGGTGCTGCGCCGGTTGCCGGGCGTGGAAGTCGCGGCGATCTGCGACAACGATGTCGGCAAGGCGCAGGCGCTCGCGTCGCGCTTCGAAGTCAAAGACACCTACGACGACATCGAAGAAGTCCTGCGGTACGCCAACGTCGATGCCGTGGTGATCTGCACGCCCAACCATCTGCACGAAATCCACGTCACGTCGGCGCTCGCCGCCGGCGCGCACGTGCTGTGCGAGCGGCCGCTGGCGATGAACGTCGCCGGAGTCGAGCGCGTGCTGGCCGCCAGCGACAAATATGGAAAGCGCGTGATGGTGGGGATGAATCACCGGTTTCGCTCCGACGTCCAGGCGGTGCGCGGATTCCTGGCGGGCGGCGATCTCGGCCCGCTTCAGGCGGTGCGCGGCGGCTGGTACACCTTCCAGCCCAGCCGGCAGATGCTCGGCTGGCGGCTGCGGCGCGAGCAGGCGGGTGGCGGGGCGATGCTGGACCTCGGGCTTCCGCTCATCGACCTCGGGCTGTGGCTGTCGGGGTGGCCCGCTCCCAAACGGGTCTCCGCCCACCTGACGCGCGCCGGCAAGGAAGGCGTCGAGGACATGGGCTCGGCGCTGGTGGTCTGTGAGAACGGCGTCTCGATCGCGGTCGACGTGAGCTGGCGGCACCTCGGGGAAGGGGAGCGGTTCTGGTTCGACATCGTCGGCACCAAAGGATCGGCGATGATCCAGCCGCTGCGCATTTTCAAGGAGCAGCACGGCGCCGCCGTCGATGTCACGCCGACCGGCGCGACCGGCCGTGAGACGCAGTTCACTCAGTCGTATCGCGCCGAGTGGATGTACTTTTTGGCGGTGATCAAAGGCGACGTGAACGCGCCGCAGCCGCGCGACCAGCTCGCGCTCCAGCGCGTGCTCGACGCGATCTATCGCTCGGCCGACGAAGGACGCGACGTCTTGCTGTGATGCTCGTCGTGCTGGGCGCGCTCGCGCTGTTTCTCAGTTATCCGCCGTTCCCGCTCCCATTCCTGAGTTTTCTCGCCATTACACCCGCCGTGCTTCTCGTACGGCGGTCAGAGCTCGAAGCGAACCCGCGCGGCGCCTTTCGCTGGGGCTGGTGGTACGGGCTGATCACCAATGCGCTGGTGCTGTACTGGATGGTGGTCGCGCTCTGGCACTTCACGCCGTTCTCCGCCCTCGGTTACCTCGCCACCTGCGCGATCATCGGATTGCTCACGGGCGTCATGTTCTGGTTCGTCGTGCGCCTCCGGCTTGCGTTGCCCGGGATTCCGCTCTGGGTCGTGCTGCCGGTCGCCTGGACGACGCTGGAATGGCTGATCGGCCATCTCGGCGACGTCCGTTTCCCCTGGCTCGGTCTCGGGACATCGCTGGCGGACGCGCGCGTGCTGGTGCAGTGGGCCGACGTTGCGGGCGCGCGCGGGGTGACGTTGTGGCTTGCGTGGTGCAACGTCGTGATCGTAGAAGCGGCGATGGGGATTCGCGAGCCTGCCCCGAGCGCAGCGAGGGCTCTGCCGTACATCGCGCGTCGGCTTGCGCCGGTTCTCGTAACGCTTGTCCTGGCTCTGGGCTATGGCCTCTGGCGCATGAAGACACTGCCGGTGCGCGACGTGGGCGTGATCGGCATGGTGCAGCCGAGTGAAGGGTTCGATGAGAAGTTCGACCCGGCGCGGGCCGACAGCGTGGTGGGGAAGCTGCTGTCGCACTCGCGCCGTCTCCTCGAGTCGACGCCGCGCCCGCAGCTCATCATCTGGCCCGAGGCGGCGATCCCCGACTTCCTGTGGCGCCGGCCGAGATGGGAGGCGGCGATCACGGGCCTCGTCCGGGAATCGAAAATCCCGATCTTTACCGGTGTAGTCTGGGCCGAACCGGGATGGCGCAGCCAGCTCGACCCGTACTACAACGCCGCGTTCCTCGTCGACTCGACCGGCGACTGGAAGAGTCACCCCATCTACGCCAAGCACTATCTCGTGCCGGTGACCGAGCGCGTGCCGTTCGTCCCGGTCAAAGTATTCCGCGCCATTCCGGGGCTTTCGCGCTGGTCGGGCGGGTTCACGCCGGGCAAGATCGAGCCGATCTATCAGACCGCGCTGGGACGCTTCGGCGTCATCGTGTGCTATGAATCGGCGTTCGAAGACCTGCCGCGCCGCTATCGCGCCAACGGCGCCGATTATCTGGTCAACATCACGAACGATGCCTGGTTCGGCCGCACGACCGCACCCGCGCAGCACGCTTCGCACCTCGTCCTGCGCGCAATCGAAACGCGGATGGGTGTGGCGCGTGCCGCCAACTCGGGCATCTCGGAATTCGTGGACCCGCTGGGCCGGGCCTACGACCGCACTCGGCTCGATGCCGACACCGTGATCGCGGGAACGCTGGTCACGAGCGACGTCGTGCCGGTGTACGTCCGGCTGGGTGACTGGGTCGGCGTGCTGGTCGTGGTTTTCACGCTCGCGGGCACGGCCTTCCTGATCAAGAAGCGCTTTCGTCCATGACGCGCGTCGGTGTCGACGTCGGCGGGACGTTTACGGATCTCGTTGCGGTGGGGCCCGACGGATCGGTGGAGATCCGCAAGGTGGCGAGCACGCCCAGCGATCCCAGTCAGGGATTGGTGCGCGCGCTCGATGAGCTCGGTCCGGCAGTCGACATTGATGTTCTCATCCACGGCACCACCGTCGCGACCAACGCTCTGCTCGAGCGCCGGGGCGCGCGAGTCGCGCTGATCACGACGGCGGGGTTCGAAGACCTGCTGTGGCTCAGGCGCCAGGATCGCGCGGCGCTGTACGATCTGTCGCGACATCATCCGCCGCCGCTCGTCGCCCGCGAGGATGTGATCGGCGTGCGCGAGCGCCATAGTCCGCTGGGTGTAATCGAAGCGCTGTCCGATTCGGAGGTCGCCCGCGTGACCGAACAGATCC
>DASSUS010000010.1:0-3245 GCA_035706765.1 Gemmatimonadales bacterium
GTCGAGCGTGTGACTGCGCGCCGAGTCGGGCGCGTTCACCGGGATCAACCAGAGCCGGCCGTTGCGGGCGAGCACGTACAGCGTGTCGTTCACGAGCGCGGGGGCGCCGTACACGGCATCGCCGGCGGCACGGTCCCAGGCTGTGGTCCATGACGCGACGTCGACCGCGACGATCCGGCCGGACACGGTGCCGAGATAGATGCGCTTGCCGTCGCTCGCCGGCGTGCCCAGCACGCTGCCCGGGAGCCGCAGCCGCTGATGGACGGTGCCTGTGCCGCGGTCGATCAGGTACAGCGAGTCGGCGGTGGTCGCGACGACGACGCCGTAGGGGGTGACGACGGGCCCCGCGCGAATCGCGCCCGCGAGCGGCGCGCGCCACTGGATCCGGCCGCGCTCGGTTTCGATGCGCAGCGCCACACCTTCCTCGGTGCCGGCGTAGAGCGCCTCGCCGTCGAACGCGAGCGGCGCGACGACGCTGCCGGTGCGCGCGCGCCATTGGATCTTCCCGTCGCGCAGCCGCAGCGAGTACACGCGGCCGTCCGGCTGCGCTTCGGACCCGATGTAGAGCCGATCCTCGTCGAGCAACGGCCCCGAGCGCACCGTCCCGTCGAGCCGGGAGCGCCAGATCACGTCGCCCGAGCTGCGATCGACCAGCGTGACGTTGCGATCGGCCGTGCCCACGGCGATAACCGCCTCCGCGATCGCCGGGCTGCCGCGCACGCCGCGGCCCATCCCGGTGTGCCAGAGCGGTCGCGGATCGGGATTAAGCGTCTCGCGCGCGGCGGCGTCGTGCCGCTGGGTGCCGAGGTAGGCGGTCCACGCCGTCTCCTGGCGCGCCGGGCCGACGCGAACCGTCGGCACGCATGCGCCGAGGGCTGCGTTGACACTGAAAAGAGCCGCCACTAGTATGCCGCGCCTATGCCGGAACGTCATTGGATCGAGGAGCTTCCGCAGCGCGCCGGTCAGACCGTGACGGTGCGCGGCTGGGTCGTCACCACGCGCTCGAGCGGGAAGATCGCGTTCGTCGTGGTGCGCGACGGGACCGGCATTCTCCAAGCGGTGCTCTCCAAGAAGGAAGTCTCGGACCAGATCTGGGACGCGTTCGGGAAACTTACACATGAGACGTCGCTCGAGGTGAGCGGCGTCGTGCGGCTCGATGCGCGAGCCCCCGGCGGGGTCGAAATCCAGGCCACCGATCTGCGGATCATCGGACCAAGCCCTGACTTTCCGATCACCCCCAAGGAGCACGGCACCGCGTTCCTGTTCGAGCACCGCCATCTGTGGCTGCGCTCCAGGCAGCAGGTGGCCATCGCGCGCGTACGCCACGAAGTCGTCCAGGCGATTCGCGATTTTTTCTACGAGCGCAAGTTCACGCTGGTCGACACGCCCATTCTCACCGGCTCGATCGGCGAGCATGCTGGGACGTTGTTCGCCACCGAATATTTCGATCTCGGCAAGGCCTATCTCGCGCAGACGGGGCAGTTGTACGTCGAAGCCGCGGCCGCGGCGCTCGGCAAAGTCTATTGCTTCGGGCCCACCTTCCGCGCCGAGAAATCGAAGACGCGGCGCCATCTGACCGAGTTCTGGATGGTCGAGCCCGAGGTCGCCTGGAACGATTCAGCGGCCAACATGCGGCTGCAGGAGGACTTCGTCTCCTACATCGTGGCCCGGTGTCTCGAGCGTCGAAAGGCTGATCTCGCGGACCTGGGCCGCGACCTCGCGCCGCTCGAGCGCGTGCAGGCGCCGTTTCACCGGATCTCGTACACCGATGCCGTCGCCAGGCTGAAAGAGCTCGGCGCCGATATCGAGTGGGGCAGGGACCTGGGCGGCGACGACGAGACGCTGCTCGCCAAGCAGTACGATCGGCCGGTGTTCGTCTTCAATTATCCAAAGGGCGTGAAGGCGTTTTACATGAAGGAGAACCCGGACGATCCGCGCACCGTGTTGAACAACGATTGCCTCGCGCCCGAGGGGTACGGCGAGATCATCGGCGGCAGCCAGCGCGAGGACGATTACGACAAGCTGCTCGCGCGCATCGAGGCCGAGGGCTTGCCGGTCGAGGCGTACTCCTGGTACCTCGATTTACGGAAGTACGGCACGTTCGTGCACGCGGGGTTTGGGCTCGGCGTCGAGCGGACGGTCGCGTGGATCTGCGGGATTCCGCACATCAGAGAGGCGATTGCGTTTCCGCGGACGCTGTACCGGTTGTGGCCTTAGGCCTTGTAACTCAGTCCCACCACAATTCGGAGGCCGTCGTGAAACTCTCCTTGCCGCTGGTCATCCTCGCTACCTCACTCTCGGCCCAGCAGGCGCCCACGCCGCAGCCCTTCTTCGTCGGCAACCGCCTCGGCCTCCCCATCAACCCCGTCCCGGGCGGCGCCTTCGCGCCGATGTCGCCCAACGTCAAAGTGTTCGGCGCCATCTACTCGGCCGAGAGCTGCTCCTACGACAGCGAGCGCGGCGTGATCGTCGTGCCCAACCGCGGCGTCCCGCAGAGCGTGCAGGCGAACAACGGCTGGGTCTCCTTCATCAATCACGACGGCTCCGTGCACACGGCGCGCTGGATCGGCGTCCAGAACCCGGCGGCGCGCGCTACCCTCACGCCGCCGCTCGCGCTGAACGAGCCCTTCGGCTCCGACATCGTCAAAGGGATTCTCTACGTCGCCGATCTCGATGGGGGCACGAGCGCGAATGAGCCGACCGTCGCCGTCATTCGCCGCTTCGACATGAAGACCGGCGCGCCGGCCGGCGAAATCCGCGTCCCTCAATCCGCCTGGCTGAACGACATCGAGGTCTCGGACGACGGAACGATCTACGCCACCCAGACCGGCGATTTCGGCGACAGACCGAACCCCGCGACGTTCCAGGTCTTCAAGATCTCACCAACCGGTCAGGCGTCGGTGCTCGTGCAGGGCGCGCCGCTGTTCCAGCCCAACGGCATCGCGCTCGACAACCAGGGCAACATCGTCGTCGTGAACATCGGTGATGCCGCGGTACTCACGTTTTCGCCAACGGGACAGCTGCTGAAGACAGAAACGGCCGCGCAGGCGGGGAACGACGGCCTTGTGATCATGCCGGACGGCACGAAGTACGTGAGCAGCGTTCGGAACGGCGGCGTGTCGCGCATCCGGCCCGGCCAGCCCGCGGAGCTGATCGCGCAGAACATCCCGAACGCGGCGTCGATGTGCTACGACGCCGGGGCGAACCAGCTCGTGATTCCGATGAATCCGAACAACGGGTTGGCG
>DASSUS010000011.1:0-4679 GCA_035706765.1 Gemmatimonadales bacterium
TCGAACATCGTGCCGTGGCAGATCCTGTGTCAGGAAAAAGGCGCAACCCTGCGGATGGTGGAGATTACCGAGGACGGCCGGGTCGACCTGATCGACTTCGGCCGGGCGCTCGAGGCCGGGCCCAGGATCGTCGCGTTTCCCTACGTCTCGAACTCGCTCGGCACGGTGAACCCCGCCGCGCAGCTGTCCAGACTGGCGCACGCGGCGGGCGCGGTCACGGTGGTCGACGGTGCGCAGTCCAGCCCGCACCTGCGGGTCGACGTGCAGGCGCTCGACTGCGACTTCTATGCGCTGTCGGGCCACAAGATGCTCGCCCCGATGGGCAGCGGCGCCTTGATCGCAAAGCCGGCGTTGCTCGAGGCGATGCCGCCCTACCACGGCGGCGGCGAAATGATCGAGCGCGTGTGGGACGATCGATCCACCTGGAACAAGATTCCGCACAAGTTCGAGGGGGGGACGCCGAACGTCGAAGCGGCCGTGGGTCTCGCCGCGGCGATCGGCTACCTCGAGGCGCTCGGCATGGACAAGGTCGCCGAGCATGAGCAGGAGCTCGCCAGGATCGCGATCGAGCGATTGTCGCAGATCGAGGGAGTCACTGTGTACGGCCCGCGCGAGCACCGTGCCGGGGTCGTGCCGTTCACGTTCGGTGATGTTCATCCACACGATCTGGCGACGATTCTCGATCGTGATGGCGTGTGTATCCGCGCCGGGCATCACTGCACGCAGCCGCTGATGCGTCGGCTGGGGGTCGCGGCGACCGCGCGCGCGTCCTTCTACATCTATAATGACGTCGACGACATCGATGCTCTGGTCGGCGCCGTGCGCAAAGCCGGCGAGCTGTTCGGCGTCTTGCTCTAGCGGCGCTTCCGCTTCGACATAGCTTCCCCGCATGTCAGATCCGGTTGTCGTCGATCGCGTCACGAAACGCTTCGCGGGTCACACCGCAGTCGACGCGCTCTCGCTCAGCGTGCCCTCCGGTCTGATTTACGGTCTCCTCGGCCCGAATGGCGCCGGCAAAACCACCACGATTCGCATGATCATGGACATCTACGAGCCCGACGACGGCTCGGTGCGGTTGTTCAATGACGTGGCCGGTGGACGCACGCACTCGGCTCGCATCGGATATCTGCCGGAGGAGCGCGGACTCTACCCCAAGATGCGCGTCCTCGACGTGCTCGTCTTTCTCGCTGAGACCAAGGGTGTGCCACGGCGCGCCGCGCGCGTGAAAGCGCTCGAGTGGCTCGAACGGCTCGGGCTCGGGGATTGGCGTCTGCGCAAAGTGTCCGATCTATCCAAGGGGATGCAGCAGAAGGTGCAGTTCATCTCCGCCGTGTTGCACGATCCCGAGCTCGTGGTGCTCGACGAACCGTTCTCCGCGCTCGATCCGGTAAACCGGCAGGTCCTGCTCGAGACCGTCATCGACTACCGGCGGCGCGGAAAAACCGTGCTGTTTTCGACCCACATCATGGAGCACGCCGAGAAGCTGTGTGACCGGCTGTGTATCATCGCGCGCGGGAAGAAGCTGATCGATGGGTCGCTGTCCGATGTGAGAAGCAGGCACGGCGGCAAGCATCTGTTCGTCGCCTTCGACGGGAGTCAGGGCGGCGCGCAGCAGATCTTCGCCGACCGGCGGCTCGTCGCGAAGGTTCAGGATTTCGGCCAGCAGGTCGAGCTCGAGCTCGCCACCGGCGCCGACGCGCAGGAGATCCTGCGCGCCCTTGTGAGCTCGGGCGCCCGGTTGTCACGCTTCGAGCTGGCGAGTCCCTCGCTGCACAAAATCTTCGTCGATCTGGTGGGTCCCGAGGCGGCGACGCCGGCGGCCAATCCAGGCAATGGTCGCGGCGGAGTGGCGGTCGATGCATAAGGTCTGGGCGATCATCCGGCGCGAGTTCGTGGAGCGCGTCCGCACCAAGTGGTTCTGGGTGTCCGCCATCCTCGGCCCCGTGCTGTTTGCCGGGATCATCGTCTTCCAGATCGTGCAGTCGGTGGGGGGCGGCGCGCGCAACATCGCCGTCGTCGATACCGGGGCGGTGGGCTACGGGGTGCGAATCGTCGAAGCGCTGGGCCCCAGCAAGTCGATCCGCGCCCATCTCGCGCAACCCGGCCCCGGTGTCTTCGATTCCCTGGCCGGCCTCGTGGAAGCCAAGCAGCTCAACGGTTTTCTCATTGTGGGCGATTCGCTGCCCACCGTAGGGAAAGCGGAGTACCGGGCCTCTAACCTCTCCCTGCAGACCGTCGAAGAGCTCCAGCGGACGCTGAATCGCGTGGTCGAGAAGGCGCGGCTCGAAGGCAAGGGCGTGAGCCCAGCCGTTGTCGATTGGGCCCAGGCGCTACGAGTAAACCTCGATCAGAAGAAGTGCAACCGCGGGGTGTGCACCGCCGAGAGCGCCGGCCAGTCGTTCTTCATGGCCTACGTGATTGCCATTTTGCTGTTCATGGCGATCCTGCTCTACGGCGTGAACGTCATGAGCTCGGTGCTCGAAGAGAAGCGAGACCGCATCGTCGAGGTGTTGGTATCGTCATTGCGGCCGTTTCAGCTCATGCTCGGCAAGGTCTTGGGCACCGGCGCCGTGTCGTTCTTCCAGTTCCTGATCTGGGGCGTTTCGGCGCGCGTGCTCATCAGTCTCCGCTCGCCGATTGCCCGCGCGCTCGGCGCCGACGATGCGGCCGCCCAGAACTTGCGGCTCCCTCACGTCCCGTTCGAGACCCTCCTCGTCTTCATGGCGTTTTTCCTGGGCGGCTTCCTGCTGTACTCGGCGATGTTCGCCGCGGTCGGCGCGATGTCGAGCAACGAGCAGGAGGCCCGTCAGGCCCAGCAACCCGTGACGTACCTGCTGATGATTGCGTACCTCTCCATCATCGGTCTGACGAACGATCCGAGCTCGACCTTCGCGAAGACACTGTCGGTCGTGCCGTTCACGAGCCCGATCGCGACGCCGGTCCGATGGTCGGCGGGGAATATGGGAATCGGCGAGCTCGTGGTATCACTCGCGATGCTCGCGCTCGCGATCGTCGGGGTGACGTGGGTTGCGGCGAGGATATACCGAGTGGGGATCTTGATGACAGGAAAGCGGCCGACGATGAAAGAGCTCGTGCGCTGGGTTAGAACTGCTTAGGACAGGCAAAGACTAGACGGCTAGACGGCTAGGACAGGCAAAGGCTAGACGCACCGACGCGCAGCGGTACGCAGGAAATGGTATGTAGGACGAACGAAAACGATCCCGCAGGTTCCGCACCCCTCGTTAGTCTTGCGTATGCCCACCCATCACACGCTGAAGGCGTGGCAACACGCAGAACGACTCGCTGTGGAATGCTCGAAAGTCGCGCAGCGATTTCCTGACTACGAACAGCACGCGCTTGCGGATCAGCTACGACGAGCCTCGTACAGCGTTCCACTCAACATTGCTGAGGGTAGTACTCGAAAAGGAACGCGAGACTACCGAAAATATCTCGACACGGCGTGGAGTTCCCTGGCGGAGGTTCAAACCGCCCTGACAATGGCGCGTGATATTGGCTACGTAGAACCAGCGACTTTCGGGCGCCTCGAAGCGCTGGCGAATGAAACGAGCAAGACGTTGTTTGGTCTACTCAGAAAGATCAGTTTGGCAGCGGATCGTCCCAAATCCCGCTGACTGTTTACCGCTCTGCGTCTGTGCGTCTAGCCTTTGCCGGTCCTGGTCCACTACTTTCTTCGACATGTCCGGCGACTTCGATATCATCGTCGTGGGTGGTGGTCACGCGGGAACGGAAGCCGCTGCCATGGCGGCCCGGCTAAACGCCCGCACGCTGCTGCTCACGTCAGTTCTGGACACCATCGGTCAGATGTCCTGCAATCCCGCCATCGGCGGCATTGCAAAGGGTACCGTCGTCCGCGAAGTCGACGCCCTCGGCGGCGTGATGGGCCGGGCCGCCGATCGCGCCACGATTCAGTTTCGCATGCTCAACCGGTCCAAGGGTCCCGCCGTCTGGGCTCCTCGCGCTCAGGCCGATCGCACGTTGTACCGCCGCGCCGTTCGTCATCTGCTCGAGCAATTCCCTTCCCTCGAGCTCGCCCAGGGCATGGTCACAAATCTGCTCTTCGATGAGCGCGGGCTTCGGATCACCGGCGTCGAAACCAGCGACGGCCGTCGTTATAGCGCGCGCGCCGTCATCATCACCGCCGGCACTTTTCTGCGCGGCAAGATTCACCTCGGTACCGATACTCAGATCCCCGCGGGCCGAGCCGGCGATGCGCCGTCGGTACAGATGGCGCAAGTCATTGAGGCTATTGGACTTACAGTGTCGCGGTTCAAGACCGGTACTCCGCCGCGCGTTGATGGTCGCTCGGTCGATTGGAGCAAGGTCGAGCGCCAGGATGGGGACACTCCGGCGTTTCGGTTCTCGTTCCACGAGCGCGTTGCGCGGCCGCCTCAGGTTCCCTGCTGGATCACCTGGGCCGGCGATGAGGTGAAGGAAATCATTCAGCGCCATATCAAGGAGTCGGCGCTGTACGGCGGCGCGATCAGCGGACGCGGTCCGCGCTATTGCCCGTCGGTCGAGGATAAGATCGTGAAGTTCCCCGACGCAAAGCGCCACCAGATCTTCCTCGAGCCCGAAGGACTCGACACGACCGAGCTGTACGTGAACGGCCTGTCGACTTCCCTGCCCGTCGCCGTGCAGCTCGAGTTTCTCCATGCGAT
>DASSUS010000012.1:0-6685 GCA_035706765.1 Gemmatimonadales bacterium
GCTCGATCCGCTGCCGGTCCGCAACCACCGCCCGCCGCGCCCATTCGAGCTCGGCCCGGGCTCCAGCCGTCATGAGCCCGCCACCGCGGCCGGTGGGCAGCGTTGGCCACAAATCGGCCACTCTGGCGGCGAGCCGCTTCCAGGCGGCAGGCCGGGCGCGCTGCGCGATCCACGGACTCGAGATCACGGCCGCGGCGGGCGGCTCTCCGGGTTGGGTTTCGAGGTAGCGCAGAACGACGAGCCCGCCGAATCCGTGCCCGACCAGGACCTGGGGCAGGTCCTGACGCCGGCGCACCGCCCGTCGAAAGGTCTGCAGATCACCGAGCAGCTGACTGAAGCGCGAGAGATGGCCGCGTTTGCCGCCGGAGCGACCGTGACCGCGCTGATCGAGGATGTAGGCCGCGAACCCGGCGTCGCGCAGCTGCGCGCCTGTCTCCTCCCACTGCGGCGCGACGTCGCCGGGCTGCGGATGCCAATCGCTGAGCAGCAGCACGGCGATCGATGGGCGCGCCGGCTCGTAGGCATCGTAGACCAGCGGCGTCCCATCCGGTGCGTTCACGCGGTTCATGATCCGATCGAGCCGATCAGGCGACGCAGCAGGTCGAGCGCTGCTTGCGCGGCCCGGGCGCGGATTTCCCCGCGGTCTCCGGGAAAGAGGCGTTTCTGCGCGCGCGCCTCGGTGCCGAGCCGTGCCGCCAGCCAGACCGTGCCGACCGGCTTGTCCGGCGTTCCCCCCGCCGGGCCGGCAATGCCGGTGATGGCGATCGCCGCATCCACGGCGAATTGGCGCTGAACACCGTGCGCCATCGCGCTCACGACTTCTTCGGACACCGCTCCATGCCGCTCGAGCAGCTCCGGTGGAACGTCGAGCATTCCGCTCTTCACGACATTGTCGTAGGCCACGACGCCGCCGAGGAACACGTCCGAGGCTCCGGGGATCGCCGTGATGCGGCTCCCGAGCAGGCCGCCGGTACACGATTCGGCGGTAACCAGCCGCGCCCGGCGGACGCGCAGCTGCTCGAGCACGATCGCGGCGAGGTCGGTTCCGGCCTCGCCGTAGAAATCGACTCCGGCACGCTCGCGGAGTCTGGCCGCGGCTTCGTTGAGCAATCGCTCGGCCTCGGCTTCAGGCATGCTCCAGGCGGTGATGCGCAGATCCACACCTTCGACCGACGGCAAGTACGCGAGCGTGAGTGGCTCGAGGCTCTCCTCGATCGCGCCGACACGCTCGGCCAGCGCCGATTCTGCTACGCCGGTCGTGCGAATGAAGCGCGAGCGGACGACCGTACCGCCGGCGCGCGGCGCCAGCCGCGGCAACACCTCCTCGGCGAGCAGCCCGCGCATTTCGGACGGCACGCCGGGCAGCATAATGACGACACGGCCGCGGGTGTCTTCGACCCACAACCCCGGCGCCGTTCCCCTGGGGTTCGGGAGCACCGTCGCGCCCTCGGGAATCTCGGCCTGGGAGCGATTCAGCGCGGGCATCTCCCTCCCCAGGCGCCGGAAGCGGGCCTCGAGCGAGCGCAGCACTTCGGTGTCGAGCTGGAGCGGCTTTCCGAACAGCCGAGCGACTTCGATTTTCGTCATGTCGTCGCGTGTCGGCCCGAGCCCCCCGGTCGTGATCACGAACCCTGTGCGTTCGAGCGATTCGCCGACGGCGGCGCGAATCGCGTCGGGGCGGTCCACGACGGAGGTGTGCCGGACGACTTCGATGCCGGAGCCCGTCAGCGCGCGGGCCAGCTCAGCGGCATTGGTATCGACGACCTGGCCCAGCAGGAGCTCGGTGCCGATGGTGACGACCTCGAGCTTCACTTGCCGACTTTGAGGAGCGCCCGGTAGCGGTAGAGGTAGACGAAGAGCGAGTAGACGGTGAGGACGATGGCGCCGGCCAGCGTCACCGCCACGAACCAGCCGTGGAACTGATCCCAGAAATTCCGGAACGCCCCGGCGAGGCGCAGCTCGGCAATCGCGTCCTTCCAGGCGAACCACGCGATCGTGGAGCCGATGAAGATGTTTTGCACCACTGCTTTCAGCTTGCCCGCACCCGCGGCGGGGATGACGATGCCGCGCCGTTTTGCGAAGAACCGGAACACGGTGATCAGCACTTCACGACCCACGAGCAGCACCGCGACCCAGAGCGGAAAGCTGCCCCACCAGGGGATCGCGTAGTCGACCTTGTCGGCGGCGAGAAGCACGGGGTGGCGCGTCATCCAGAAAATCGGAATCAGCGTGGCGAACAGGAGCAGCTTGTCGGCGATCGGATCGAGCAGGATGCCGAGCTCGCTCGTGGTGTTGTAGCGCCGCGCCAGGTAGCCGTCCAGCAGATCGGAAAAGGCGGCGATCAGGAACACGACGAACGCGATCACCTTGGGCCAGTAACCCTGGATGAACGGCAGGAGCGCGATGACCGGCGTGAGGCAGATTCGCGCCAGGGTGATGATGTTGGGCAGGGTCCAGCGCATCAGGGCGGGCCGGCGTCAGCTGAGCGTTTTCAGGACCATCTTGCTGACGGCTTTCAGCGTGTCAAACACGCCGTCGCCCCGCACGGCCACCGCTTCATGGTACGCCGCGCGGCCCATCCACTCGTTGCCCACCTTCTCGATCAGATTCTCTCCGGGGTGCGCCGGATCGGGCGTCACCTTCTGGCGCGCGGGATCCTCCACCGGCCAACCGGGATTGAGCGACGCCTGGAGATCCTTGATCGGCGCGGCATTCGGCAGATCGCGCTTGTTGTACTGGATCACGAACGGAATCTTCGTGAGATCGTAGCCGTACTCCGCCATGTTGTCGTACAGGTTCTGCATCGACTCGACGTTCGCTTCCATGCGCTCGATCTGACTGTCCGCGACGAACACGAGCCCGTCGACGCCTTTCAAAATCAGCTTGCGGCTCGCGTTGTAGTAGACCTGGCCCGGCACCGTGTACAGGTGGAAGCGGGTCTTGAAGCCGCGGATCGTGCCGAGATCGACGGGCAGGAAGTCGAAGAACAGCGTGCGCTCGGTCTCGGTCGCGAGCGAGATCATCTTGCCGCGCGTGTTGGGCGAGACCTTCCCGTAGATGTGCTCCAGGTTGGTCGTCTTGCCGCCGAGGCCGGGCCCGTAGTAGACCAGCTTACAGTTGATCTCGCGGGACGCGTAGTTGATCATCGACATGGGCGCGTCCCTCTAACCGAAGAGTTTGTCAATTTCGTCCTCTGCCCCTTCGAGCAGGCCCTTCTGCTGTCCTCCGGCCTGGCCCGTGCCGACCCGATTGAACATCTCCTCGAAGACCTTGTTGAGCTCACCCACGACCGACTTCGCCTTCAGCTTGACCAGCCCCAGTGTGGCGCGCTGGTCGAACAGCACGACGAGAATGACGCGTTTGGCGACGTCGGCGAGATACATCGATTCTTTCTCGCCTTGGTGCACGAGCGAGGCAAATTCCGCTTCACCGATCATCTTGGCGAGCTGATCGTTGGCGCTGAAGTCCGCGGCGGTGAGGGACGCGAAAGCGGTGGGATCGAACTGGGGCGTCTCCCCCACAGTCGCGACCAGCTGGCCGTTGCGATCGACGAGCAGCGCGCAGCGGGCGTTCGAGTCGCGCAGGAACGCCTGCAGGTGCGTCTGGATTTGCTTGAAATCGTTCTCGTTGAAGGACCAGCTCGCGGCACCGGCCAAATGCGTTTCCCCCTCGACTTAGTCGGTCTCGGACATCTCGCGCCGTGCCGCTAGCGCTTGAGCGATCGTCACCGCATCGGCGTACTCCAGGTCGCCCCCCACCGGCAGACCGCGGGCGATGCGCGTGACCCGAACTCCGCTCGGCTTCAGCACCTGCTGGAGGTAGGTCGCGGTGGCTTCCCCCTCCATCGAGGGATTCGTGGCCACAATGACCTCACGAACCTCTGAACCATTGGCCAATCGCGCAAGCAGGCGGTCCACGTGCAGATCGTCGGGTCCCACACCGTCGAGCGGTGAGATTCGACCACCCAGCACGTGATAGCGGCCCCGGTAGCGTCCGGCGCGCTCGATCGCACTGACGTCGCCCGATTCTTCGACTACACACAGCAGCGCCCCGTCACGCCGCGGATCGCGACAGATGGGGCACGGATCGTCTTCCGAGAGATTACCGCACGTCGCGCACGCCGTCACCTGTCCGCGGACTCGACGGATAGCCTCCGCCAATCGCTCCGCGACGTCCGCGGGCTGTTTGAGCAGGTGGAACGTGAGTCGTTGGGCCGTCTTACGCCCGATGCCGGGGAGCTTGGCCAGCTCCGCCACGAGCTCCTCGATGGCGGACACGGAGGAGCCTACAGCGGCAGCTGGAACGGAAACGGCAGACCAGAGGCCAGTTTTCGCACCTCAGCCTGATACAGCTCGGCCGCGCGCTTCTGGGCCTCCGCCACCGCGGCGAGCACCAGGTCCTCGAGCATCTCGACGTCACCCTGGCTGATCGCCTGGGGATCGATCTTGATCCCGCGAATCTGCCCCCGCCCATCAACCGTGGCCTGGACGATCCCCCCGCCCGCCGAGACGGTCAGCGTCTGCTGCGCCAGCTGAGTCTGTATCTCGCTAAGCCGCCCCTGCATCTGCTGGGAGAGCTGGAGCAGGCTAGATAAATCCGCCATACGTCGAAAGTTACCCGTTGAGGGTGGGTTAGCAAGCTACTCGAGCAGCTCCAAATCTAATGCGTCGACGGCCGCGCTCAGCGTGGGGTCTTTGGCCCTCAGGCTCTTGAGCCGTTCGGCAGTCGCCGTCTTTTCGGTGAGCCGCTCGGGCGGGGACGAGGCGCCACCGCCACCACCCCCGCCGGGCCCGCTACCTCCGCTCGCGACGACCTTCACGCGCGGGGCTTCGCTGACGAATCGCCCGATACTTTGCGCAATCGTGTCGCGCTGCCGCTCGAGTCCCTCGGCGTGCACCGCATGACCGGGTCGGAGCGAGATCGTGCGCCCTTCGACGGACACGACTTCGGCTTCCGCGAGCAGGCTGCCGAGCATCGGCGATTTTCCGCGCGCGTCGGCGACGATGCCTGGCCACGCGGAGCGGACGTTTTCGAGGGTGGGCTCGAGCTTCTGACCGGAGGGACGGTCGGACGGCCGGACGGCCTGACGACCGGTCTCGGCCGGAGCAGAGTTTGCCGGCGATGGTGTAGACGGGCCGTCCGGCCGTCTGGCCGTCTGGCCGTCGCCTTTCAACGCATCGATCACTTCCGACAGCTCCACCGTCCGGTCCAGCATCGCCCATCGCAGCAGAAGCACTTCCACCAGCATGCGTTGATTCGCGCTGCGGCTGAGGCGCTCTTCGGAATCCGCCAGGATCGTGAGCAGCCGGACGACGTCGGCCGGAGGCAGTCGCGGGGCGAAGTCGCGCACGACGGCCAGCAATCCCTCAGTGAGGCCTTCCGGCTGCCCGCCGACGCCCACGAGCATCAGCGCCCGCAGGGTCTCCCCCGCCCCATTCACGAATTCACCGAGGTCCGCGCCCGCTTCGACCAGGCGCTCGACGAGTGGAAAGATCGCCGCCGCGTCGCGCTCCGCGATCGCGCGCAGCATCTCCCCGTACAGCTCGTCGGGAATCAGGCCCAGCACCTCGCGCACGCGCGCGGCAGTAACGGGACCTTCGCCGAACGACAGCACCTGATCGAGCAGCGAAAGCGCGTCGCGCATCCCGCCGTTCGCGCTGCGCGCGATCAGATGCAGCGCGTCTTCCTCTAGCTCGAGCCGCTCGGCCTTCGCGACGTCCTGGAGTCGGGTCACGATCGCGTGCGGTCCGATTCGGCGGAAGTCGAACCGTTGCAGCCGCGACAGGATCGGCGCCGCGGTATTGGCGATCTTCTGCGGCTCGGTGGTGGCGAATACGAACACCACTCGCGCCGGCGGCTCCTCGAGAATCTTGAGCAGCGCGTTCCAGGCCTCGCGCGTGAGCATGTGCGCTTCGTCGACGATGTAGACCTTGGAGCCCGCCTCGGTACTCGCGGCGTACATCGCCCGTTCGCGCAAGTCGCGCGCGTCGTCCACGCCGCGGTTCGAGGCCGCGTCCAGCTCGACCACGTCGAGGTTCGCGGCCCCGGTCCAGATCCGCTTGCACGATTCGCAGTCGCCGCATGGCTCGCCCGCCGCGGTGCGATTGTCGCAGTTCAACGCCATCGCGAGAATGCGGGCCGCCGTGGTCTTGCCCGTGCCCCGCGGGCCCGCGAACAGATACCCGTGCGCAACGCGCCCCTGGGCCACGGCCCCGCGCAGGGCAGCCGCGACATGGTCCTGGACGATCAAATCCGAGAACTGTTTGGGACGGTATTTGCGAGCGAGAGCGATCATCGAGCGTGAAATCTAATCACGTGCGGCGTGCGGCGTGCGGCGTGCGGCGTGCGGCGTGCGGCGTGCGGCGTGTGGTGTGCGGCGTGTGGCGTGCGGCGTGTGGCGTGTGGCGTGTGGTGTGTGGCGTGTGGCGTGCGGCGTGTGGCGTGTGGCGTGTGGCGCGCCGCACGCAAATTGCCCCAGGCTCCCCGCAACGAATCCCGACATCGCTTAGCGCTGCTCCCTGCGGGGGCCTGACGCGGTTCACGAGCGGAAAGCCTGCGGACCTGGGGCGCGGGAAAGTTACCTAGGGGGCTAGCGGCAGTCTACCTTCCCGGGCGCGGCCTTCGGCGGCACCGTCACCGTGAGATACTGTCGCATCCCATTCGCGATCACCGCGAGGCTCGTCGT
>DASSUS010000013.1:0-6838 GCA_035706765.1 Gemmatimonadales bacterium
TGACTCCCCCGACTAATCGACTCCATGGGGTTCAGGGGGTCGCGGGTTCAAATCCCGCCGTCCCGACTCGGCCCCCGCCATTTGGCGGGGGCCGTTTTCGTCGCGACCCGTCGTTGATGACGTCCTCGCGTTAGTTACGGGGATGGCTCGTCACCGCCGGCCAGCTCAAAAATCAGCTTCATCGTGTAGAAGACTGCCCTTCCGCGTAGGCTCTCGAGTCGCTGATGATCCTCCTTCGATATCAGATTGAGCCCGCTCGCCATGTTCAGCAGATAGCACATTTCCGACAATGCCGACAACGTACGATCCACACACGCCGCGAACATCTTTCGGTTTCGATAGCCCGTCCCTCGCGCGAGCTTACTCGAGGCGCACAACGCCGCTGACCACAACTGCACACTCAGCTCGGGGTCGCGCTCTTCAAAGCCCTCGGCCACGGGGTACATGGCAAGTGTCAGTTCCTGACACGCCTTGAAGGCGTCCAGATCCTCGTAGCGCGGCATGGCAGGTAGATACAGCGAGCTGGGGTGGGATG
This sequence comes from Gemmatimonadales bacterium, assembly GCA_035706765.1. GTDB lineage: Bacteria > Gemmatimonadota > Gemmatimonadetes > Gemmatimonadales > GWC2-71-9 > 20CM-2-65-7. The sequence continues at coordinate 536 of DASSUS010000013.1, forward strand.
TGGAACCAAATCATCGCAAGATGTAGCAAAACAACGCGGGCTAACGGTCTAGGGCAGCACTCTCGCAAGCATTGCGATCGCGCCCACCGCGCCCACCCAGAAGACGAAGGACCATTTGATGAGATCGCTGAAGCGCCGCTCGAACCGCGCTTCCATGCCCGCCATTTCCTGACGGAGCTGGGCGAAGCCGACCTGCATTTCCTGACGCAGCGCGGCAAAGCCGACGCGCATCTCCTGGCGCAGCTCGGCCATGTCGGCGCGCAGCTCGGAGACGTCCCCCCGCGTCGCTGCGTTGCCAAATCGCGCGTCCACGTTGTACATCCAGTTCACGAACTCCGCAGCCTCCTCGCCCAGCGCTTCGTGGAGCTTCTGGGACAATCGTGGCGTGATGGGCACGGGGGAATCTCCGGGTGCGGGCACGCCACACTCTAACGTACGCTCGGCTCCGGACGAGATCAATTTCGCTTCGGATGGATCAAAGAAACGGGCGCGCCGAGTCGGTCGAGAATCGAGGTCAATCGAAACCGTTTTCCCGACACGGGGCCGACAAAGCGAAAAGCCGGGCACACAAATTCGCGCTCACAGCCGCCGCATCGGCTTCGCAAGTGTCCTCATCTGAGGACGCGTGCCGGCGCTTAAACCCCATGAAACAACCATTTTGCCCCTCGCGTCATCAAACCTACAAACCATCCCGGGTCTTCCGATGACGATCGGCTTGCCGCTCCTGGCCCTCCTGACACTCGCCGCGCAAACCCCGCAACATCCTGCCGCTACTCCCGCCGATCCTCCCGCGGCACGTCGCGTGACCGCCGCCCGCTCCGCGCAACCGCCCACCATCGACGGGCGTGACGACGACCCCGTCTGGCGCCAGGCAACCCCGATCACCGACTTCCAGGAATGGCGCCCCAGCGAAGGCGCGCCGGCCAAACTGCCCACCGAAGCGAAAGTCGCCTACGACGCCGGCAACCTGTACGTCTTCGTGCGCTGCTTCGACCCGCACCCCGACAGCATCATCACCGTCCTCGCGCGCCGCGACTACTTCACTCCCTCCGACATGGTCTGGCTGTTCCTCGACTCCTATCACGATCGCCGCACCGGCTTCGAGTTCGGGGTCAATCCGTCCGGCGTGAAGCTCGACGCGCAGATCTACAACGACGGGAACGAAGACTTCGCCTGGGACGCCGTGTGGGACGTCGCCACGCAAATCGATTCCGCCGGCTGGACCGCCGAGTTCCAGATTCCGCTCACCCAGCTCCCCTACGGACGCCAGCGCACGCATACCTTCGGCTTCACCGTCGATCGCGATGTCTATCGCTACGCGCAGCGCGTGAGCTGGCCGCTGTTCCGCCAGTCGGTGGCGGGATTCGTGTCGCAGTTCGGCGAGCTCGAGGGACTGGAAGATCTCGCCGCGCCGCGCCGGCTCGAAGCGGCGCCCTACCTGGTGACGAAGAACGCCGCGCACATCGACAACAACGTCCGCGAGCATCAGCAGGACGTGACCGTCGGCGGCGACTTCAAGTACCGCGTGACCTCGAACCTCAAGCTCGACGCGACGATCAACCCCGATTTCGGTCAGGTCGAAGCCGATCCCGGCGTGCTGAACCTCACCGCCTTCGAAACGTTCTTCCGCGAGCAGCGGCCGTTCTTCGTGCAGGGCGCCGGGCAATTTCAATGGAACATCAACTGCACCGCGGTCAACGACTGCTCGACCGGCGAAGGCCTCGTGTACTCGCGCCGCATCGGCCGCGCGCCGCAGCTCTCGGGCGCCTACGCCGATACGACGTCCGACGCCTTCACCACGATCGTCGGGGCAGGGAAGCTCACCGGCCGGCTCGGCGGCGGACTGACGATCGGCGTGCTCGACGCCGTGACGGCGCACGAAACCGGCCAGGGCGACGTCACGATCGAGCCGACGACGAACTACAGCGTGGTCCGGCTCCGTCAGGACCTGCGGCGCGGCGAGTCGAGCATCGGCGGCATCGTCACCGCCGTCAATCGCAACAACGATTCCTGGACCGCCCCCTACCTGCACTCGAGCGCGTACGTGGGCGGGCTCGACTTCCGGCACCGCTTCCCGGGCGGCCGCTACGAGCTCGCGGGCTCGGTGCAGTTCAGCCGCGTCGCCGGTACGCCCGAAGCGATCGCCGGCACGCAGCGAAATTCGACCCACTACTACCAGCGCCCCGACGCGCTGCGCTTCGACTCGACCCGCACGTCGCTGACCGGTGACGTGATCGGCCTGCAGTTCGGCAAGGTGGCCGGCAAGCACCTGAACTTCCAGACCAATTTCGAGCGGCGCTCCGCCGGCTTCGAGTCCAACGACCTCGGCTACCTGCAGCGCGCCGATCAGGTGGTGTGGGCCACGTGGGCCGGCTACTCAGACCGCCACGCGCGCAAGCTGTACAATCAGTTCCGGTGGAATTTCAACTGGTGGCAGTACTGGACCACCGACGGGCTCCCCGAAGAGCGGGCCTTCAATACCAACACCCACACGACGTTCCCCAATCAGTGGTCGCTGCACTTCGGCGGAACGATCGGCAGGATCGGACGCACCTACTGCTACGACTGCACCCGCGGCGGGCCGGCGCTGCGCCGCGACTCGTATTTTTCGCCCTGGGCGTTCATCATTGGCGATGACCGCAAGGCGATCGTCCCGTTCTTCTACGCGAGCTACAGCCGCTCGGACGGCGGCCGCAGTCACAGCACCTACTTCAATCCCGAGCTCGACTTCAAAATCGCTTCACGCGTGACGGCGGCCGTGTCCCCCGGCTTCTCCCGCGCGACGAATGCGGTTCAGGCCCAGGGGCCGCGCACCGGCTCGGACGCGCAGACGCATTACGTGTTCGCGCACCTCGAGCAAAAGGAATTTTCAGTGACGACGCGCGTCACCTATCCATTCAACGCCAGCATGTCGTTGCAGGTGTACGCGCAGCCGTTCATCTCCAAGGGCACCTACAGCAACGTGCGCGAGCTCAGCGCGACCCCGCGCGCGACCGATTTCGACAGCCGCTATCAGGCCGTGACCGACACGGCGATCACGAACGGAATCGGCGGCTTCAACTTCAAGCAATTCCGCTCGAACGTCGTATTCCGGTGGGAGTACCGGCCCGGCTCGACGCTGTTCGTGGTCTGGAGTCAGGGACGGCAGGGATTCCAGGGCGCCGAAGGGACGCGCGGGTTCGGCGGCGACATGAACGACCTGTTCGATCTGCGGCCCGACAATACCTTCCTGGTGAAGGTGTCGTACTGGATCAACCGCTAGGTGCTGGCAATCGCCGCGGGTTGACGGTACCATGAAGTAATGGATCGCCCCTGGCTTCGACACTACGACCCGGGCGTGCCCGCCCACATCGCGTACGAAGATCTGCCCGTCCCGCAGTTCCTCGAGCGGGCGGCCGCGGGACATCCCGACAGGGTCGCCGTCATGTTCCTCAACGGGCGGCTCACCTACCGCGAGCTCAAGGATCAGGTGGATCGCTTCGCCACCGCGCTGGCGGCGCTCGGCGTGGTCAAAGACAGCCGGGTCGCGATTCAGCTGCCGAACCTGCCGCAGACTGTCATCGCGTACTACGCCACCCTGCGGCTCGGCGCTCAGGCGGTGTTCACCAATCCGCTCTACACCACGGCCGAGATGGAGCATCAGTGGAAAGACGCGGGCTGCCGCGTCGCGATCGTGACCGATTTCACCTTCGACCAGAAGATCAAGGATCACCGCGCGCGACTCCCGATCTCGGCGTACGTCATCGCCCGGATCCCCGAGTACCTGCGGTTTCCGCTCAACCTGCTCGCGCCCCTCAAGCTCAAACGCCAGAAGCCGCATCCCGCGATCGCGAAGGTCGAGCCCGGACCGGGCATTTATTTCTTCAAGGATCTGATCGCGCGAACCGAGCCGCGCCCGCCGGCGGTTAGCATCTCCATGGACGACGTCGCCGTCCTCCAGTACACGGGCGGCACGACCGGCGTCTCAAAAGGCGCGATGCTCACGCATCGCAACCTCTCCTACAACGTGCAGCAGGCGCGCGCGTGGCTGCCGGGGCTGCGCGACGGTGAAGAGGTGATGCTCAGCGCGCTGCCGATCTTCCACGTGTTCGGGATGACGGTGTGCCAGAATCTCACCGTCTACATCGCCGGCGGCATGGTGCTGCTGCCCAATCCGCGCGACATCCCGATGCTCGTGAAGGAGATCGAGCGCCGCCGAGTCACGATCGCGCCGCTCGTGCCGGCCCTGTTCAACGCGATCAACAACTTCCCGGGCGTGCAGCGTCACGATCTGTCGAGCGTGAAGGTCTGCGTCTCAGGCTCGGCGCCGCTCTCGGTCGACGTGCAGCAGCGGTTCGAAGCGCTGACCGGCGGCAAGATCTGCGAGGGATTCGGGCTGACCGAGACGTCGCCGATCACGCACATCAACCCGCTGCAGGGACTGCGCAAGATCGGCACGATCGGGCTGCCGGTGAGCGACACCGACTGCCGCATCGTCGATATCGAGTCGGGCACGCGCGATCTCCCGACGGGCACCGAAGGCGAGCTGCTGATTCGCGGCCCGCAGGTGATGCTGGGCTACTGGAACAAGCCGGACGAGACGGCCAACGTGCTCAAGGACGGCTGGCTGTATACCGGCGATCTCGCCGTCATGGATGCGGACGGGTTCTTCAAGATCGTGGGTCGCAAGAAGGAGATGATCGACGCGAGCGGTTACAAGGTCTATCCCGACGAGGTCGACCGCGTCTTGATGAGCCAGCCCGCGGTGCTCGAGGCCGCGACCATCGGCGTGCCGCACCCCAAGCGCGGGGAAACGGTGAAGTCGTTCGTCGTGCTGCGTCCGGGAATGAGCGCGACGGTGGAAGAGCTCGTCGCGCACGCGCGGGAGAATCTGGCGCCCTACAAAGTGCCGACCGAGGTCGAGTTCCGCGCCGAGCTGCCGAAGAGCGCCGCGCTCAAGATCCTGCGGCGCGAGCTCCAGGAGGAAGAGCGGCGGAAATCGCGGTCAGGAGCCGCCTAGGCGCGCAACGCACTCGATTTCGACCGCGATCCCGCCCGGCAGCGCCCCCGCCTGGATCGTCGTCCGGGCGGGGAACGGCTTCGAGAAATAGGTCGCGTACACCTCGTTCATCGCGGCAAAATCGTTGATGTCGCGCAGGTAGACGTTGCACTTCACGATCTGCTCGAGCGATGACCCCGCCGCGGACAGAATCGCCTTGATGTTCTCGAACACGCGCGCCGTCTCCGATCGCGCATCACCAAGCTCGAGATTCCCCGTCGCCGGATTGATCGGCCCCTGGCCGGCGACGAACACGAAGTCCCCTTCGATCACGGCCTGCGAATAGGGGCCGACCGGCTTCGGCGCGCGCTCGGTCGCGACGACCTTCCTCATGCGCCCGGTCCCTAGAACTTGGACCAGAGATACTGATTCGTGACCTCGTGGTGGAACTGGATCTCGGAGGCCTTCACCTCGGCGCCCAGGGCCTTGGGGCAGCGGTCGGCCTGCATCTGCTTCAGCTCCGCAAACTTCCCGTGCACATCCGCGCCGAGCGCCTGCTTCAGGAAGCTGCTGCCCTGATGAAGCCGGATGGCGTCGTAGATGTTGTCCGAGAGGTACTTCGCCCCGCCGGCCTTCGCCTCGTCGATCGGTCCTTCGAGCCCCGTCTTGAAGATCGTGTAGATCGCGAGGTACGGATTCGCGTCCGGCGCGATCGAGCGAACTTCGACGCGCTTGGAGCGCTCGTTGCCGAGCGGAATGCGGATCATGGAGCCGCGATCGATCGGTGACGCCTTGATCTGATTCGGGGCCTCGAAGTGCGGATCGAGCCGGCGATAGCTGTTCACGCTCGAGTTGAGCAATAGGCAGATCTCCGCGCCGTTGGAGAGGATCCGCTTGATGAAGTCCCAGCCCGCCGTCGAAAGCTGATCCTGACCCTTCTCGTCCCAGAACAGGTTTTTGCCTCTGCGCGCGACCGACACGTTGGTGTGCATCCCGTTGCCGTTGACGCCGGTCACCGGCTTGGGCAGGAAGCAGGCGGTCATGTCCATGCGCGCCGCGACCTGGCGCGACAGCAGCTTGTATAGCTGCACCTGATCGGCCGCGATCACCGCCTCGGCGTAGTTGTAGTTCATCTCGAACTGCGACGGCGCGACCTCCGGGTGATCCTTTTCGTTGGCGAATCCCATCGCGCGCTGCACTTCGGCCGCCGTGTCGATGAACAGGCGCAGCGCGTCGCCCGGCAGCGAATGGTAGTAGCCGCCGGTCGAGATGAATTCGAATTTCCCGGTCTCGTGATAGCGCCGCTCCGCATCGCGGCCCTTGAA
>DASSUS010000014.1:0-10725 GCA_035706765.1 Gemmatimonadales bacterium
CACCCGAACGGGATGTAGGGATTGTGCCCGCCTTGCATCAGGATCTGCACGCCGCCGATCGCCTTCAGCTCGTCGATCTTGCGGCCGATCTCTTCATACGACAGCAGGTAGCCTTCGGGATGCTTGGGCCGGCGGTAGAACGCGCAGAATTTGCAGTCGGCGACGCAGACGTTGGTGTAGTTGATGTTCCGGTCGATGATGTACGTGACGACGTTCTCGGGATGGAGCTTCCACCGGACCTCGTCGGCCATGCGGCCCAATTCGAGCAGCGGGGCCTTCTCGTACAGCTCAAGATAGTTCTTGAACTCGGGCGCGGTGCGGTCGACCATCACGCCACCTGGATGTACTGCGGCGCGCCGGCGCGACGCAGGAAGTCGTTGAGCGCGCTGCGATGCCGATCGGTGAAAGCATAGTCAAGCCCGATGAGATACTCGCGGCAGGTGGCGACCGGTAGCTTCGTGGTTTTGGCGGCATCGGCGGCAAGCTCGTCGAGGTGCTGCAGACCCCAAGCACGAGAGGCCAGCAACGACTCGTGGCCCCGCTGCATGGCAGCAGGACTCCCCGCCCGGCGACCGGCCCAGACGGCGAAGACGAATGGCAGGCCGGTCCAACGCTTCCATTCTTCACCGAGATCGTATCGGTGCGGGTAGGTGCCCGCGGCGGCGAGCGTCAAAGCAGCATCGCCGATCACCAGAACCGCTTCGTGGGGCAAGGACGCGAGTGCATCGAGGTCCTGAGCCTCGGCACGCGCTTCCGCGAACTTGGGTTTGATCTTCCAGACATCGCGGCACAAGAGCTCCAGCAGCGCAATCGAGGTACGGGAGGAGGCGCTCAGCAGGATTGTCTGACCGCCCAAGCGCCCGACCGCCTGCTTGCCGAACAGGGCCACGCTCCGCACCGGCCCGTCGCAGGAAATCGCCAGGTCGGGAAGCAGGATGAGGTCGCGCGCGTGGCGGGCGTACTCGATCGCGCTGATCACGCTCACGTCCAACTCCCCCGCGACGAGCAGATCGTTCAGCTCGGCCGGTGTGCCGGTGACGAGCTCGGCCCCGCCGGGGAGCTGCACGATGCCGCGGTCGATGGCGCCGTAGACGGGCGCGCAATTGATGTAGCCGATGCGACCGATTCTCATTCAGCCCCATCCACTGCGGTGGCCATGGCTTTGGGCTTCCGGTGCCCGATCTGGAACAGCGCCCCCTGAGGCGTCGGGCCGGACGGCCGGACGGCCGGACGGCCGGACGGTTCGTACCCTTCAAATGTCCTCACGGTCTGGTACAGCGAATCGCGCTCGACCGGCTCCTTCCCTGCTCCGCGAATCAGCGTCACGATCTCGTCGTACGACAGCCACATCGCGGTCTGCGCGCCGGCCTCGTGGTAGACGCGCTCGAACACGACGGTGCCCTCGAGATCGTCGCACCCGAACGTGAGCGCCACCTGCGAGATGAACGGCGTCACCATTGGCCAGTGCGTCTTCACATGCGGAATGTTGTCGAGCAGCAGCCGCCCGACGGCGATGTTCTTGAGGTCGTCGAAGCCAGTCGTGGCGGTACCGGTGCGCCCCAGGCTTTCACCCAGCTCGTTGTGATCGGGGTGATAGGCCAGCGGGATGTAGGTCAGGAAGCCGCCCGTCTCGTCCTGCAGCGCGCGCAGCGCGAGCAGGTGGTCGACGCGGTCTTCCATTGTCTCGACGTGCCCGTACAGCATCGTGCAATTGGACGGAATGCCGAGCCGGTGGGCTTCGCGGTGCACGGCGAGCCACTCCTCGCCCGTCAGTTTGCGGTCGGCGATCGTCGCGCGCGCCGCTGGCGAGAACACCTCGGCCCCGCCGCCCGGCAGCGTGCTGACACCCGACTCTTTCATGGCCTGCAGGACTTCACGGGTGCTGATTTTCTCTATGCGAGCGAGATGCGCCACTTCTACCGCGGTAAGCGCTTTAATCATCACATCGGGGTGGCGCGCCTTGAGACCCCGAAACATGTCCGTGTAGTACGACAGCTTCAGCTTCGGATGCAGCCCGCCCACGATGTGGAATTCGCGCGTGGGGTTGTCGCGTGCCGCGTCGGCCTCGGCGAACACTTCCTCGAGGCTGCGGGTGTAGTTGCCGTCTTCCTTCGGCATGCGCGCGAACGAGCAGAAGACGCAGGTGTTGCGCAGGATGCAGACGTTGGTCGGATTGATGTGCTGATTGGCGGCGAAGTGAACGCGGTTGCCGTTCTTGCGCTGGTTCGCGAGATCGGCGAGCCGGCCGATAGTGAGCAGGTCGGGCGAGGCGAACAGGGCCAGCCCGTCCGCTCGCGTGAGTCGCTCGCCGCGCTCGACTTTCTGCTGGATGCCGAGGAGTGCCGGATCGCGCGCGGTCATGGCAGGAGGTCGAAGCTCCAGATCGGCGTGGGGTTGCCGGGGATCACGATGTAGGCGCGGTCATGGAGGTCGTCCACACTCACGACCCCCGAGAAGCACGGGCCCACCTGCATGTCGGGACAGGCGTCGTTTGTCGGCAGGATCCCGAGCAGATCGAGTGTACTGGCACGATACACGAGCAGCACGAGACTCGACGCCGTGGCGGCCCCGACGAGGAGCTGTCCACCGCCCACGCTCTCACGATGGGCGATCCCGATCGCGACCAGGCCGTTCGGCAACGCTTTCCGGCCGACCACCGCGCCGCTCGTGGCGTCGACCGCAATGACGGTATCGGCGGCGATTTGCTGCCCACCGACGATGTACAGGGTGTTGCCGTTCGTGGTGAAAGCAGCCGCTTCCGTGAACGGCACCGGGAGCGTGAAGGCGACCGAGCCGGTGGCATTGTCCCACACCGGAACCCCGCCGCCGCTGGCCACGGTCGTCGCGAGCGTCGTGCGATTGCCTGCCGGGGACATGTACACAGCCCACGGCGACTCGGTGGGCACATTCGCGGTCGACCCACCCGTATCGAAGGAAACGTAGGAAAGGTGACTTTGCGTCCTCAACCAGGCGCCGGCCTTCAGCAGGGAAACGTGGCGCGTGAATCCCGTGCCCCACGCGTGCATCGAGTCGATGATCGCGGGCGCGTCGACGAGCAGCGTCGCAAGCCGGATCGAGTCCGTGGCGTCCCGCACCGTGAAAGCGCCCGGGGTGATGCTGGGCGCCATGCCGTACTGGATGTTGCTCGGCTCGCGGAACGGCAGCGTCTGCGAGGTGCCCGGGATAACGCGCAGCCGCACGATCGGCTCGCGATCGCCGTTAGCGTCCGCGAGCGACCCGCCCAGCACGAACGGTACACCCCCCGAGTCGGTCGCGAGCAGCTCGCCGCCGAGCGCCGGCGTGACGGTCCGCTTGCCGGTGAAGCCCACACGGTCGATGGTCGCCAGGCTGTCGCGCCGCGAGCCCCTCACGAGCGCGAGGGTCACCGGTCCGTCCGGTCCCGGCGCGAGCGCGGCAATGAGCGTCGAGTCGTTGGCCAGCGCGACATACTGCAGCGTATCGGTGCCGGCGACGAGTGCCGGAACTTCGGCGTGCTCGACGAAATAATGCGAGCTGATGGTGAGCGTGCCGCCGCTCCACTGCGTCAAGGGCGTGACGGTGAATTCGGGGAGTGCCGGCTCAGTGGAATCCTTGCAGCTCGTCGCGGCAACGACGACCAATGCGAACAGCGCGCGCAGGGCCGCGCGCGAGCTCATGCCACCGCCCGGCGCACCGCCAGCGTGACATTGTGCCCGCCGAACCCGAAGGAATTCGACAACGCCACGTCGACCTGCCGCTGCACCGCCTTGTTCGGCGCCGAATCGAGATCGCACGCCGGATCGGGATTGAACTGGTTGATCGTCGGGGGAATCACGCCGTTCTGCAGCGCGAGCGCGCAGATCGCGAACTCGAACGCGCCGGCCGCGCCGAGCAGGTGTCCCGTCATCGACTTGGTGGATCCGAAGATCAGCTTGCGCGCGTGCTCGCCGAACACCGCCTTCACCGCGTTGGTCTCGGCCGCATCGCCGTGCGGCGTCGACGTGCCGTGCGCGTTGATGTAGCCGACTTCCTCCGGCTTGATCCCGGCCGACTGCATTGCGAGCCGCATCGCCTGCTGCGCGCCGGAGCCGTCGGGAGCGGGCGCGGTGATGTGATGCGCGTCCGCCGTTGCCCCATAGCCCACGAACTCGGCCAGGATCTTCGCGCCGCGCGCCTTGGCGCGCTCCCACTCCTCGAGGATCACGACCGCGGCGCCGTCGCCCATCACGAAGCCGTCGCGATCCTTGTCGAACGGCCGGCTGGCCGTCTTGGGATCGTCGTTGCGCTCCGACAGCGCTTTCATGTTGGCGAAGCTCGCGAGCGCGAGCGGCGTGATCGCGGCCTCCGAGCCGCCCGTGACCATCACGTCCGCCTTGTTCTCGCGGATCAGGTCGAACGCGTCGCCCAGCGCGTGCCCGGACGACGCGCATGCCGACACGGTGCCGTAGTTCGGTCCCTGGAATCCGTAGCGCATCGAAACGATGGCTGAGGCGACGTTCGCCATGAACATCGGGACGAAGAACGGCGACACCCGGCTGGGGCCCTTCTCGATGAAGGTGCGCATGTTCTCTTCGAATGTCGCGATCCCGCCGGTGCCGGTCCCGATGATGACCCCGATGCGCCTGGGATCGAGCGCGCTCTTCTCGAGGCAGGAATCCCGCACCGCCTGGACCGCCGCCCCCATGGCAAATTGGGAGAAGAGGTCGTAGCGCCGCGCCTCTTTCTTATCGATGTACTGGAGGGGATCGAACCCCTTCACTTCGCAGGCGAAGTGGACCGGGAGCAGACTGTCGTCGAAGCGGGTGATCGGCCCCGCCCCCGACTCACCGGCGATGAGGGCGGCCCAGGTGCTCGCGACGTCGTTTCCTACCGGCGTCACGAGCCCCATCCCCGTGACCGCCACCCGGCGAGTCACCTTACTTGCCTTTCCCCATCTTGTCGTGCAGGTAGGTCATCGCGGCCCCTACGGTGCGGAGCTTCTCCGCCTCTTCGTCGGGGATGTCGATGTCGAATTCCTTTTCGAACGCCATGACCAGCTCGACCGTGTCGAGACTGTCCGCGCCCAGGTCCTCCATGAAGCTCGCGTCGTTCGTGAGCTTGTCGCGCTCCACGCCAAGCTCTTCGACGATAATGTCTTTGACCTTCTCTTCGAGCTGCTTCATGTCCATTGCCATGGATAACCCTCAGCGTAGGGAAAGGGGGATCACATCACCATCCCGCCGTCGACGACCACAATCTGTCCCGTAATGTAGCTGGCCAAGTCGGAGGCGAGAAAGAGGACGGCCGAGGCGATATCCGGGCCCTGGCCGAGCCGTCCCAGCGGAATGTTGTCCTGCAAGTACTTCTTGGCTTCTTCGGAGATGCCCCGGGTCAGCTCGGTGTCGACGTACCCGGGCGCGACGGCGTTCACGAGCACGTTGCGCGAGGCAAGCTCTTTGGCCACGGACTTCGTAAATCCGATCATTCCGGCCTTGGAAGCGGAGTAATTCGATTGACCCTTGTTGCCGTTGAGGCCCACGACGCTGGTAATGTTGATGACGCGCCCCCAGCGCCGCTTGATCATGCCGCGCGCGGCGTACTTGGTCATCAGGAACGCGCCCTTGAGATTCGTGTCCATCACCGCGTCCCAGTCCGCTTCGGTCAGCAAAAACAGCAGGTTGTCCTTGGTGAAGCCGGCGTTGTTGACCAGGATGTCGATCCGGCCGAAGTCCTTTTCGACGGCCTTGGCGAAAGCTTCCACCTGGGACGACACCGCGACATCGCACGCGTAGCCCCGCGAGCCGCCGCCGAGCTGCTGCGCGGTGGCCTCGGCTTTCCCGCCGTCGCGCCCGCACAGGGCGACCTTGGCGCCGGCCTCTACGAAGGCCTTGCAGATGTCGAGGCCGATTCCCCGCGAGCCCCCGGTCACGAGCGCGATCTTGTCCTTGAGCTCGATCTTCATGCCGCTTCCATGAACTTCGTGACTTCGTCGGCGGTCCCGAGACTCACGACGCTCGCGCCGGGCACGATCCGTTTCAGCAAACCGGCCAGCACCTGCCCCGGCCCGATCTCGACGAAGCGCGCGCCTTCGCCGCCGACCTTGGCCGCGTGCTCCATGCATTCGACCCAGCGTACCGGCGCGGTGAGCTGATCGGCGAGCAAACGGCGCGCGCGGCTCGCGTCTTTGACGGTTTCGGCGGTGGCGTTGGCGATGATGGGGAACTTGGGGTCGGTGAATTCGGCGCGCTCGAGCGCGAGCTGCAGATGATTCTTCGCGGGTCCCATCAGCGGCGAGTGGAACGCGCCGCTCACCTTGAGCGGGATCACGCGCTTGGCGCCCCGTTTCTTGCAGGCCTCGCCTGCGCGCGTCACCGCATCCGGATCGCCCGAGATCACGGTCTGATCGGGGGCGTTGATGTTCGCCGCGACCGCGACACTCGCCTGCTGCGACGCTTCCGCGCACGCCGCTTCGACGTCCTTGGTGGCCAGGCCGAGCACCGCCGCCATCGTGCCGGGGCGATCCTCGCCGGCTTTCTGCATCAGCTCGCCGCGGCGGCGCACGAGCTTGGCGGCGGCAGCCGGTTTGAGCGATCCCGCGGTGATGTAGGCGGAGTATTCACCCAGCGAGTGCCCCGCTGCCGCCACCGCGGAGCCGTCGGTCTTCTCGCGCACGATCGCGAATACGGCCGCCGTGTGGGCCAGGATCGCCGGCTGCGTGTTCTGGGTGGCGGTGAGCTCGTCTTCGGGCCCGTCGAACATGATTTTCGAGAGACCGACGCCGAGCGCGTCGTCGATCGCGGCAAAGGTGTCGCGCGCCTCCGGAAAACGCGCCGCGAGGTCCTTTCCCATGCCGACTTTTTGGGCGCCCTGGCCGGGGCACAGCCAGATCGTGCTTACCACTTCACGACCATGCTGCCCCAGGTGAAGCCGGCGCCGAACGCGCACAGCATCACCGTCATGCCGGGCTGCAGCCGGCCGGTCTTGACCGCTTCGTCGAGAGCGATCGCGATCGACGCCGCCGATGTGTTGCCGAACCGGTCGACGTTCACGTAGACCTTGTCCATCGGCATCCCGGCATGCTTGGCGGTCGCTTCGATGATCCGGATGTTCGCCTGGTGCGGGATGAGCAGGTCGATGTCGGATCCCTGCAAGCCGGCGCGCTCGAGCGCGCGATCGCACGCGTCCGCCATCGACAACACCGCGGCCTTGAACACCTCGCGGCCCGCCATCTTGATGTAGTAGCTGTGATCCTTGAGCAGCTCTTCACTGGGCGGATGACTCGCGCCCCCGCCCGGACGGTAGAGCAGCTCCGCGAGCGTGCCGTCGGTTTTCAGATACGAGGACAGAATGCCGCGGCCGTTGGTGCTCTTGCGCACCATCGTAGCCCCGGCGCCGTCGCCGAACAGCACGGCGGTGGTGCGATCGCTCCAATCCATGATGCTGGTGAGCTTTTCCGCGGCGATCACGAGCACGTGGCGGGCCTGGTCGGCCGCGATCATCCCCTCGGCGGTGCTGAGCGCGTAGATAAATCCGGAGCACGCCGCGATGACGTCATAGGCCGCGGCGTTCTTCGCGCCCAGGATCGCCTGGAGATCACATGCCTGTGAGGGAAGCAGTCGATCGGGCGAGGCGGTCGCGTAGACGATGGCGTCGATGTCGAGCGGGGTGAGGCCGGTTTGTTCGAGCACCTGGAGTGCCGCCGCTTTCCCCATGCAGGCGTTGGTCTCGTCCTTGCTCGAGACGCGGCGCTCCCTGATGCCGGTGCGCTCCTGGATCCACTGGTCGGAGGTCTCGAGGAACGTGGAGAACTCCTCGTTCTTCATCACGCGCGGCGGCGCGTAGCTCCCGGTGCCCCAGAGCTCGGCGAAGGGGCGCTTCACGCGGGCACCTTCCCTTCGGCGAATTCGGTCGCGATGTCGTCGGAGAGATGGCTGCGCACGGCCTGGACGGCCACGCGAATCGCGTTCTTGATCGCCTTCGACGGGGAGGCGCCGTGGCAGATGATCACGACCCCCCGCACACCGAGCAGCGGCGCGCCGCCGTACGTGGCGTAGTCGAGCACCTTGAGGACGTTGGCCATCTCGGGGCGCTGCAGCACGTCGGGCGCCTCGCGCTTGATGAGCGACACGAACACGCGGCCCGCGGACTCGTAGAACTTGAGCACCACGTTGCCGACGAACCCGTCGCATGCCACGACGTCCAGCCGCTGCCCGCGCGCTTCCCCGACGGGGATGTCGCGGCCTTCGACGTTGCCGATGTAATTGATTCCGGGAGTCTGCTTGAGGAGCTGATGGGCTTCCTTGACCAGCGCGTTCCCCTTCTCGTCCTCTTCGCCGATGTTGAGCAGGCCGACGGTGGGGTTTTGCCGATCGAGCACGTCGCGTGCGTAGACCGACCCGAGGTGCGCGAATCCGACCAGCTCACGCGCGTCGACGTCCACGTTGGCGCCGGCATCGAGCACGAGCACCGGCTGGCCGGCGCTCGGGAACAACGCGCCGATCGCGGCGCGCTGCACGCCGGGGTGGAGCCGGAGCAACAGGGTGCTCGCCGCCATCACCGCACCGGTGTTGCCGGCCGAGATGAAGGCGTCGGACTTCTTCGCCTGCTGGAGCCCGAGCCCGACGGCGATGGACGAGCGCGGCTTGCCCTTGATGGCGGCGAGCGGCTTCTCGCCCATGCCGACCACCTCCGGGGCATCCACGATCTCGATGCGCGCGCGATCGATCGCGTTCGGCAGGCGGCCGAGTGCGGCTTCGATGTCGCCCTTGCGGCCGACGAGCTGTACCTGGAAGTCCGGGGGCAGCTCTTTGATCGCCAGCGCGGCCCCTTCGACTTCGACTTGCGGGGCTTTGTCACTTCCCATCGCGTCCAACGCGATGCGGAACATTAGTCCTCGACGGTTATCCGCTGCTCGCCGTTGTAATAACCGCAGGTCGGGCAGACGCGGTGAGGCTGCTTCTGGTCACCGCAGCGCGGACAGGCCTGCAGCGTAGGGCGGACCGCCTTGTAGTGGGTGCGGCGCGCGCGCTTCTTGCGCTTCGAGGTTCTGCGCTTGGGTACGGCCATGACACTCGTCCTTTAAGTGTTTGACTTGAGCTTGTCTTTCAGAGCCTTGAGCGGCTGCCAACGAGCATCGGTGGCTGGCGCGCATCCGCAGGGACCGGCGTTCAAGTCCTTGCCGCACTGCGGGCAGAAGCCTTTACAATCTTCACGGCACTCGACATACCGGGGCGCCGCGAGCACCAGCTCCTCGCGGATCGCCGGCGTCACGTCGACTTCCGTAGCATCCGGAGCGACAGCGTACGAATCGGGATCGTCTACGGCTTCGGCATCCTGACTGAACAGAGCCCCGATCTCCAGACCGACCGGCGTGGATACCGGCGTCAGGCAGCGCCGGCATTCACCTTGAATCACCGTCGTCGCCCGACCCTGCCAGTAAAACCGTCCCTCGCCAATGGCCTGCAATCGCCCGCTCACGGCGACCGGTTCGCGCAGGGAGATGTCCGTTCCTTCCAGGGCGGGGTCGTCCTGCTTCAGCTCGCCCCGCGTTTCGACTGGACCCCGGGCCAGCTCTCGCAGATCGACTCGCAACATGGAGAGCGAAGCTAAACCCTTGTGCCGCTTGCGTCAACGGGATCGTGAAGGGAAGAAAAACGCCACCTCCCGAGCCGCGTTCTCCGGCGAATCGGAAGCGTGAATCGCGTTCTTCTCCTTGGACTGGGCGTACAGCTTCCGGATCGTCCCCGGCTCGGCCTGCGCCGGATCGGTCGCGCCGATCACCTTGCGCAGGTGCGTGACCGCGTCCGCGCGCTCCAACGCGAGGGCCAAGGCTGGTCCGGAAGTCATGAACGAGACGAGCGAGCGGAAAAAGGGGCGCTCGCGGTGGACCTCGTAGAACGATTCGGCTCGTGCCTGATCGAGTCGGACGAGCAGCGCCTCGCTGATCGTGAAACCCTCCGTCTCGAGGTGCGCGATGATCTGGCCGGTGTACTTGGCGGCGACGGCGTCGGGCTTGATGATGGCTAATGTGAGCATCGGCGATCGGGTTTAGGGGTTGGCTACCAGCCGGCGGATCAGATCCGCACGCGTGAGAAATCCGACGACGATGCCCTCCCGCACGACCGGGAAGCGATCGACGTCCTTGTTGTTCATCAGATTGGCGACGTCCGTCAGCGTCTGATCCTCGGAAAGACACAGCACCGCCCGCGACATCACGTCCTTCACCGCCAGCCCGCGCGGATCGACGCTGCCCTGCCCCGCCATCATGTTCGCGGGAAGCGCGCGGAACTTGCCGCTCTTGGAACGCTGCAGATAGTCGGGAATCAGATACTTGAGCAGCTCACGGTGCGTGACCATGCCCACGAGCGATCCGTGATCGTCCACGATCGGCAGGGCGCGCACGTCCTTGTCCATCATCATGCGCGCGACGTCGCCGAGGCTTTGCTCCGGGCGCGCGGAGACGACGTGCGGCGTCATGAGATCGCGCACGGCGAGATGGGTGGGGAGCTCGACCGTTTGCAGCGCGCCGATCTGGGCGAGCTGCTCGCCCGACTTGGCGGCCAGCATCGCCAGCACGACCGCGGGATCGGACAGGAGCCGCGCGAACGCGCCCACCACCTGGAGATACGTCGGGGTCTCGCGCGGGGGCGCGACGATCAGAATCACGATCCGCGCGCTCCGGTTCGCGTCCTTCTCCCAGTGAATCGGTTTCTGCGAAATCCCGACCGCGGTCGCGAGCTTGCGGACCGCTTCGCTCCGGAAGTGCGG
>DASSUS010000015.1:0-3250 GCA_035706765.1 Gemmatimonadales bacterium
GATCGACGACTTCGACACGACGCTCTATTTCCTCGACGACAAGGAGATCGAGTACCTGCACAAGGAGGTCGAGCGCGAGTACGCGCAAGACCTGCGCGGCAACGTACTCGCCATGCTGTTCGACCTGCTCGAGCTGCAGACGTACGGAACGGTCCGGGCCGAGCTGATCTCGATCATCGAGAACTTCATTCCCTATCTGCTGGGCGCGGGCGACTTCCGCTCCGTCGCGTTCATTCTGCGCGAGTGCAAGGTGATCCTCTCGCGGGCGCGCGAGCTCATTCCCGAGCACCGCCAGACGCTCGAGCAGCTGCCCTCGCGGCTCTCCCAGCCCGAAGCGCTGTCACAGCTCCTGCAATCGCTCGACGAGGCGACCAGTCACCCGACCGAAGACGAGCTCAGCGAGCTGTTCGGCGAGCTGCGCGCCGACGCCCTCGGCACGTTGATGTCGTGGCTGCCGAGGCTCAACAACGAGCGGGTCAGGAACCTCGTGCAGAACGCGGCGGAGCGGCTCGCGCAGACGCACTCGGCGGAAGTGCTGAAGGCGCTCGCCAGCACCGACGCGGCCGTCCAGCTCGAGATGGTGCGCCTGGCGGGGCGGCTCAAGCTGCCCGGCGCGCCGGAGGGCATGGGATCGCTGCTCGACAAAGGGGAGCGCGAGCTCAAGCTCGCCGTCGTCGAGGCGCTCACGACGATCGGCAGTCCCAGCGCGACGCGCCTGCTCGAGAAGGCGATCGACGACAGCGAGCGCGACGTGCGCATCACCGCGGTGAAATTCCTCGGCGCGCGCGGGCACCGCAACGCATTCCCGCGGATCGAGGCCGCCGTCATGGGGGCGAAGCTCAAGGACTCCGATCTCACCGAGAAAATGGCGTTCTTCGAAGCCTTCGGCGCGCTCGCCGGCGCGGCGGGCATCCCGGCGCTCGAGAAGATCCTGGTGCCCAAGGGCGGGCTGCTGGCCCGCAAGGAAGATCCCGAGACGCGCGCCTGCGCCGCGATGGCGCTCGGCAAGATTCGCACGCCCGCGGCGCGCGACGTGCTGCAGAAGGTGACGCAGGATAAGGAAGCACTCGTGCGCAACGCGGTGAATCGCGCCCTGCGCGAGGTCGGGACGGGAGCAACATGACCGGCCCGGGCCAGCGTCCGTCGATGATGGAGACCGTCCAGACCACGGACGGCTTTCTCCGGCATGCGGGGCGGGACTTCCTGATCGTCCTGTATACGGCATTCCGTTCGCTCAAGCTGTACCCGATCGAGAACACGCAGGTGCAGAAAGCGCTCGACGACCTCGCTGCCACCACCAAACAGCTGCTCGACGTGGAGCGCGAGCTCGAGGTCCGGCTCCAGGGTGAGTTCATCTTCGTGAACTCGACCCGGCTCCGGCTCGACCTCGACAACTACGCCTCCTTCTCGCACATCCTCAACGTGCTGCAGCAGTGCGGCATCGGCGCCGTGCGGATCGACGAGGGGGTCGATCGCAAGCAGCTGCAGGTGTTCGTGTCGCTGCTGCTCTCGTACGCGGCCAAGGAGGCGAACCCGAACAAGCTGTTCGAGCTCTCGCAGAAGCTCGTGGACGGCGGGGTCTCGTTCATTTCCGTCGAGCCGCCGCTCGAGCAGGAAGAGGACTTCGAAGAGGAAGAGCGACAGAAGGAAGCGGCGAAGCGCACCTACGCCCGCTCGGTAGCGGTCACCAAGGAAGTGATCAACTCGATCCGCATGGGCCGCACCGCCAACGTCAAGAAAGTGAAGCGCGCGGTGCAAGCGATCGTCGATCAGGTCCTGAACAACGAATCCTCGCTCGTCGGCCTGACCACGCTGCGCGATTACGACGAGTACACGTTCACCCACTCGGTCAACGTCTGCATCTTCTCCGTCGCGCTCGGCCGCAAGCTCGGCCTCACCAAGCTCCAGTTGTACGATCTCGGCATGGCCGCGCTGTTTCACGACGTCGGCAAGTCACGCGTGCCGCTCGAGGTCCTGAATAAGGAAGGAGGCCTCACCGAGGAGGAGTGGCGGATCATGCAGGCCCACCCCTGGCTCGGCGTGCTCACGCTGTTCGGGCTGCGGGGCTACGGCGAGATCCCGTATCGCGGCATGGTGGTAGCCTACGAGCATCACATGAAGATCGACCTGACCGGCTACCCCAAATCGATCCGCAGTCGCCAGCTGTCGATCTACTCGAAGGTGATCGCGGTGGCCGACGGCTTCGACGCGGCGACGAGCCGGCGCGTGTACCAGACCGTCCCGATCCAGCCCGACGCCGTGCTCAAGGAGATGTGGGAGAACCCGCGCCGCGGCTACGATCCCGTGGTGGTGAAAGCGTTCATCAACCTCATCGGCATCTACCCGGTTGGCACCTGCGTCATCCTCGACACCTACGAGGTCGCGCTGGTTCACACCGCGAATCCCGACGTCGCCCACGTGCATCGCCCGGTGGTCCGGCTGGTCACGACTCCCGACGGCGCGCTGCTCAATCCGGGCACCGTCGTCGATCTGTCGCAGAAGGATGCGAACGGCAACTATCCACGCACCATCGTCAAGGTCACCGACCCGGTCAAATACGGCATCAACGTCAGCGACTACTTTGTCTGAGTCGGCCATCGCACAGCGGTGGCGCGCGCTCGGCACGCAGCGGGCGCTGATTCCGTATCTCACCGCAGGATTTCCGGATTATGCCACGTCGCTTGACGCCTTGCGCCGTGTCGTCGCCGCCGGAGCCGATTTCGTGGAGGTGGGCGTCCCATTCTCCGATCCGCTCGCCGATGGCCCGACGATTCAGCGCACGACCCAGACAGCGTTGGAGCAGGGAATGACGCTGCCGCGCGTCCTCGAGCTGATTCGGGACGCCGCGCCGGCGGTTCCGGTGATCATCATGACCTACCTGAATCCGGTGATTGCGTACGGCGTCGAGCAGTTTGGCCGCGCGGCGCGCGCCGCGGGTGCGGCGGGTGTGCTGCTGACCGATCTGCCCGCCGGAGCCGATACCGCCGTGGAGCGGGCGGTCACGAACGGCGCTCTCGAGCTCATTCGCCTGGTGGCGCCGACCACGGACGACGCGCGGCTCAGGACCGCCCTGAGCGGAGCCGGCGGCTTCGTCTATCTCATTTCGCGGCTCGGCGTCACCGGTGCGCGCGACAACGTGCCCGCTGATCTCGACGCGCAGGTGCGCCGGGTTCGCGCCGTCACGTCGCTGCCGGTCGCCGTGGGATTCGGAATCGGCACACCGGCGCAAGCCCGCGCAGCCGCGCGTTCG
>DASSUS010000016.1:0-8416 GCA_035706765.1 Gemmatimonadales bacterium
GTGGGAGGTCGTGGACCGTGAATGGGCGATGGACCGCGTGGCCGAGCGCATTCGGGAGACGCGCGACGCGACGTTCATCGAGCGCCTGGACGACGGAACGCTCGTGAACATGACGCCCTCGATCTTCGCGCTCGGCGGCGCGACGCTCGACAACGAGTTCAACCACGTGTGCCAGAAATTCTGGCGCGGGCTCGGCGTGGTTGCGATCGAAAACCAGGCCAGGATATGACACAGCTCCAGCGTCCCCGGTCTGGGGGCACGGTTGGGTCGGGGCGCGGCGACGGTATATCCGCGCAACCTCGAGCATACGGACTGCTTCGTGATCATGGGCTCCAACATGGCGGAATGCCATCCTGTCGCGTTCCGCTGGCCCATGAAGGCGAAGCTGAACGGCGCGAAGCTGATCCACGTCGACCCGCGCTTCACCCGCACGAGCGCCGTCGCGGACCTGCATTGCCCGATCCGCGCCGGTTCCGATATCACGTTCCTCGGCGGGCTGATCAATCAGGTGATCAACAGCGATCGCTGGAACACTGATCCGTTCTTCCGCGAGTACGCGCTCAACTACACCAACGCGGCTACGATTGTCAGCGACGACTTCCGTGACACTGAAGACAACGACGGCGTTTTCTCGGGCCTGATGCAGTACAAGGAAAATCCGACCTGGCCCTACGCCGGCTTCCAGGGGAGCTACGACAACAAGACCTGGCAGTACAAGGCGTCGGCGCAGCAGACGGCGGGCGAACAGACCGCGTACACGGCCCGCGCCGGCGAAGCCGGCGCGCGCCAGCACCAGGGTCCGCAGACGGCGGGCGCGGCGCCGACGACGGGCGCCACCGCCAGAAGCACCGTGCCGCCATCGTGGGATGCCTTGATCCGCTCGCTCAAACCGGCGCCTCCGCGCCGGGATCCGACGCTGCAGGATCCCCGCTCGGTGTTTCAGCTCGTGAAGCATCACTTCAGGCGCTACACGCCGGAGCTGGTGGAGCAGATCACCGGCTGCCCGCGCGAGAAGTTCCTGAAGGTGGCCGAGCTGTTGCTCGCGAATTCCGGACGCGAGCGCACGTCCGCGTTCGCGTACGCCGTCGCCTGGACCCAGCACACCGACGGCGTGCAGATCATCAGTTGCTGCGCGCTGCTGCAGCTGCTCCTGGGGAACATGGGCCGTCCTGGCGGGGGCATCATGGCGCTGCGCGGCCACGCGGCGATCCAGGGCTCGACCGACGTGCCGACGCTCTATCACAGCATTCACGGCTACATGAGTGCCCCGTCGTCGGGGAAGAAACACGAAACGCTGCGCGACTATATGGTCACCGAAACGCCGCCCACGGGCTATTGGGCGAACCAGCCGAAGTTCATGGTGTCGTATCTGAAGTCGATGTACGGCGATGCCGCCACCCGCGAGAACGATTACGGCTATGACTGGCATCCCAAGATCATCGGCGATCACTCGCACATGGCGATGTTTGCCGCGATGGCCGAAGGCAAGGTGAAGGGGATGTGCTGCGTGGGCCAGAATCCCGCCACGTCGCTCAACGGCGCTGCGTCGCGCCTCGCGTTGCGCCAGCTCGACTGGCTCGTGGTCAAGGACAACTGGCTCACCGAGACGGCCACCTTCTGGGACCAGGCACCGGAGGTGAAGAACGGCGACGTAAATCGGGCCGACATCAAGACCGAGATCTTCTTCTTCCCCTCGACCCAGATCGCCGAGTATGACGGCAGCTTTACCAACACCCAGCGCATGTTGCAATGGCACGACTACGCGGCCAAGGCGCCGGGTGATTGCCGCACCGACAGCTGGTTCTATCACAACCTGGCGAAGCGCTTGAAGCGCGCGTACGCGGGCAGCACGCTGCCGCGCGATGAAGGTTGGCTCTGCCTGACCTGGGACTTCGATCCCGATCCGAACGACCCCGATTACGGTCCCGAGCTGTATCCCGGCGAAATCAGCGCGTTGAAGGTGTTGCGCGAAATCAACGGCTACCAGACCGCGAATCCCAAACAGCACCTCAAGGGGTTCGGCGAGCTGCGCGACGATGGCTCGACGACCTGCGCCTCATGGATCTACTGCGGATGTTATCCCGCACCGGGCCAGAATCTCACGGCGCGCCGCGAACCCGATCCGCCGGGCGTACCCGGCGCGCATCTCAAATGGGGCTGGGCCTGGCCGGCCAATCGCCGGATCATGTACAACCGCGCGTCGGCGGATCCGCAGGGCAACCCCTGGAGCGAGCGCAAGCGCTGGATCTGGTGGGACGCGTCGTTCGTCAATCCACCGGACCCGAAGACGGGGCGGGCCGTGGCGCGGGGCAAGTGGGTCGGCTACGACACGCCCGATTTCGCGCTGACCAAAGCACCCAACGCCCGAGCCAAGCCCGACGGCATCGGTCTCGATGCGCTCAGCGGCACCGACGCTTTCATAATGAAGCCCGACGGGCGCGGCTGGCTGTTCGTTCCCTCGGGCCTGGTGGACGGTCCGATACCGACGCATTACGAGCCGGTCGAGTCGCCCGTCCAGAACCTGTTGTATCCCAGGCAGCAATCGAGTCCCGTGCACAAGGTGTGGGCGATGGGCAAGCCGTACAACCAGCTCGCCCGTGTCGGCGATCCCCGGTACCCGCACGTCATCACCACGTATCGCCTGACCGAGCACTATCTCGCCGGGGCCATGAGTCGCTGGCTGCCCTGGCTGACCGAGCTGCAGCCCGAGCTGTTCATCGAGATCGGGAAAGCGCTCGCGCAGGAGAAGGGGATCAAGAATCTCGACAGGGTCGTCGTCTCCACACCGCGCTCCAGGATTCAGGCGAAAGCGCTGGTCACCGACCGGATCGGCGTGATGCGCATCGCCGGGAAAGACGTGCATCATGTCGGCATGCCCTGGCATTGGGGGTGGGCGGGTCTCGTCACGGGCGATGTGGTGAACGACCTCACGTCCTGGATCGGCGATCCGAACGTTTCCATTCACGAAGGCAAGGCGTTCCTGTGCAACGTGGAGCGCGCGTAACATGATCGCGATCAGCCGGCAGCGGCCCGCGGCAGAGCCGATGGGATTCTTCACCGACACGACGGTGTGTATCGGTTGCAAGGCGTGCGAGGTCGCCTGCAAGAACTGGAATCAGCTTCCCGCGACGGACGGTGGCGTGGCCGAGATGTCGGGCGATAGTTACGACAACACCCGCAAGCTCGACGGCATGCACTGGCGTCACGTCAAATTCATCGAGCAGTTCAGCGCGCCGTACGAAGGACGCTGGCTGTTGATGAGCGACGTGTGCAAGCACTGCGTGCAGGCGGGCTGCCTGGAGGTATGTCCTACCGGCGCGATCATCCGAACCGAGTTCGATACGGTCGTGATCCAGTCGGACACGTGCAACGGCTGCCGCGCCTGCATCGCCGCCTGTCCGTTCGGAGTCATCGATATCAATGCCGTGTCGGGCACTGCGCAGAAATGCACGCTGTGCTACGATCGCCTCGGCGTCGGCCTCGAGCCGGCGTGCTCGAAAGCCTGTCCCACCGATTCCATCCAGTTCGGCACCGTGGCGGAGCTGCGCGCGCGCGCGCAGAAGCGCGTCACGCAGCTCCAGGCGCAGGGCGTGAACGCGCGCCTCTACGGCGATGATCCGAACGGCCCGCTCGGAGGACTCAACGCCTTCTTCCTGCTCGTCGACAAGCCGGAGGTGTACGGCCTGCCGTCCAACCCGCAAATGCCCAGCAGCCGGCTGAAGAAGACGAGCGCCTTGTCCGTGGCCGCGGCCGCCGTCCTCGGTGTGCTCGCGCTCGTCGGCATTCGGAAGCGCCGGATGGACGAGCAGGAGCTCATCGATGTCTGACACCTTCTTCACGGCGTCGCCGCACTGGACCTGGTACATCATTCTGTACTTCTTCGTGGGCGGCATCGCGGGAGGCGCGTATTTCCTTGCGGCCATGCTCGCCTGGTTCGGGCGCCCCGAAGATCGCCCGGTCATTCGCACCGCGTACTCACTGGCTTTTTGGGGCATACTGATCTCCGGCGCGCTGCTCACGATCGACCTCGGCCGGCCGCTGCGCTTCTGGCACATGCTGATCCAGTCGAACAACGTGCCCACGCCCATGTTCAAGAGCTGGTCGCCAATGTCGTTTGGCTCCTGGGCCATTCTCCTCTTCGGTCTGTGCGCGGGACTGTCGATCGTCGGGGCATGGTGGGACGAAGGGCGGGTCAAGCTGGTGGCCGCCCGCCCGTTCCGGAGCGGCACGCTGCTCGCCAAGCTCATCGCCGGGCTCGGCGGAGCGCTGGGGTTCTTCGTCGCGGGCTATACGGGAATCCTCCTCACCGTCACGAACCGCCCGATCTGGGCCGACAGCCCGTGGCTCGGCGCGCTGTTTCTCGCGTCGGCCGCGTCCACAGCGGCCGCGGCCCTCATCCTGCTGGCGCCGAGGCGCGGCGCCAGCGCGTCCTCGCTGGCCTGGTTGCGCGCGTTCGATATGCGCGCGCTGGTCGTCGAGCTCATCATCCTGGTCGTATTCGTCGCGTGGGTGTGGCCGATCCGGCAGGTGTGGCTCGGGATCTGGGGACTTGTGCTGCTGGTCGGCGTCGTGGGGGCAGGCATCATGTGGCCGCTGCAATTACACGCGCGCGGCAAAGTCGGCGTCGCACCGGCCGGCGCGTGGCGCAACCCGGCAGTGATGGTGCTGCTGGGCGGCTTGCTGCTGCGCGTCGTGATCTTGATGGCGTCGAGCGGCATCACCCACGAGCGCGTGACGGCCCTGGGACGATGACCGCACGTCTTGTCGTTGCGCTCGGCGCAATCGCGCTGCTGCTCACCGGATGCGCCAGTCCCGAGGCGGTGCGCCATCGGGGCGGGGGGCCCGGCGCCGATCCCGGCAACCATGCTTCGATCGTGGAAATGCACGCGGGTTCCAAGATCTACTACAAGACACCGTGTCGAACCGCTAACGTCAAATGCTCTGGCCCCTTACCCAGCGCCGGCACGTAGCCAATCCGCAGCTCGCCCACCGGATCGCCGAGGTTCGGCGCGAGAGTCCGGAGTCCGAACGCTGGCTCGCGCTCGTCGAAGCGGCGTTCGCGGAAGCGGGCAGCGGCGAAGCATGGGCGGACGCGGTACTGACCATCTCGGCGGATCAGCCCGCGCCGGCGCCGATCCTGCATGGCGCGCGAATTGGCGTTCGCCGCCGAGCGCTGCATCGCTGGACCCGCGAGCTGCTGGGGGTCGCGGGTCTCGAGCCCGCCCGCGGGCGACTCGAGTCGGCCGATCTGCTCGAGGCGGCGGTCGAGCAGAGCGACGAGCGACTCGATGACATCGCCCGCACCGTCGAGCTCGACGCGCCCGCCCTGCGCGTGGCGGCGCAGCAGCTCGCGCTGCCGCTGCTGCAGACCTGTGGTCGCGCGTTGTCGATGCAGGTTCCGCCGGCGACGGCGTGGCAGGAAGGCTACTGCCCCGTGTGCGGCGCCTGGCCCACGCTCGCGGAGTTTCGCGGGCTCGAACGCAAGCGCTGGCTGCGTTGCGGGCGGTGCGCGACCGGCTGGGAAGTTGCGTGGCTGCGCTGCCCGTTCTGTAATGAGACCGAACACACCAACCTGGGGTCCCTGGCGCCCGAAGCCGGGGAGACCACACGCAAGGTCGAAGTGTGCGACAGCTGCAAGGGCTACGTGAAGGCGGAGCCGACTGTGCGCAGTCTCGCGCCTTGGGACATCGTCCTGGACGATCTCGCGACCGTTCCGCTCGAAGTCGCCGCACTGGATCGCGGGTACCACCGTCCTGACCGCCCGGGATACTCTCTGAAGGTGCGAGTAGTCGAGACATGACAGGCCCCGCCCCACGACCCGCGGCTGTATGCCGAGAACTGCTCGGCGCGATCGAAGCCTCTGAAGGACGGCGGCGGCGGCGCAAGCGCGACACCACCGCCGACGCGATCGGCCTGATGGTCAAGCGCAGCTTGCTGGAGCGCGCCGTTGCCGCCGATCCCGAGGCCGCGGCCTTCGAGGAGTGGCTGCTCGAGCAGTGTGCCGGGGCCGGAGCGGAGGAAGGTGCCGTGCGGGCGATGGCGCTCGTGATTTTCGAGGAGTGGCGACTGGCCCACGACGCGGTGTCGTTCCGGGCGTGGCTCGCGGCGGGCGCGCCGTCCGACGACGCGAGCCGGCAGGAGTGAGGATGCCAGTGCGGATTTTGAGTGTTGCGGCACTCCTGTCGATCGCGGCCTGCCGTCGCGAGCCCACGCCGGCAGCAAGTCGGCAATCGCTCGCGACCTCCGAGGCCGTCGAGGTGTTGAAGATCGAGCCGAACCCCTACTACATCATCTACAATCCGCCGGTCGATCTCGCCAAAAAACCCGCGCCGTGATCGTTCTGGTGCGGGCAGTCCATACCCGCTGCGTGCTCCCTCTCCCGTCGTCTCGCTCTTTCGACGGAGACGGTCTGCAGGCGGGCCCGGCTAGCTTACCGACTGAGGGGTTCGCAGGAATCGCTACGTATACGTTCCGGAGGTGTTATGGCCACGACCGCCGCACAGACAGGCACGACCTGGAAGCTCGATCCCGCACACTCGAGCGTCGAGTTTGCGGTCAAGCACATGATGATGACCACCGTCCGCGGACGGTTTAAGGAGTTGACGGCCACACTGCGAGGCGACCGGGACCATCCGGATGACGCGGCTGTGGAGGCGACTCTGAAGGCGGCGAGCATCGACACCGGGGTCCCAGATCGCGACGCGCATCTGCGCGGCCCGGACTTCTTCGATGCCGAGCGCTTTCCCGACATCACGTTTCGCAGCACCAAGGTCGACCGCCCGCCGAAGCAGGAGGGAGACAAGTTCCGGGTTACGGGCGACCTCACCATCCGCGACAGTACCCTGGAAGTCGTGCTCGACTGCGAGTACCTGGGCCGTGGGACGGATCCCTGGGGGAAGACCCGCGCCGGATTCAGTTTCCAGACGGAGATCGATCGCCGGGACTGGGGGCTCAAGTGGAACCAGGCGATCGAAACCGGCGGCATCCTCGTGGCGAACAAGGTACGCATCGAAGGAGAGGTACAGTTCGTCCGAGAAGGTGACTGATCGCGTCCGGCAGGGACTGCGGGTGAGCCCGTGACGAAGCGGGCTCACCCGACGACTACGAGGTCGCGAGCTTCAGCTTGCCGCTGCCGACCGCGTGGGCGATGTCAGTCTGCGAAATCACGCCCACGAGCCGGCCGTCGTGCTCCACGAACAGCCGGCGGACACCGGCATACAGCATCTGCCGCGCGGCATCCGCGGCGTCCGCTTCCGGTTCGATCGAGAACGGATTCGCGGTCATGATGTCCCGGACCGTCATCCGTTCGAACAGGGTCGTGCGCGCGCGCGCATCGTCCTTTTCGGCGCTGGCCTGCAGAACGTCGGTAGCCGAAACCACACCGATCACGTGGCCCGTCGGACCGACCACGGGCAGCCCTGAGACCCGCGCGTCGGCCAGCTCCTGAACCAGCTCGGCAATCGACGCATCCGGCGCTATGGTGCGTACATCGGTTTGCATCAATTCGGCGACTCGCATCTCGGCAGCCCCCCGTTTGTGATGGCCGTTGTCACGCGACCGCGTGCAGACGATGATCGGCCAGACGATCCAATACCCCGCTGACCGAACGGCGGGCGCGTGCCGCTGCGGCGTCGATCGCATGTTCGAAGCTCGCTCCGACACCTTCGACCTGAATGCGCCATGCGGATCCGGACACTTGAACGCGGCAGCGTTTGTCCTCACCCCCGCGCGGTCCGTTGACATCCTCCAGGCGTACCTGCACCCGATCAATCCGATGATCGAAGCGATCGAGCGCGAGACCCAGGCGACGCGTCACGTATTCCCGCACGCCGTCGCTGAGAACGCCATTCCCCCAGATGTCAGGCTGCAACTTGCGTTTCATGATCTCCTCCAATCAGCATCGGGTGCCGGGTTTCGTTGTTTCACGGTGCCTTTCCTCCTTTTCCTTATCTATGCGGCGGCAGGGATTTCAAACACGACGCCCCACCTGGGCACCGGCACAGGTGGGGCGTTGATTCGCAGCGTCGCGGACTAATGCCGTCGCGCGTGAGTGCGTGTGCGGTGCCCGATACGGACCAGCCGATCCTCGCGTGAGTGTGACATCCGCGTGCGACGATTCATCTCCGATTCCCGTTATGGTGAGATTGGTTCCGCGAGCTGCTCGCCCCCATGAACGTGATCGGCGCGCGGATTGTTCCCGCGAGCGGAACTCGGCGCAGCCTATCGACTGCAGTGCGGGGTAAATTCCACGCGTGCCCCCGCTTCTTTTTCTTGTCCTGTTGCAGGTCCCGCTGCAACTCCCCGACAGCGCGATGGTCTACCACGTTCGACCCAACGTCGACGTCCCCGTCACCCTCGGCGTATCGCTTGGCTCCCTGTTTGCGTACTTGTACGCGAAGAATCTGATCACGCCCCG
>DASSUS010000017.1:0-57697 GCA_035706765.1 Gemmatimonadales bacterium
CAAAGGTCACGATGAAGCCGAAGCGGTCGATCGTCGACGAAGAGGAAGACGCGCCCCCCGCGCCCCCCGCGCCCCCCGCGCCTCGTCCGCCGTCCCCAGTCTCCAAGGAGCGGAAAGCGAAACCCGCTCCGCCGCCGAAACCGGCCCCGCCCCCTCCGCCGGGCTCGCTCATCCCACCCATCGAGCTGTTGACCGAAGGACCAGGGGCAGTGGAGGACGCCGACGCCGCGCAAATCGAGGACATGGGCCGGCGGCTCGTGACCACGCTCGAGACGTTCCGCGTGGGCGCCCAGATCACGAACCGGACAGTGGGACCGGTGGTGACGCGGTTCGAGCTCGAGCCGGGCCGGGGCGTGAAGGTGGGGCGCGTGTCGTCGCTCGCCGACGATCTCGCGCTCGCGATGCGGGCGCAGTCGCTCCGGATCGTCGCGCCGATTCCCGGGAAGGCCGCGATCGGCATCGAAGTCCCGAACCCGACGCCGCGGCTCGTGCACGTGCGCGACCTGATCGATACCGCCGAATTCCGCCGCGCCTCGCGCGTGCTCCCCGTGGTGCTCGGCCGCAACATCGAGGGCGACGAAGTCGTCGACGACCTGACCAAGATGCCGCATCTGCTGATCGCGGGCGCCACCGGCTCCGGAAAATCGGTCTGCATCAACGCGATCATCACGAGCCTCATCTACGCGCACGGCCCCGACAAGCTGAAACTCTTGATGATCGATCCGAAGATGGTCGAGCTTTCCATGTACAGCGCGCTGCCGCACCTCGGCCTGCCGGTCGTGACGAGCCACCACAAAGCGGCGCACGTGCTGAAGTGGGCCGTGTGGGAAATGGAGCGCCGCTACAAGCTCCTGCACGCGAACCACGCGCGGAACATCATCGACTTCAACAAGAAGGTCGACGCGAAGGCCGCCCTCAAAGGCCCCCGCGAGACGCTCGCGACGCAGGCCGGCATTCAGAAGGAGCTGCCGTTCGACGGCACGTATACCGATGGGATTCTGCCCTACATCGTGCTCATCGTCGACGAGCTCGCCGATCTCATGCTCACCGTTCAGGGCGAGATCGAAACGCCGCTCGCGGTACTGGCCCAGAAGGCGCGCGCGATCGGCATTCACCTGATTCTCGCCACCCAACGGCCGTCGGTGAACGTGATCACGGGCTTGATCAAAGCAAACTTTCCCTGCCGGATCGCCTTCCGCGTGTCGGCGAAAGTCGATAGCCGCACGATTCTCGATCAGAACGGCGCGGAGACGCTCCTGGGGAATGGGGACATGCTGTTCCTCCCGCCCGGCAAGAGCGAAGCGGTGCGGGTGCAGGGTGCTTTCATTTCGACCGACGAGACCGAGCGTTTGATGGAGTGGTACAAGGCGCACGCGGTCGCCGCGGTGGCCGCGCCGGGAACGTCGATCGACGAGCAGGTCAGCGCGCTCGAGAAGGCCGAAAATGAAGGGGAGGGGGGAGGGGGGACGGGGGACGGGGAATCCGCCGAGCGAGATCCGCTGTTCCGGCAGGCCGCGGAGGTATGCATCCAGAACCAGCTCGGATCTACCTCTTTGCTGCAACGGCGCATGAGCATCGGTTACGGCCGCGCGGCGCGCATCATCGATCAGCTGGAGCTCGCGGGCATTCTCGGGCCGGCGAACGGCTCTAAGCCGCGAGATGTGCTGGTGGGACTGGAAGAACTCGATGAGCTCGTGGGGCCGGAGGGCGCAAATTCGAGCAGCTAATCGTGACAAGACCCTACCCGGGTGCTACAAACTGGTGCATCCGATGGACTAGATCGCCGGTTCAGTCTTAACCCGAAATTCCTCCACCTTATTTAATCCTGTTTTCCACCCCGTGAGCGATGTTCCCGCCGGAAATCTCACCCTAGGTTCACTCTCGCAGCAACTCACGCCGTTCGGTTTGGACCCCTGAGGAACAACATGCCGCAAGCCCTGTCAGGTGTTTCGGAGTCCACGCGCCGGGCCGCAGGTCTGCCGGTGCCCCGCCTTCCCCTTAGTCCATCCGTGCCCCCCGCCACCGCGTCGAGCATCCGGGTGCGTATCCCGGTCAGCAGCGAAGCCGACGCCGGCATCGCCGCCGAGCACGGACGCCGTCTGGCCTCGCGGCTCGATTTTTCGGCGGCCGATGTCACCGTGATCGCGACGGCCATTCTGGAAGTGGCTCGCAACGTGGTAAAGCACGCGAAGCGGGGAGACGTCATGCTGCATCTGATTCGGAGTCGCGGGCGCCGGGGCATCGGCGTCGTGGCACGCGATCGCGGTCCCGGTATTCAGGACGTGAGCAATGCGATGCGAGACGGTAAGGGCCTTGGCCTGGCCAGCATCCGTCGCTTGATGGACGAATTTCGCGTCCGGTCCGGGCCAGGGCGCGGCACCACGGTCACGATGCGGAAATGGACTCGCTGCCGGCAGATCGAGCGCGCCGGCGCCCGTCGCGAGGGCCACGCGGGCCTGCGGGAAGTGAGATGATCACCATGCCCCTCGAGACCTTGGCACTCGCCAACGGCAACGGTCACGAAACGCCAGTCGACAATCGGGTCGAACAACACCTCAAATCGGCGCGACTGCTCGGTGTGGGCGGCGACGTATCGCTGTTCCGCGAGCTCTCCCGCTACGTGGAGCAATCGGGCGCGACGCTCGAGCGGAGCGCCGACGAAGCGGCCACGCTGCAGGCCCTCGCACACGGGGGCTGGGACGCGGTGGTGACGGTCCTCGACCGCGATGCGGACATCCAACTCGAGTGGTGGGAAGAAGTGCTGCCGCGCCTGCGGGTGCGGCCGCGCATGATCGCGGTGGCGCAGGCGCCGTCGATGAGTCTCGCGCTGCGCGCGACGGAGCTCGGCGTCTCGGCGGTGTTGCCGCTGCCGCTCGAGCGCGATCAGCTGCGGGCCACTCTCAACCGCGTGCTCGCCGCCGCGGCCGAAACGCCGATGCCGTTGGCGCCCGTCACGGCGGTGGCGGTGGGTCCATATCAGATCGTGTCGCAGAGCGCCGCGATGGTCGATGTCTATCGCACGATCGCTCACGTGGCGCCGAGCACCGCGACGGTGCTGATCCAGGGCGAGTCCGGGACCGGGAAAGAGCTGGTCGCGCGCGCGATCCACGCCCACGGCCCGCGCAGCGCGCGCGCGTTCGTCGCCGTCAACTGCGCCGCGATTCCTGAAAACCTGCTCGAGAGCGAGCTGTTCGGGCATGAGAAGGGCGCGTTCACCGGCGCCGTGGCGCGCAAGATCGGCAGGTTCGAGCGCGCGTCGGGCGGCACGCTGTTCCTCGACGAGATCGGCGACATGAGCCTGGTGCTGCAGAGCAAGATTCTGCGCGCGATCCAGGAGCGCGAAGTCGAGCGCGTCGGCGGCGGCGAGGCGATCCCCGTCGACGTGCGGATCATCGCCGCCACGAATCGGGATCTGAAACAGATGATCGCCGAGGGAAAATTCCGCGAAGACCTCTACTACCGGCTGGCCGTCGTCACGATCCGGCTTCCGCAGCTGGTCGCCCGGGGCGATGATCTGCTGCTGCTCACGTCGTACTTCGCCCAGGAATTCGGCAAGCAGTACTGCAAGCGCGTCGTGGCGATTTCGGACCGCGCGATCGGCCTGCTGCGCGCGCATGCGTGGGTCGGCAACGTCCGCGAGCTGCGCAATGTGATCGAGCGTGCCGTGCTGCTGTGTGAGGGCGACGTGCTGCGCTCGGTGGATCTGCCGGAGGAATGGCTCGCCGGCGCGCCGCGCAACGAAACGATCTGCGCGGGGCCACTGGCGACGTTGCAGGAAGCCGAAGCGCGCCACATCTCTCAGGTCCTGACCCACACGCACGGGCAGATCGGTGAAGCCGCCCAGATTCTTGGCGTGCACCGCAACACCCTCGCGCGGAAGATCAAAGAGTACCACCTCTAGGCACTAGAACAGGGCGGTCGCGGCCGGCCCTGCCTCACGGCAGGGCTACCTGCGATCTAGTCCCTTCGAGCGCATTCCAGGTAAGCCCATGGCGTAAAGGGAGTAAGACAAAATCCGTCCTGTGACCCAGGAGCGTGTGTCCTGGCGCGCTAAATGCAACTCGCTCCAGCGGTCGTCACCAGACGCAACGTCAACCGCGAGGGGACCGTGAGCGAGATGCGAGTCACGTCCGGAATGCAACATCAGAAGCCGTTCCCGCCTCCGCCGGTCCCAACAGCACAGCCCACGTCTTCGAGCACCGCTCGCGCCCTGCGGGTGGAGCAGGCACTCCGCCTGCTGCCCGACGTCGAGGACCTGGCGCCGCTACGCGGCTCCGTGGTGTCGCTCTCGGCCGGCCGCCGCGACGCGCGAGCCGCCGGAGAGCCTAATCGCACCATCGGCAAGCGCACGCTCAATCCCACGGCGCTGCGGAGCGAAGTGACCCAGCTCCTGGGCCGCGTCACGCGTCGGATGACCGTGCTCTATGACGCCGCGGTCGACGCGCTCGAATCGGAGCAGAACGGCGACCGGTCGCGGGCCGTGCGGGCGCTGGTGCGCGCGGGCGAGTACGAGGAGCGCGGTCTGCGCTACGCGCAGGCGCATGCCTGGTATCGCCAGGCCCTCGGCATCGCCGAGCAGCTGCGAGACCGCCAGCCCGAGATGGAGGCGCTCTGGCACCTCGGGCGGCTCGAAGCGACGCGCGGGGATCTGGACGAAGGCGCGCGCGCGTTCCAGCGCAGCCTCGCCCTCGCCGAGGCGGAATCGGATCACGAGCGAGCCGCTCGTGCATGCCAGGGCCTGGGGGAAGTGCTGTTCGCGCAGGCGCAATGGACCGGGGCGGAAGCGTGGTTCAACCGCGGGCGCCAGTACACGAAAACCGAAGGCGCTCTTGCCGGGTCGCTCGCACTCGGGTTGGGTCAGACAGCGTTATGGCGCGGCGAGGTGCCGGCGGCCGCGGAGTGGGTCGCGCGGGCCCGGCGTTGCTTCGATGCGGCCGGCGATGTCGCCGGCGTGATTCGGTCGCTGCTGGCGCGCGGGCTGGTCGAAGCCGCGCAGGGCCGCTCCGACGAGGTGCTGAACACCTATCACGAAGCGTTGGCCCGGCTTCCCGTCAGCGACGCCGATCCGGTGCTCGAGCTCACGGTCCGCTTGCGGCTGGCCGAATTCTACCTCGAACAGGGACGGCTGCTCGACGCCGATGATGAAGCTCGTCGCGCCGAAGACCTGGCGATCGCCAAGCAGCAGCGCGGCGCGCTCGCCCGCGCGTACGTCGTCATGGGAAAAATTCGCGAGCGCCAGCGCGACGAGAGCGGCTTCGTGTTCTTCGAGCAGGCGATCGAGCTGTGCCGGAGCGGGGAGCCGGCGCGCCGGCTGGAAGCCGAGGTGTACCGCGAGTACGCGCGATTCCGGACGACGATGGGCGATCTCGAGGAGGCGCGCGCCTACGCCGAGCTTGCCCGGATCAGCGACAGCTCCCGGTCCCCGAGTCGGTGAACGACTTGCCGGCGACCGGAACGAACTTCCATTCGTAGCGGTCGGGGAACAACGTGAGCTTGAGCACGCCCCAGGTGGTGTTGGAGCGAACTTCGCTGT
Source organism: Gemmatimonadales bacterium (assembly GCA_035706765.1). GTDB lineage: Bacteria > Gemmatimonadota > Gemmatimonadetes > Gemmatimonadales > GWC2-71-9 > 20CM-2-65-7. The sequence goes on from DASSUS010000017.1 coordinate 5,534, forward strand.
TGGGCGACGGCATCCCGAGCTGGTCGCGACTGCCGCCGCCCGTGCCGACGATGAACTCGCGGATCCCGTTCTGCAGGTCGAGCACGCCGGCCGGAGTCTGGGGCGCGAACCGCTCATAGATATGGTCGTGTCCCGAGATCACGACCTCGGCCCCGTGCTCGTACAGCGCCTGCCAGAGCGGTTGCATCGTCGCGTCGTCGCCATGATCGGCGCCGGAGCTGAAGCGCGGATGATGCCAATAGGCCAGCGTGCATTTCGCGGTACTATTCGCGAGGTCTTCGCGCAGCCATTGTTCCTGCGGTGAGCCGGGATCGACGCGCAGATTGCTGTTCAGCGCGATGATGTGCCAGCCGCCGAGCTCGTAGCTGTAGTAGCCCTTCGTCCGCTCGCCTGCCAACGAGCCGAAATAGTCGAAGTAGCCGCTCGCTCCGAACGTGAAGTACTCGTGATTGCCCGGCACCGGCCGGGTACGGTCTTTGTGCTTGCCCCAGGACGGGGCGTAGCAATTGGCGTAGTCCTCGGCCGAACCGTTGTCGTAGGCAAGGTCGCCGGCCGTGAACACCGTTCCCTCGATGGCATCCAGGAGCTTCGCGGTCGCCTCGTCACCGCTCGAGGTGCAGGACGCGATGTCCCCCGCTCCCACGAGCACCGCGGATGATGGGCGCGGCGCAACCGTAATCTCACCGCTGGCCACCATGCCGCGCGCTTTGGCGCGAATCGTGGTCGCACCAGGCCGCAGGGCCCTCACCAGGCCGCTTCCGTCCACGCTGGCCACCGTGGCGTCCGCGCTTTCCCACTGTGGTGTGACGGCGAGCGTGTCGCCGTTGCGATCGGTCACCGTGGCCGTGAACCGCTGCGTCCCATCGACATAGAGACTCGCTCCTGTCGGCGAGACGGTGATCCGTTGCCCGCTGTCGACCGCGACGGTGAGCGTGGCGCTGGCGGACTCGCCTCGCGCCGCGACGCGCAGCGTAGTGCTGCCAGGGCCGATCCCTCGAACGAGGCCGTTCGGGTCGACCAGGGCGACTCCAGGATTGTCGATGGTCCAAGTGAGCTGTGCGTCGATCGGTTCGCCAGCGTCGTCCTTGATCGTCGCGCTGAACTGCCTGCTCTCGTCGATGAACAGACTCGCACTCTGTGGCGAGAGGGTGAGCACGAACGACGGGTCCGTGATGTGGTCCGGGCATGCGCCCAGGAACAGCATGATCACGAAGCCGAGGCCCGCAACGGTGATGTAGCGGCGGGCCGCAGGGGAGCTTGGGTTCAGAGCAACCAGTCCTTTCCCTGTGAGGCGAGGAGCGGGAGGCGGATTTGAAGCCGCGACCTCCGAGGTGGTTTCCCCGGCGCTCTCACTGAGCTACTCCCGCAAGCGCCCCCTCCGTCGCGCTGACTCTTTGCACGAACCGCGCCATTCGTCGTTCGGCAGCGCGTGACTAATCCGTCGGCGAATTTGGGTTAATTCTCTTGCCGCGGGGGGTTTAGATCTGTAGGGTCGTTGGTATGAAAAATCCAACGACTGCACTCAACCTCTGGGTGATTGCGACCGCGGCCGTGCTTGGCGCCTGCTCGGGCGAGAGCGTGACCGATCCGGTGGGCACCAGTCACCAGACGAATCCTGATACGACCAGCGTTGCTCCCGATACGACCACGAACCCGGGTTCGGACGACCCCGGTTCGCCGACTCAGCACGTCGGGTATTTCGTCTCACCGCAGGGCACGAGCGGCGGCGACGGGAGCGAGGCGCATCCGTGGGACATGAGTACGGCATTCGCGGGCGGGAATGGAAAGATCCAGCCCGGCGACACCGTGTGGATTCACGGCGGCTCGTATACGGGCGTGTACCGCAGCGCCGTCTCCGGGACCGTGAGCAAGCCGGTGGTGTTCCGCGGATACCCGAATGAGCGCGCGACGCTCGACGGGCGCCTGCGCCTCGACGGCTCCGACGTCGTCGTGTGGGGCTTCGAGATCATGCGCACGAGCCAGGGTACGACGGAGTATCCGAACCTGGAGGCTCGCGGCCCGCGCCAGAAACTGATCAACATGGTGATCCACGAATCCGAGCATCAGGGGATTCGGTTCTGGGACGAGGCGGTGGATGCCGAGATGTACGGCTGCATCGTGTACAACAACGGCACGCACGAAAACCTGGACCACGGCACATACGTCCACAACGTCGCCGGCACCAAGCTGATCATGGACAACGTGTTCTTCAACAACCTGGCGTATGGCATTCACGTGTACGTCTCGCCCGGCGAAGGCTCGCAGAAGAACATCCACGTGATCGGCAACGTGTCGTTCAACAACGGCACGATCTCGACCCGCTACGCCGCCAAGGGCAACATCCTGATCGGCGGCGAGCAGCCGGGTGAGGGCCATCAGGCGATCGACAACATGACGTTTTTCTCGGGCAACGCGGGCGTGAACATGCGCCTGGGCTTCGTGTCCGAGAACAAGGACGTGATCGCGACCGGCAATACGATCTGGGGTGGCGCGACCGCCTTCATGATCGGCAAGTGGAGCTCGGCCCAGGTCAAGAACAACACGATCGGCGGATCGGCAGACATCGTGAACCTGAACGACTCCCCGGACGGCTACACGTGGAGCGGCAACCAGTACTTCCGCGCCGCGTCGGCAGCGGCCTGGAAGGCGTCGGCCGGCACCAGCCTCACGCTCGATGACTGGAAGCGGACCACCGGTCTGGGCGGCTCCGACGCGCTCGTCGGAACGCTGCCGTCGGGCACCAAGGTGTTCGTCAGGCCGAACAAGTACGAGAAGGGCCGTGGCATGGTGGTCGTCTACAACTGGGGCAAGGACGGCAGCGTGCGCGCCGATCTCTCGAACGTGTTGCGCAACGGCCAGCGCTACGAGGTGCGCAACGTGCAGGATCTGTTCGGTGCGCCGGTGGCGAGCGGTACCTACTCCGGCGGCACCGTGACGCTCCCGATGACGGGAGTGAACGCGCCGGCGCGGATCGGCCGCAGCACGCCGACGCCGCCGAAGACTGGCCCGGACTTCGACACGTTCGTCGTCGTTCCGATCAGCTAAGGCAGCTCATGCAGCAGGCAGCCCTGGGGCCGGACCCGGCTCCAGGGCTGTCGTTCGAGGGTAAGAACGTCGTGCTCGTTCGGTCGCTTCCATGGCTCTCGGCGCTGCTCGTGCTGTCTCAGGGCGCACCGCGCTCGCAGTCGTTCTACGTGGCGCCCGCGCCCCGCGGAACGGCGGGCGGCGACGGTTCGGTCCAGCGTCCCTGGGATCTCGCGACAGCGCTCGCGGGCGCCGGCGGTCGAATTCAGCCGGGCGATACCGTCTGGCTGAGAAGCGGCAGCTACCGCGGCACGTTTCGGACGCGGCTGCGCGGCGAGCGGGACCGTCTGATCGTATTCCGGCAGGAGCGTGGCGCGCGCGCCACGATCGACGGCACGCTGCGCGCCGATGGAGCCTACCTCGCGTTCTGGGGCTTCGAGATCATGCAATCGAACCCCTTGGCCGGGACCTATGGGCTCGAGGCGCGCACCGACCATGGCCGATTCATCAACCTGGTGATCCACGACGCCGGCACGATGGGGGTGAGCTTCTGGACCCCCGGCGAGAATGCCGAGCTCTACGGCTGCATCATCTACAACAACGGGACGCACGAGAACCTGGACCACGGCGTCTACGTCCACAACGAGCGCGGCACCAAGCGGATCCTCGACAACGTGTTGTTCAACAACCTGGCCTACGGGATCCACGCGTACGCGGGGCGGGGGAACAGGCCGCAGCGCGGCCTGCTGATCATGGGGAACGTGGCGTTCAACAACGGGACCATTTCACGCCGCTACAAGGCCAAGGGCAACATCCTGGTGGGTGGTGAGGTGCCGTTCGCCGACGTCGACGTGGTCTCGAACTACATGTTCTACTCGGGCCGGGACGGTACGAATCTGCGGCTGGGTTACGCGGCCGACGTGGTCAACAAGAACATGAACGCGCGCCAGAATGTGAGCCGCGGCGGCCGCGAGTCCGGCAACGAACAGCAAGTGATCGTGCGTCAGAACTTCTACGAGCCCGGGCGCGCGCATATCATCGCCTATAACGCTGAGGGGCATCGGGAGCTGACGGCGGATGTGCACCAAGTCCTGAAGCCGGGCGATTTCTACGAGCTGCGCAGCGTACAGGATCTGTTCGGCAAACCGCTGGCGCGCGGGACCTACACGGGCGGCTCGATCACGCTTCCCATGAGCGAGCCGGTCGAGCCGCCGCAGCCGATCGGCCGGCCCACGGCGCGGCCGCCGGCTACAAGGCCAGCGTTCGACGTCTTTGTGCTGGTAGTACCGAGCGGTACACGCGAAGCACCTGCTCGGTGAGCAGCGCTTCATCGAGGTGGCGCACAGCGGACTGCCCGTCGATGCGGCCACCGCGCAGCAGCACGCGCTCGAGCGCGGCGGCGAGCGTGGTGGCTTGATCGTCGGAGCACAGCTCGCACCCCTCGATCCCATTCAGTCGGTCCGGCACATCGCCGACCCTCACCGATACGACCGGAAGGTTACAGGCGAGCGCCTCTTTCACGACGTTGGGCGAGCCCTCCTGCATCGAGGTGAAGATGAGCGCGTCGCACGCGTTCATGTAGACGGGCACCTGGGCGTGCTGGACTTGCCAGGCCACGACGAGGCGCGCCGGCATCCGTTCGTTGAGCAGGTCGACGGCGGCGCGCGCCAGGTCATAGCGCTTGCGCGCCTGCTCGGGCCGGCCGACGAAGAGGACGAGCCGCTCGTCGGGATCGAATCCGAGCTCGCGGCGCGCCTCCGCCTGAGGCATCGGCTTGAACACGCTGAAGTCGAGTCCGGAAGGGATTACGTGCACGGGCGCTGACGTGGGCAAGTAGCTCCCGAGGTGGGCGGACACGAGAATCACGGCGTCGGCGTGTTGGGCGACGAACCGGGATGCCTGCTGCAGGAGCCGGCCAGCCCGCGTGTAGGCGCCATCGCCGTCCCGCACGATGCCGAGTACGTCGCTGCCGCGGAATGTGACAACGAGCGGCAATCGTTTGGGAAACGCCAGCAGGCCACTCTGCCCGAACTGCGCATGAATCAGGTCGTAGCGCGCGCCATGGAGGCGGCGCCGCAGCCGGGCCCACGCGCGCAGGTAGTTGTAGGGATTCTTCTCTCCGTTGAACGGAAACACATCCACTTCCACGCCCGCGCGTTGCACGAATTCCGCCTGGCGGCGAATGAACGCGGTCGTGCGCGGAACGCCGGGGACGGGCCAGTCGCTGGTGACCATCAGGACGCGCAGCGGTTTGGAGCGACGTGTAGTGCGAGGCGTGGCGCGCGCCTCGGGCGCGCGCGTGTGACGGCGCGTGCTCGCCTGACGTTTTCTGATGCGAATACCCTCGAGTCCCCCGGTTCTGCGCGACGTACAAAGCAAGAAGCAGGCCGGACGTGTGGCTTAACCCAATTCCCGGGTCACGCGACAACTGCGTATTAATCCTCTTGTGGCCTCATAACTAATTCATTAGGGTGTCACGTCGGATGTGATGCCCACCTGAGAGTGGTCTCTGACCTAGGGCTGAAGCCTCCCCGACTCCTTAAGCACAAAAGCATTAAGCAACTCGGAAGCCCTGAAGGGCTGTAGCTAGCCCTTGTTCCGAAAGGAGTTAGGACCAATGACGTTCGGATTTAAGCTCTCGCATCGGTTGGCCCGTGGGTTCTGTATCGTCGGTATTGCCGCCGCGCTCGCAGCATGCGCGGGGGAAAACCCCACGCTCCCACCGTCTGACAAGCCAGTCAATTCAGTTTCCGTTTCTCCCAGCTCTGCCGATCTCCCACTCAGCGCCAGCCTACAACTTTCGGCGATCCTGAAGGATGCCGACGGGGCCACACTCAACGGCCGTGCCGTCACCTGGACCAGCGATGCCGAAGAAATCGCCACCGTGTCCGCGAGCGGACTCGTCGAGAGCGGCGCCGACACAGGCTCGGCCACGATTACCGCGTCGAGCGAAGGGAAGAGCGCCCACGCCACGGTGCGTGTGAAGAAGAACGCTCCTCCTCCGCCCCCACCACCGCCTCCACCACCGACCGAGCACGCCGGCTACTACGTCTCGCCGAGCGGCTCGAGCTCGGGTGACGGGAGCCGGGCGAAGCCGTGGAATTTCGCGACGGCGCTGGCCGGCGCCGGCGGCAAGGTGCAGCCGGGTGACACGGTGTGGATGCTCGGCGGCACTTACCGCGGCACGTTCACGAGCACGGTGACCGGCACGTCGGGGAAGCCTGTCGTGTTCCGGCAGTATCCCGGCGAGCGCGCGTTGATCGACGGCGCGGGCGCGGCGCGTACCGCGACGGTGCTGAACGTGCGGGGCTCCTGGGTCGTGTTCTGGGGCTTCGAGATGACCAACACCGATGCCGACCGGACCCACGACGCGACGGGAAACGGCGGCCGTCCTCACGCGCTCGCCAATTACGCGCCGCATACCAAGTACATCAGCCTGGTGGTGCATGACGCGGGCGTCGGGATTTACAACGATCCGAACCAGTACGACGTCGAGATCACGGGCTGCGTGTTCTACAACAACGGCTGGCAGGGTCCCGACCGCGGGCATGGACACGCCATCTACCTGCGGAGCAACACCGGACCGGTCACGGCGCACGACAACGTGCTGTTCAACCAGTTCGGCTACGGGGTGCACGTGTACACCAATCCCGGCGACGGCCTGCTCAACAACATCACGATCGAGGGCAACATCGCCTTCAACAACGGGACGCTCTCGACCAACTCGTCGTCGTCGAACATTCTCGTGGGGGGCGATGACCGCGCCGACGGCGACAAGGTGTCGAAGAACATGGCCTACTTTCCCCCGGGCGTCACGGCGACGAACATGAAGGTGGGGTACGGATCGCTGGAGAACGGCTCGGTGGTGTTGACGGACAACTACGCGGTCGGTGGTGGGCCGGTGCTCAGCATGGGCTACTGGTCGTCGTCCACGATCAGCGGCAACAGCTTCATCGGCACGAGCTCGGTGCTCTCGCTGAGTGATCCGGCGCTGTCGGCCAGCCGCTTCGCCGGGCAGACAGGTTCCTCGCTGCCCAGCTCGACGAAAGTGTTCGTGCGCCGGGTGGCGTACGAGAAGGGACGCGCGATCGTCGCGGTCTACAACTGGGGGAACAACGGCTCGGTGGATGTGAATCTCGACGGGATCATGCCGCTCGGCGCCCAGTACGAGATTCGCAACGTGCAGAACTGGGGCGGCGGCGCCGTCACCAGCGGCACGTTCAACGGCGGCTCGGTCTCGCTGCCGATTCAGGCGGTTTCGCCGCCCACCCCGGTGGGGTGGACGACCAAGCGGGCGCCCGCCACCGGTACCACGTTTGGCGCCTATGTGGTGATGATGCGCGAGTAGACGGACCCCTCCTTTGCGGGGGGAATCAGGGACGCAGAACCAGGGCGCCGGTCGTTGCAAATCGCAGCGACCGGCGTCCCTTCCTTCATGTACGGCACATATCCTGCACCCATGAGCGGCATGCTGCTTCTGCTCGCCTTCACCACCGTTTTGACGCTCCAACAGGGCCATTTTGCCGCCCCGAACGGCACACGCTCGAACGACGGGACCGAGCGGCGGCCCTGGGATCTCGCGACGGCGCTGGGGGGCGGGGGGCCCGCGAAAAAGGTGCAGCCGGGCGACACGATCTGGGTGCGGGGCGGCACCTACAAGGGAGCGTTTCGCTCGACGGTCGCCGGCCGGGAAGGCGCGCCGGTCGTCATTCGGGTGTGGCCAGGCGAGCGGGCGGTGATCGACGGCGCCGGCTCGCGGCGCAGCACACTCTACGTCACGGGCGCGTACAGCACGTTCTGGGGACTCGAGCTTACCAATTCCAATCCCGAACGAACGACCACGCAGCTCGGATCGGACTTCCGGCCCAACGTCGTCGTGCCCGCGGCGGCGCACACCAGGTTCATCAACCTGATCGTGCACGACGGCGGGGTGGCGTTCTACACGGAGCCGAAGTTCGCGGACGTCGAAATCGCGGGCTGCATCATCTACAACAACGGCTGGGAGGGTCCCGACCGGGGACACGGCCACGCGTTGTATCTGAAGAGCTTCACCGGCCCGCTGCTCGCGCGCGATAACGTCATGTTCAATCAGTACGGCTACGGCGTGCACGCGTACACGAACTCGGGCACGGGCAAGCTCATCAACATCACCATCGAGGGGAACATCGCGTTCAACAACGGCTCGCTTTCCCGCGCGCGCGACCTCGCGCCGAACCTGTTGCTGGGTGGGGCCGACTACGCCGCCGGCAACGTGGTGCGCGACAACATTCTGTATTACTCGCCGGCGCTGCGCAGCGCGGGGACGAACGCGATGATCGGCTGGAAGACGCTGCGCAACGGCGATGTGATCGTCGAGAACAATTATCTGGTCGGCGGCTCGCCCATGGTCGAGTTCGGATTCTGGTCCGCCGCGCGAGTCTCGAACAACACCCTGATTCGCACGGGCGGCGGGGAACGCGCGCCGATCGTACGGCGCGACGCCGCGGCGCGCGGCCAGATCTGGCGCGACAACGGCGAGCGCGCGACGCCGACCGCGACGAGGGTCGTGGTCCGGCCGAACCTGTACGAGCCCGGGCGCGCGCACGTGGTGGTGTTCAACTGGGGCCGAGACCGGGCGGCCGTCGTCGATGTGAGCGGCGTGCTCGCGTCCGGCGATCGCTACGAGGTGCGCAACGTCCAGGATCTGTTCGGCGCGCCGGTCACGGGCGGGACGGTGTCGGGCTCATCGATCACGATTCCGTTGGGCGGCGTCGCGCCGCCGGTTCCAGTCGGCCTCGAGTCGTCGCCCGCGCCGCGCACCGGACCTGCGTTCGACGTCTTCCTGATTACGAAGCGCTGAACCGCTCCGGGACCAGCGAGCGGTACACGTCCAGCAGCCGCGCCGTGAACGTCCCCTCATCGAGGCCGGGCGGAATCACGTAGACCGGCGTGCGCAGCCGGATCCGGTCCCGCATTTCATCCGAACCGACGATCACCGCGTCCGCCCGGCGCGCCAGGAACCGCGTGAACAGATGCTGAATCACGCGCCGCAGGTCGCGCGTGCCGAGCGTCACGACCAGCGGAACGCGCTTCGGGAGGGCGAGCAGGACGTTGCTGGTGTCCTGCGCGTGCACGAGGTCGTAGCGACGGGGATGGAGCCGCGGGCGCAACCGGGTCCAGGCGGCGAGATAGCCGTAGGCGGTGCCGGCGCTGAACGTGAACACCTCGACGGAGACGCCGGCGGCCTGCAGCGCTTCCGCCCGCTGCTTCACGGTATTCGGCTGCGGTTGCTTCGGTTTGAGCACCGGCCATTCGCTGGTGATGAACAACAGACGCGGTCGGGGACCTGCCACGTCACGAGGACCGTTCGCGAGTTCTCAGTCTCACGTACTGCGCGTACAACGGTGGAAACAGCGCGCGCGCGATGCCCCCCAGGCGCCGCACCAGTTGCGCGCGCTGCCAGCCGCGGAACGACACGAGCTCGCGAACCGTGGCCGGCGTGACGCCGGCCTTGAGGATGACGCGGCCCAGAATCCAGGTGTCGCCGATGCGCTCCGGTGTGATGAGCGGCTCGGAGGTGAACAGGTAGCGAATCCCGGCCTCACCGGCGGACTCGAGCACGACGCGCGAGATGTCGCCCCCGGGAACCGATGCAGCCACACACGGCTCGCCCAGCAGGGCCTCGAGGATCGCCCGGCTCACCCGCCACTCGCTCGTCATGAGCTCGCGCGGGAGCGCGCGGAAGATGTCGGGATGGGTATGCGAATGGGTGCCGATGACGTGGCCCGCGCTGCGCAGGGTCCGGATGTCGGCGGGCTTGAGGAACGTCCGCTCGCCGAGGCGACTCGTGATGATGAAGAAGTGGGCCTTCCAGTCGCGCCGGGCGAGCTGGTCCGCGACGTACATCGCGCTGGCGCCACCGTCGTCGAAGGTGAGCAACAGGTGCCGATGCTTCTTGCCGTTCGCATTGAGGTCGAGCTCGGAGACGAGCTCGGGTCTCATCGGGCCCGCGGCGATGGCGTCGAGATGCCGAGCGAACGCGGCGCGCGACAGCGTGTAGGGCAGGGCCCCGGGCCGCTGAAATCCGGAGGTCCGCGGATCATCGGTGACTTCGTGGTACATCAGTCCCGCAACTTCGGGGGCAATCGTTCCCATCGTCCGACCTCAGCGCGACAGTGGAACGGCTGCCGGGTCGCGCCAGCGTCCCCGTCCAAACAGCCCGTCCCTCAGGCCTCTGATGAAGCCAAATCCGTAGCTCAGGTGCACCACCGGCAAAGCGGCGGCGAGTGCCACGCCACAGCGCACGCTGTGCGAGCGAGCAACCCGGGCCGCGCAAATTGCAACGCAAATTCCGTACGCCGCCGCCGCCAATCCTCCCGCCACGGCCAGCGGCGGCCAGAACAGCAATCCCAGCACCGCGCTGAATAGCGTGGCGACGAACAGGGCCGGGACGAGTTGGCGCACCGTCATGATGCGCCCGACCTTGCGCGCGACCAGCGGCTTGAACGCACCGTACTGGTAGAACATCCGCGCGGTCTGGCGCAGCGAGCCGCGGGCGTAGTAGTAGCAGACCACGTCGGGAATGAGCTTGACGCGGCCGCCGTTGCGGATGATCCGATGGTTGAACTCGTCGTCCTGGTTGCGGACCAGCTCTTCATCGAACATCCCGATCCGGTTGAACACGTCGCGCCGGAAACAGCCGAACGGGACCGTGTCGACGAAGCGCGGCTCGCGCGCGCCGATCCGGAAATGGGCGTTCCCGACGCCGAACGGATGTCCCATCGCGATTGCAATAGCCTGCGCGACCGCGGTGCCGTCGGCGGGCAGCGTGATCAGGCATCCGCCCACGTTGTCGGCGCCGCTCTCGAGCAGGGCGCCCACGAGACGCGGGATGTATTCGGGCGGATAGACGACGTGACCGTCCATGCGGATGATGATGTCGCCGGTGGCCGCGCGGATCCCGATGTTGAGCGCCGTCGGCACGATGCGCTGCGGGTTGTCGAGCACCCGGATGCGCGGATTTTTCGCGACGTACTCCGCCAGCAGCTCGCGCGTGCCGTCGGTGCTCATGCCGTCCACGACCAGAATCTCGAGGCGCTCGGGCGGATGCGCCGACGCCAGGATCGAATCGAGGCAGGCCGCGATATGGTGGACTTCGTTGCGGCACGGCAGGATCGCCGTGACCCGGCGCTGGGTGGGCGGAGGGATCATGCGCGCGCCCCGTTGAGCAGGGTCGCGCGCTCATCCGCCGGCAGCTGGCACACGACGGCGCGCAGCTTGCCGTTCGTGGTCCGCGGCACTTCCGTGACTCGATCGACGATCACGCGTACCTCCCCCATCCGTTCCCGCAGCCGCTCGATGATGGTGCGCTCGGTGGTCGCGCTGAATCCGGGAGCCGGCGTTACGCGGACCCGCAGCACGTCGAGATGCTCCTGGATGATCTGCGACTGGCGCAACGGGAGTCCGTAGAACACCGGGTTCAGCCAGAACACCGGCCGGCCGTCGCTCGTGAACAGGAGGTCGTTCATGCGCCCTTCCACCCGGCCGAACAGCGGCAGACCTCGGCCGCACGGGCAGGGACCGCTCGCCGCCGGCGGCTGGGCGCGATCGCCCACGCGGTAGCGAATCAGCGGCATGTCGGGATTGAGCAGGCCGGTGCAGATCAGCTCGCCGTGCTCGTGGAATTCCACGTGACCGAACTCCGGCCACTGATGGAGCCGCCCGGCCGGGCATTCGCTCGCCGCGGCGACCGATTCCGCCATCCCGTAAGTCTCGCGCACCGGACACTGGAAGGCCGCCGCGATCGTGGCGCGCTGCTCCGGCAGCACCGGCTCGGCGTTGGTGTAAACCGCCGACATACGCAGATCCGAGCGTCCCAGGCGGAGCGCCTCCTGCGCCAGGGCATGCGCGGAGGAGGGGTAGGTCGCCAGATAGACGATTCGATAGCGCTTGAGCGCGTCGAGATAGTGCGGAATGAGGTCGGGCGCGAGGTGGAACGACGACAGATACAGCTGGCGCATCGCCGCATTCCACACCCAGAACGGCGGACGGCGCTGCTTCACGGGAGTGACGAGCTGCCCGCCGAGCCGCGCCCAGCGCACGCGGGGCGGAATTCCGTCCCAGCGGCCCGTGCGCGCATCGGCAATCGCGTGCAGCGTCGAGACGGTGATGCGGGTCCGCCAGATGTCGAGCGGCTTGCCGGTGGTGCCGCTGGTCTGCTCGTGGAACATGTTGCGCGGGTCGCAGTCGTCGGCGACGAAGGCGCGCGCGTTCTCGCGCACCTCGTCCTTCTCGAGGATGGGCCAGTTCTCGAGCAGCTCCCACGACGCGCGATCGCCACGCCGGCGCCGCTCTTCCCAATGGTCCCGGTAATAGGGGACCCGCGTGGCGGCGCGGTGCAGGATGTAGGCGATCCGCTCTTCCCGCCATTTGGCCCACTGCGCCGTGGTCCAGGTGTCGCGGGCGAGCGCCTCTTCGACCAGCTGCTCGCTTTCGGCCCCGTAGCGCCAGCGGTTCAGGTACCAGCCGCGCAGCGTGGCCGCGGCATGACGGGCGCGGGACGGAAGGCGGTGATAGATCCGGAGCAGGTGGCGATTCATGACCGGCTCCCTCCCTGGCGATGGCTGCCGGCCGTGAGCAGCGCCATCAGCGGGACCAGAAACAGCCGGGCCGCGCTGTGCCAGCGTCCGGACTCGAGCGTCGAGCGAATGTGCCGCACGTAGAGCCGTGCGGCCGCCTGCACGCGCGGGAAGTACGCGCTGTCGGATATCATGTCGTCTGGTGCGGCTTCAAACCGCGTAAGGAGTTCGGGAGGCATCAGCGCCTGACGAGTCGCCGCCCGGTGCATCCGGTTCACGTAATGCAGGTACGAGCCAACAGCAGGGACGAGCGCGAGCGACACCGCCGTCGCGAACAGGTTGTCCCAGTCCACCTGTCCGAGACGAATCGAGTCGATGGCGCCGAACAGATCGGACAGCCTGAGCGCCGGTCTCGTATAGAGCTGGTGCATGGCGAGCAGCATCAGGTGATCGGCCTGAGACGGGGCCGGGCAGGTCACGGCGCCGAACCTGACGGCGCGGGCGTGCGTCAGCAGGATCCGCGCAAACCGCGCGTGCTCTCCCAGCCGGCCGAGCCGGCCATGGCGAATGAAGATTCGAATGCCGTAGGCGGCGGTGTAGCTCGTGACATTGGCCACGCGGTGATGAACGGAGGCGTGTCGCGGCGTCGCCGGCAGCTCGGCGAGGATCTGCCTGTCGATAGCCGCCTTCGGGTGACCCACGAGCAGCTCGATCGTGGGGCCCGCGTCCGGATACGATTCCACCGTTCGCAGGAACGCGTGCCCCAACCCAAGCCGGTCGCAGCGACTGCTCAGACGCTCGACGACCTCCACGACGCGCTGCGCCGTGGCACATGCTTCCGCGGCCGCCGCGGTGAAACGCGGCGGCAGCGGTTCGCCTCCAGCCCCGCAGGCCAGTGCATCGGCCAGACGCACCAGCACTCCTCCACGCTGCGCGGTCGACCGGAGCTGACTCCAATCGAGGTCGTCGAGCTCATGACTGCTCTGCGGTGGCTTGATGAGGAGCTGCAACGCGGCGAGCTCGTGCTGCTCGCGGCGCGGATGTCCGCCATTGGTCGCGAGCGCGTAGGCGGGCCGGCCGCTGCCTCGTTTCGACGTGCGCATCAGCTCGGCGAGCTTCGCGCCGTTGCGCCACAGGTCGTAGCGTTCCTCGGCGCGGCGGCGGGCCCGCTCGGCAATCTGCGCGCGCTCGCCCGGATCGCGCAGCAAAGCACCGATCGCTTCGGCGAGCGCTTCGACGTTCTTGGGCGGCACCAGCACGCCGCACCCGTCCTGGAGCGCGTCCGGAATGCCGGCGACGTCGGATGCAATCACCGGCGTGCCGACGGCCATCGCTTCACGAACCACGTTGGGCAGCCCGTCGCCCAGACCGTCGGACGGATGCACCAGCACGGTCGCCGCGCCCATCGCCTCACGGACCTTGGGGAAGGGCAGAAAGCCGCGGAACTGCACGCGATCGGCGATGCCGAGCTCGTGCGCCAGGGCGGCGAGCGCGCGCTGCTCGGCTCCCTCGCCGATGAGCTCGATCACGACGTCGGTGCCGCGCTGGGTGAGCAGCTGCGCGGCGCGGATCAGATAGTCGAAGCCCTTGTGCTTCGCGAGGCGCCCCACGGCGAGCACCCGGTTGCCGGGGCGCCCATCGGTCCGGTACGGGAAGGTGGCGATGTCGAGGCCGTGATGGCACACGTGCACCTTGGGGACGAACCGGGATGCGATGTCGGCGAAGGCGGTGCTCATGTAGCCGACGTTGAACTCACAACAGGTGATGATGTTGTCGGCGTAGAGCAGCTTCTCGCGCATGAACACCGGGGTGCGGTACAGATCGGTGCCCGCGTGGAGCCAGAGCGAGAACGGCACGTCGGGCGTGGCCAGCCGGTGAAACGCATAGGCGCAGGTGCCGGCATAGTTGCCCCAATAGCCCAGCACATGGTCGTAGCGCGGCGCGTCGGCCGCGGCGAGATACTCGGCGGCCCAGGCCCAGGCCTTGGGAAGCACATAGGCGGTCTTGGCGAGCGGGACCGCGCCGTGCCGCGCGGCCGACTTCAGAATCGCGCGCGTATCGCGCCGGAGCCGCGCTCCCTTGCCGCCCTTCTCGAGCACGCGCCGAGCGCTCCCGAGCGTGTCGCGGTGCGAGAGATGATGGACGCGCTCGCGGGGCAGCCGCTCGGGACCCAGCAGGTCGAGCGAATGCTTCCACTGCGACGGATCGAGCGGCGCGATGGAAAAGACGTCGATTTCGGCGCCCGCTTCGATCAGCGAGCGCATGTCGCGCTCGAAGAACGTCGCGACCTGCGCGGGATATTTGCTCGTGAAGACCGCCAGTCTCACCGTGCCTCCTGCAGTCGCTGGACGCGTTGCACGGTGGCGCGTTCGCCGGTCGCCAGCGCGATCGCGAACGCGAGCCAGAGGACTTTCGAGGCGATCCAGGTGCCGCTGACGCAGCCCATCAGCGTCGTCATGAGCAGCGCGAACGGGAAAATGCCGTACGGCCCCCGGCGCGCGCGCCAGCCGCTCGCGACGCACAGGCCCAGGCCGATGAAGAACGGGACGGTTCCCAACAGGCCCGTGGAGGACATGAGATCGAACACGATGTTGTGCGCGTCCCGCTTGTCTTTTTTCTCCTCACCGATGCGTGCCGCGATCTCGTACTGATTCTCGATCGGGCCCCAGCCCAGGATCGGTTTCTCGCTGATCATCCCGAGCACGGCCGGGTAAATCCGCTCGCGCCCTGCGAGCGAGCCTTCCTCTGCCGCCGCCTCGAGCCGGGTGCGCATCATGTCGGAGCGCATGACCCCGACGCCCAGCACGGCGAGCCCCAGCAGTCCGAAGCACAGGCCGCGAATCCGTGCCGCCGTCGAGCGTCCCAGACCCCAGGCCCAGATGAGCAGCCCGATCGCCAGCGCAACGAGGCCGCCGCGCGATCCGGTTTGCACGATCGCGGCGACCGTGATGGCCGCGAGGGGCCAGGTGATCAGCCGGGGCCGCAGACTGAGCAGGGTGATCGTTCCGGCCGACAGCACGATGGCGCTCCAGTTGGGATTCTGGCCGAACGCGGTGACGCGTACGCCGCCGGTCCACACTTCACGCGCGGTGGCGCCGATGCCCAGCAGCTGCAGCAGGGCGCGGAGCGCGATCGCGACGGCGAACGTCAGCACCACGCCGCGCAGCACGGTGCGATCGCGCAGCAGGTTGAACCCGGCCCACAGGATCAGGACGAGCTGCAGCATCAGCAAAAACAGCTGGAGCACGAGGAACGTCTGCGACGCGCGACTGACGAGCGTGCTCAAGCCGAACATCCAGAGGTAGGTCACGAACCAGAGCACCGCGCCGGGGATCCGGCGATAGCTGGTGCTGGGCTGGAGGAGGGTGAACAGCAGGAACAGCGCGCCCGTGATCGTCGGAATCTCGACCGGGAAGGTGCGGTGCGGCAGCTCGAACGGGATCGAGAAGACGAACAGGTAGAACGCGAGCCGCACGAGCACGTTGACCGCGCTGCGCTCGCGCGCGGCGCTCGACGCGTACGCCGGAAAGGCGGCAACGCCGGCGTTAGTGGCCACGGCTATGCTTTGCGAGCGCGGCGCGGAGCCGCGTCGCGCTGTGGTCGAGGCGTCCATCGGTCCGTACCTGGTCCACGACGACGCGCGCCGGCCCGCTTTCGGCGAGCTCGCTGACCACGCGTTCGAACGCCTCGCGGAAATCGTTCGCGAACCGCTCGATCGCGCGATCGGTACCCTTCATCATGCGGTGGCGCTTGGCGCGCGTGCGGATCCGGCCGGCCAGCGTCGCGTCCTGCGCGTCGAGCAGGATCACGGTATCGAGCAGGCCCGCCCATTTGCGAAGCGAGCGACGGCGCCATTTCTCGGGCGCCATCGCGCCCCGCTTCGCGAATGCCAGGTCGAGCCAGCTGATTCCGAACACCGGTCCCTCATCGAGCAGGATGATGCCGCGCTTCCGGGCCTTGGTGCGCCGCAGCACGCGACGCAGCGCATCGAGCCGGATCATCTGAGCGATCTCACGCCAGCGCAGGCGTCGCTTGCGAGCCGCGGCGCCGACGATCGTGGGGATCAAGCCGATGGCGCCGGCAATCAACCGGCGCCGTGGCAATCCCCAGAGACTGAGTCCCACGTGCACGCTCGAGTCCGCGCGATGCACGTTCTGCGCGAGCGTCGACTTGCCGGCGCCCGCCGGCCCGACGAGTTCGACGATCATTGACCCGTTCTTGTGTGATCGACGCTTCCTGAATGCACGAATCGGGCCGTTCCGACTCCTCGCGCGCGTTCGTGACCGAACCGATCTAGCTCGAAGGGATGATTTCATGGCGTCACCAGTTCAGCCCGTAGTCGCGCATCCATAATTCGAGCGCGAGCAGCGTAAACACGCGCTGGTAGAGCCCCGCGTGGCTGATGGCTCCGCCGACGCGCCGGCCCGCCGTCGCCCGGAACCGCATGACCCAGTCGCACAAGAGAGCCCGATTGAGGAACCACCCCACTCGCGCATCACTCCCGAGCAGCAGCTCGTCGCACAGGTTCGATATCGCGGCAGTGCCGAGCAGGGTCGGCGGCACGTGAAATCCGTGCTTGGGGTGCCGAACCGCCGTGTCCGGGAGCCAGCGTTGCGCAACAGCCCGCAACACGAGCTTCCCCTCGCGGCCATTGGTCTTGAGCCGGTGGGGCAGGGTCAGGCCGACGTCGACGACGTCTTCGTCGAGCAGCGGCACCCGCACCTCGATGCCGGCGCGCATGCTCATCATGTCCACCTTGCGCAGCATGTCGGACGGGAGCCCGACGGCGAACAGCTTGTCCGTCATGCGGCGCGACAGCTCCTCGAGATCGCTCACCCCGGCGGGCCGGAAGCCGTTGAAGTGCCGGTACACGGGCAACATCTGCTCGGCCGCGGGAGGAAGCAGTAGCGCCGCTTTCTGATCTTCGGCGAGATAGTTCGACAGCCCCGCGAGCAGCACGGAGGCGTCGGAAATCCCTGCTTCGGCGAGCACGGTCGCCTTCGCGACCTGGCGGCCCAGATCGCGCGTCCACGGAGTGAGCGCCGTGCCGGCGGATTGGACCGCGGTCCGGGCCCAGCCCGGAAGCCGCATGAGCTGCACCAGGCGATTGGCGCGCCAGAAGCGCTGGTAGCCCCCGAACGCCTCGTCGCCGCCGTCGCCGGACAGCGCGCAGATGATGCCCTGCTCGCGAATCGCGCGCGCCACCCAGTACATCGGGATGCAGCTCGTGTCGGCAAAGGGCTGATCGAAGTGGCGCAGAATGCCGAGCACCGTGTCGGGCGTGAGCGACCAGTCGCGCGGCTCGATCACATGGTGATCGGTGCCGAAATGCCGCGCGACTGCGAGCGCCACGGGGGTCTCGTCTTCGCCCTCGACCGGGAAGCGAACGTTGAACGTCGTCGTCCGGCGCCTCTGACTGTGCGCGGCCACGACGAGCGATGAGTCGATGCCGCCGGACAGCAGCGCCGCAACGGGGACGTCCGCTTCCGATTGCCGGTGGACGGCCGTGACGAGCCTGGTGGCGGCCTGCTCGACCGCTTCTTCGAGCTTGCGGTTGGGATCGGGGCGGGCGGCGACGCGCTGGTAGGAACGCGTCCGACCCTGGCCGTCTTCGACGACGAGCACGGCTCCCGGGGTCAGCGCCCGGATCTCGTTGAATCCGGTCGCGGGCTCGGGGATGTAGCCCAGGCCCAGGTAATCACAGCACGCTTGCCGGTCGAGCGTCGGCCGGAAATTCGGGAACGCGGTAATCGCCTTGATTTCGCTCGCGAACACGAGCTGCCCTTCGGTGTTCGCGTAGAACAGCGGCTTTACGCCGAAGCGGTCGCGCGCGAGCAGCAGCCGGCGCCGGCGCCGATCGTAGATCGCAAAGGCAAAGATCCCGCGCAGAAACTCGCACAGGCGCTCGCCCTTCTCCTCGTACAGATGCACCAGGACCTCGGTATCGCTCCGGCCGCGAAATACGTGGCCGCGCGCGACCAGCAGATCGCGCAGCGCCTGGTGATTGTAGATCTCGCCGTTGAAGACGACCCACGTGTCGCCGGTTTCATTGGTGAGCGGCTGCGCGCCCGCCGGTGACAGGTCGAGGAGCGCGAGCCGGCGATGGACCAGCTCGCACCGGTCGTCGGCCCAGTGGCCCGACCCGTCAGGGCCGCGATGAGCGAGGAGTTTGTCGGCGCGCCGGTGCCAGTCCGGCGCCGATGGAAGCCGTTCAGCGTGAAAACGTCCCGCGAGTCCGCACATCAGCCTTTTTGCCTGAGCCCGGTGACCATAGTCCGCACGCGCGTGACGATGGCCCGCCGGTCACCAGGGGTCGGGCCAAGCAGCAAGGTCAACGCCGCGAATACCACCACACTGAGCGCCACGCCGGCGGCCCACACGGGCCAGCTCGACGCGACGAGGGAGCGGCCGGCGAGGGTCGCGGCCGCAAACAGCAGCGCCGTCGTGATCGCCATGCGCGCGGCGGCAAGCCGTTGCGCCATCTCGAGCCTGGGCTTGTCGAGGCACGACCGCACGATGAGGGGATAGGCGATCGACTGGATAGCCCGTCCGGCGAGCAGGCCGATGCACAGGCCGATGATGCCCCACGCGTGCGTCAGCACGATGCCGAGGGCGAGCGTGGCGACCACGGTGATCGCGCTGATCAGCACGCGGCCGCGCGGGCGCAGCGCCGCGTCGATGATGTAGGAATCGGTGCGGATGAAGGCGGTCTGCAGCACGATGCACACGATCAACAGATCGACCCAGGGGCCGGCGTAATTGCGGCTGCCGACCCAGAGGTGCAGGAACGAGTGATTCCACACGAGGATCGTGGCGCCCACGACGGTGGTGAACAGCCAGGTCAGCATGCGAAGCTCGTGCCGGATCTGGCAGGCGCGGGCGAATTTCTTTTCGCCGAGCACGCCCCCCAGCCCGGGCATGGCGGCGCCGGCCATGAACACGAACACGCCGAGTCCCGTTTTGGCGGCGTAGCCGGTGAGCACGTAGGTGGTGACGGCCGCGGGGGAGATGATCCAGCCGAGAATGATGACGTCACTGGCGAGCATCAGCTTGGCGAGGAGGTCGCCCAGCGAGAGCCACACGCTCATGCTGAACAGCGATTTCACGGCGGCCCGCGCCGGTTTGGAGATCCGGAACCAGGGAAGGTATTTGCGGACGAGCAGCCAGAACACGAGTCCCGTGATCACCGCGCGCGCGATCTGCGAGCCACCCATCCCGGGCAGCCCCCAGCCTTCCTTGACGGCCGTCGCCATCAGGATGCCGACGACGATCGACAGCGCCGCCTGAAGTCCCATGCGCTTGTAGCCGAGGTTCATCCCGCGCAGGACCGACTCCGGGATCGCGGCGAGGCCCGTGAGCATGAAGCTGAACACCAGCAGGCCGCAGGCGAGCCGCACAGCGGTCTGATCCGCCTCCGGGGCGTGCGTGATGGCCGGGGCGAACCAGGCCAGAACCCCGCCGATGAGCGCGACGAACGGGAGCATGATCACCCAGACGACGACGGCGGCCCCCACGCTGCGGCGCCTGGTGTCGTCGTCCGCCGATTGTTGCTGGGCAACGAGCAGCCGCAGCGCTTCGGTGGGGCGGCCGTCGGTCGCCGCCATGTAGCCGATCAGGCGGTTCAGCATCTCCCAGATGCCGTAGAGCGAGCGGCCCAACCCGCCGACGAGAATCGGCGTGATGACGAGCTGGACCGCGGCCTTGACGGTGTAATCGAGCAGCGACGCGACGGCGGTGAGCGAGGCCCGGCGCGTGAGCTGCGCGGGCCGGCGCGTCGGTTTTGCCTGCTCGAGCGGTGTGGGCGTCTCGAGCGGATTCACCGCCGCGGCGTCAGTGGCCATTGCGGCGCAGCTTCAGCCGCGACATCAGCTCCGCGGTGTTTTCGTCCTGAAGCCCGGTCTCGGTACTGAGTGTGTCGATGTGGAGGTCGCCGACCTGCGCCAGCTCGCCGATCGTGCGCTCGAACGCGCGGCGGAACCCGGCGGAAAAGCCGAAGATTTCGGCATCCGACATCGTCTTCACCATGTGCGGCTTGTCGCGTGTGCGGATGCGATTGGCGAGCGTGATGTCGGTCGCGTCGATGAAGACGACGAGGTCGAGCATCGAGGCCCACTGGTCGATCACGCGCGCGCGCCAGCCGGCGGGCACACGATCGCCGTTGCGGTTGAAGAAGACGTCGAGCCAGCTGAGCGCGAACACCGGCCCTTCGTCGAGCAGGATGACGCGGTGGCGCTGCGCTTCTTCCTCCACCACCTGGCGCAGCGCGCCGAGCCGCACCATTTGCGCGATCTCGGCGGCCTTGAGGGGCGCGCGCTCCATCGTCGCGCCGAGTATCGTGGGCAACAGCGCCATCGCGCTGCGCATCAGCCGGCGCCTGGGCAGTCCCCAGAGCGAAAGCCCGGACTTGATCGAGGCGTCGGCGTCGCTCGCGCCGCGTGCGAGCGTGGTTTTTCCGGCGCCGGCCGGTCCCACCAGCTCGACGATCACTGCGCGATTCCGGCTCACAGCGTGCTCCAGAGCTCCGATTTGAGCTTCGCGACGACCTGCGGCAGCGGTTGGGCGGCGTCGATGATCCGCGCGCCGCTCCTGGTCCAATCGGTTTCGGCGGTCTTGCGGGCCCGCTCGCGGACGTAGTCGGCCGGCTCGGACGGCTTGCGGCTGACGGCGGTCTCGGGATCGAGGCGCAGCAGGAACAGCACATCGGGCGCGCTCATCCGCTCGTAGTAGCGTCGCTCCCACGCCCGCAGCCTGTTCGCGAACGGGGACTGCGCGTCGAGCGCGCGGCCCTGGAACTCGCTCGGCCCGGCGAGCGCCCACCCTTCGGGCAGGGGATAGCGCTCGCAGATCGCGATGCCGCCGCCGGCGGCAAAGCGGCGCGCGCGCCGGTAGAGGGCGTAGCGGTCGCGCGCGGTGCAGGCCATCCGCAGCAGCTCGCCGTGCGTGATGACGCGTGAGGAGGCCTGCGCGCGGCGCAGGATTTTCAGCACTCCGCCGACGACGAGCGTGGCGAGGCTGCGCGTGGGGCGGCCCAGGTGCACGTGCGTAGTGGCGAGCGAGGATTCGAGCCATGCCTCGAGCGCGTCGGCACAGGTCGATTTCCCGGAACCGTCGCCGCCGAGCAGCGCCACGACCGACCCTCCGCTCGCGAGTCGCTGACCCGTGGGACGGACGCGCCGCCACAGTCGTTCGGCGATTCCAAACACCGGCGGGCGCCAGGCGTGCGCCGAGAGTGCCTGCGCCAGCAGCGCGCGCGCGGCCAGGCGACGGCGCGGCAGCGCGCCCGGCTGCAGCGCATCGCGGCAGCGCGAAAACAGCGAGACGCTGACCTCGGGCAAGTGCCGGCGCAGCGCCGCGACGACGACGTCAGGTGAGACCTGCTCTTCGAGCCGGTCGATTTCGTTCAGGGCACCGATCAGCCACGCCGGAGTCCGGCGCCTGAGCGAGTCGCGCACCATGTGCCGCAGCGACAGACGCACGACGGCGACGATCAGCTCGAGCTCGGGCGCGGCGGTCTTGAAGATCGCTCCGCTGCCGCCGCGATGCTGCGCGGACTCGAGCATCGCCTTCTCGAGCGGGAGGCGGTAATGGGTTCGCCAGGGCAGGCCCACCACGAGCCGCTGATAGACGTGGAGGTGAATCAACAGTCCGGTGCGCTCGTCGAGCCCGAAGAAATGCACGATCCCCGCGGCCTCTCGGCCGGCCGGTGGCAGCGCCAGCTTGAATCCCAGCCCGTTCACGACGTCCACAAAGTCCGCGTACGACGCGCTGTCGACCAGCAAATCGATATCGCCGCGGCCGCTCTCCCAGCGCTCGCGCTTGCCGTGACCCTTCCACTGGCAATACGAGACGCCGCGATTCGCGAGCGTGGACCCGAGTCGCGAGACGAGCGGGGCAGGGGAAACCGAACCGCTGCGCGGCGGAGCGGCGGTGGGGAGCAGGCTCAATGACATGTTCCCGACCCCGTGTCGCTGAACGAGGCGCCGGCAACGGGGACGAACACCCAGTCGTAGCTGTCGATCTTCAGGGTCAGCTTCAGCACGCCGAACGCAGAGCCGCGCACTTCGCTGTTCGGGTGCACCGCAACCGTGGGCAGGCTGGTCCCTTCTCCGCCACCGGTACCGACGATGAACTCGCGGATCCCCTTGGCGTCATCGACGGCGCCGCTCGGCGTCATGGGCTTCAGCCGCTCGTAATGGTGTGGCTGGGCGTTGAGGACGATCTCCACTCCCGCCGCGTACAGCGCGTCCCACAACGTCTTGCGCTCGCTGTTCGAAATGCCGCCCGCGGAATTGGACGATTGCCACATCGGCACGTGCCACATGGCGATGGTGCATTTCCGGCTGTTCGCGGCCAGGTCATCGACGAGCCACTGACGCTGTTCCGAGCCAGGACCGAATTGCACGAACGGCAGGTTGTCGTTGAGAACGATCACGTGCCATTGGCCGACGTCGTAGCTGTACCATCCTTTGCCCCGTTCGCCGACCGCGCCCCCGAAGTAGTCGAACGCGCCATCGGCATTGCCCATGTTGTACTCATGGTTGCCGAGGGTGGGATGCGTCCGCGCCTTGAATTGCCCCCAGCTCGGCGAGTAGCAGTCGTCGTAGTCGGTGTCGGTGCCGTTGGGAAACGCGTTGTCGCCGAGCGTGAAGACGACGGCGTCCGGCTCGGCGGCGATCAGCGCCGCGGTGCGGTTGTCATTCGAAGAGCTGCAGTCGCCGATGTTACCGGCACCCATGAACACGACACTCGAGGCGGACGGCCGCGCCACCTCGGCGGTGGTCGCCGCGGGTGGGCTCTTCGCCCCGCGCGCGTCGGTCACCGTCAGCGCGACGTTGTAGTCACCGTCCTGCGCGTAGGTGTGCGAAGGCTTCATGTCGGTCGAGCTCGCGCCATCGCCGAACGTCCAGCTGAACGTCAAGGCATCGCCGTCCGGATCTGATGAGGCGCTGCCGTCGAAGTTCACCGTGCCCGTGGACGAGCTATACGGGCCACCCACGACGGCCACCGGCGGGCTGTTGGGCGGCGGCGGTGGCGGCGACACCGGCGGTGGGGGAGGCGGTGGATTGACCGTCTCACGGCATGCGACACCCAGAGCGATGAGCAGGAACACGAATGCTGGACGCGACGTCACTGCGGTCTCCCGTGACAAGTGCCAGAGCCGGAATCGGTGAATGTGCCGCCGGCCGAGCGGATGAAACGCCAGTCATAGCCGGCGTTTTTGAGCGTGAGTTTCAGAACGCCCCAGGTGTCGTTGTTGCGCACTTCACTGTTCGAGCCCTCGGGAATCGGCCCGAACGCGTACAGTCCTTCGCCGCCGCCCGTGCCCACGACGATCTGAGGGATGCCGAAAGCGTTATCGAGCGTGCCGTCGGGCTTCTGGGGCGCGAAGCGTTGATACGAGTGATCGTGACCGTTGAGCACGAGATCCACGCCGTACTCGTACAGCGCATTCCAGATCGCCGTCACTTCGGGGCGGATCGGAGCGCGGTCCTTGATTGTTGAGAACCGCGGATGGTGCCACACGGCGAGCGTGCATTGCTCGGTGTGCGCGGCGAGCTCGGCGCGGATCCATTGCTCCTGCGGCGAGCCGGCTTCGTAATTCACGGGGCGGTCGGTGCCGGTATTGATCACCAGCACGAACCAGCTCCCGGCCGTGAAGCTGTAATAGCCTTTCGTGGGGTCGCCGGCGGCGGCGCCGAAATAGCCGTAGTAGCCGGCCGCACCCGAGGTGTTGTAGTCGTGATTTCCGGCGACGGGGCGTGTGCGGTACTTCTGCCGGCCCCACGCCGGGTCGTAGCAGTTCGCGTACTCCTCGGGCGTGCCGTCGAGATAGGCGTTGTCGCCGAGCGGCATGACGATGCCCGGGATGGTATCGAGCGTCTGGCCCGTGGCGTCGTCGGAAGTCCGAAGGCAGTCGCCGATGTCGCCCGCGGCGAGGATGACGGGATCGCCGGTCGTGAGGTTGAGCGATGCCGAGCCGTTGGCGTCGCGCGCGTTCGTCACGCTGACGTCGACGCGGTAGTTCCCGTTGTTCGTGTAGGTGTGCGTCGCGGGAAGCGCGCCCTGCGTGCCGACCGATCCGGTGGAGCTGTTGCCGTCGCCCCAGTTGATCGAGTAGCTCCAGGGGCCCTGGTTGCTCGAGTCGCTGAACGTCACCGGGAGGGCGAACGTCGCGGCGAGCGGAACCGAGGGGAGCGTGCCGAGCGTGACATGGAGGTTGCCGCGGGGCTCGTTGGGGCCGCCGCAGGTCACGGTGACCACCAATAGAAAAACTCCGCACATGCGGACAAGGGTGCGTGCGATCATAGTGATGCGATGGGGCCGGACTGCCAGGGGTAGTCGTGATTGTCGCTCGTGTCCTTCGGCGTCTTTTGCGGACCGGCCTTGGGAGCGGGAGCGGGTTCTTCGGGTGGCACCGTCTGCGGTTGGACCGCGGGTGAAGGTGCCGCAACGGGACGCTCCGGCTGGCGCGATTCGCGGCCGCATCCGAGCAACAGCGCTTGCAGCGCTACTGCCAGCATACGACCGTCGAATCTCGCCATCGGAGCGTCTCCTATGCCGCGTGCTTAGTGGCAGGTCGCCGAACCAGAATCGGTCGGGCCACCGGGAGTCGCGTTGACGAACTCCCAGTCGTAGCTGTTGTCCTTCATCGTGAGCTTCAACACACCCCAGCTGTCGACGATCTGCGCTTCACGCAGCGCTGGAGTGGCAGGGCCGCCGGGGTTGTCGAACGACCGGCCGCCGGTTCCGACGATGAACTGACGGAAGCCCGTCGGGTCGGGGCTCGCGGAACGAACGTCGGCGGGTGCAAACCGGGCGTACAGCTTGTCCTTCGCGCTGATCAGCAGATCGACACCGTACTGCTTCATGGTGCCGGCCATGCGAACCATGTTGAAGTTCTTGCCTTGCTCACCCAGGCTCGTGGTGTAGAAGCGCCGCTCCCACGAAATCACGGCGATGCACGGCTTCGTGTTCGCCGCGAGATCTGTCGCAAGCCATTCAGCCTGTTCGGAAGGAACCTGAATTTCCTGTACGCCCGGTGTCGCGGGATCGCCGTCGGTCACGCCGAACGTCGTCGCCGCGCCATGCTCCCAATCGGACGTGTTCAGGAAGACGATGTGCCAGCTGCCCTTGTCGAACGAGAACCACCCCTTGTGAGCCGGGCCGGTCCGATCGCCGAGGTAGCCATATACACCATCAGGTCCGCGGTCGCTGCCGAAGTCACCGGTCCCAATCGCATACCAGGTCCGCGACCGGAACGCATCCCACCCCTTGCCCACGAAGCAGCTCTGGAACGTGGTTCCCGCGGTCATGTCGGCCAGATTGTTGCCGACAGTGAACGCGATCGCGCTCGTGTCGTTTTTCAGGATGTTATCGACCAGTGCCGCAGTGGCCTTCGGGCCAGCATCGCTGTTGCACGTCGAGATCTCGCCGGCGCCCACCATCGTGAATCCAGGAACTGTGGTCACACCCGTCGTCGTCGCCGTCGCGGTCGCGAACGCCGAGCTGGTCGTCGCGTCGAATGCCGAGACGCGATAGGTGTACTGCGTCGACGCCGCGAGCCCGACCGAGTCGACATACGTCGCGGCGTTCGCGGCCAGGTTCGCGCCGATCTGCGCGAACGTCGTGCACCCGGCGCCGCTGCACCGCTCGACCTTGTAGCCGGTCTCGGTGGTCGCGTTGTCGGTCCACGCCAGATCGACCCGCGTCTGCGACATCGGCGTCGCGGTCAATCCCGTCGGCGCGGCCAGCGTCGGCGGCGGCGGCGGTGGGGGCGGGGGTGGGTTGGTCACGGTGTCTTCTTTACAGGCGCCGAAGGCGCCGATCGTGCCGGCGGCGGCGAGCACCAGCGCGGCTCGAACCATGGAGCGGTTAGTGAACCTCATACTTCGTCTCTCCTTGAGTGAAAACGTGAATCGCTTGCAAGCACAGGCCGGTGCCGGTACGAGCGGAGACCGTGCCGCCGGCAGTCGGCACGGCCGCCCAGAATCCTGAACAGCGTCAGTCGCACGAGAGCACCGCGAGTACGGCGCCGAGAATCACGAGGGCGCGCAGCAACAGCATCATGGCAGGTCTCACAGTCACTCCTTGGCGCTGCGAAGCGTCAGCGGCGGTTCCTTGGTGCGGCGGACAGTGTGCCCCAGTGTTTCGATCCCGCGGCGGAGCGTCGCGCCGATCAACGGCAACGGGTCGTCCCATGCGAAGCCGCTCTTGGCTTCGCACTGAATGACCCACGGGACCCATTGGGCAAAGGACATGCCTGACGCGCGCGCGGCGGAGAGGTCTTTCCACGGCTTGCACCAGCGGTAGCCGGCGCGCGCGGGCACCATCATGGGGCGTGGCGCCCCGATCAAATCGCCATAAACGAGTGCGGGGAGGTTCACGCCTGCGACGGCGCCGAGGTGATGCCAAAGGTTGAAACGCGGATTCACCTCGAGCAGCCGCAGCCGTCCGTCGAGGTCGCGCTTGAAATCGAACTTCGCCACGCCGCGGAATTGCAGCCGTTTCACCAACGCCCGGCCAAGCGCCAACACGTCCTGCGCATCACTGGTCTCGAGGGCGGTGCTGTCGCCGTAAGCGGGCGGCAGGGTGCGAATTTTCTTTCCCGCGAACTCGCCGGCGATCGCGCCGCGCTCGTCCACGTAGGCGTGATAGCTCTCGATGCTCGTCTCGGCGCCGGGAATCAGCTCCTGCGCGAGCAGCGCGAGATTCGCGGCCATGATGCGCGGCCATAGCTCACGCAGCTCGCGCATGGACTGCACCGAGATCGCCTTGCCCGCGCTCGCGATCGGTTCCCAGCGCGCCGGAATCCGCACCAGCGGTTTCAGAATCAACGGGAACGGGATCGGGAAATCGTCGCCCGGCTCCGGGTCGCCCGGGTTGATCACCCGCGCGGCGGGCACCGGCAAATCGAGTTTGGCGGCGAGCGCCTGAAACCGGGATTTGTCCACGAGCTGCTCGACCAGCTCGGCGTCGGGCACGACGAACCGGAACGCCTCGCGCAGCCGTTCCCGATGCCGCGACACCATCAGCAGCGTCCGGTCTTCCTGATAGAACAGGCACGGCGGCTCGGGCTGCGCCTGACCGAAGCGGACCAGCGACTCGACCAGCGGCTCCTGGCTGTCCCACGCGTTATGCCACGGGAATACGGCGCGGGTGTGGCGCGAGTAGCGCACCGGCGCGCCCGGAGGCGCGAGCACCGTGGAGGGAATGCGCGCGCACCCGAGCGCGCGCACGAGGTCGATGTCGCCGAGCACCACGGCCGGGGGGCGGGTGGGGTGCGCGGGACGTCCCGCCCGCCCGATGAACCCGGTGGCCTGACGCGTGACGAGCGAGGCTCGGCCGCGCAGCGACTGCTGCCACCCGTAGACCCGTTTCGCGACCCTGCGCGCCTTCATGAGCCACGGCCGGCGCCCGCGCAGCCAGCGCACTTTCCGCCGATCCGGCTCGGCGCCGAACTTGATCTTGAACTCGCCGCCGCCCATGAAGTCGAACGTGGTGCAGCCGAGCTCGATCGCCCGCTGCATCACCGTCCAGGTCATGAGCTCGGTGGGGCGATACCAGCGGTAATGCTGGCGGTGCGCCCACATCCACAGCAGCAGCTCGGTCCCTTCGACGTAGAAGATCCCCGTGGCGATGTTCACGCGCCCGCCCGGGAGATAGACCGAGATCGCGATGAGGTTTCCGCTCTGCTTCAGCTTCCGGAAAAACTCGAGCACGCGCTGCTTCCCGAACGGGACCGCGAATCCGCCGCGCCGATAGACTTCCTTCAGCTGGGCGTAGTGCTCGTCGACGAAGCTCTCATCGTCCTCGAACTTCGTGATGAGCCCGAGCCGCTGCGCGCGCTTCACGTTGCGGCGCGCGCTCATCTTCAGCTGCTTGAAGGTGCGGGCCTCGTCGTTGGGGTAGAGCGGCGCGCGGAAGGTGAAGACCGGCTCGTCCTCGAAGCCGGCGGCGCGCATCCCCTCCGGATCGAGCCCGAGGTGCAGCATCTCGATGTGATCGACGTCGTGCTCGCGCTCGAGGTACGACACGACCGACGACGCGAACGCGCCGGTGTCGAACCGGGCGGGATCGTAGGCGGGACCGAGACTCACGGTCTGCCACCCGGCGAGCGGCGAGCCGAACAGCTTCCAGCGGCCGACGGTGACGAGCAGGCCGGGGAAGCACCCTACGATTCCGGTCTCGTCCTCGAGCAGCCGATAGAGCGGCTTGCCGCAATTGCAGCTCGCGAGGGTATCGATCCACGCACGCGTGTGCGGCAGGCGGTAGTTGGGAAAGCGCCGCACGATCGCGTCCCAATTCGCGAGCTCCGTCGCGCTCGCTTCGCGCACGCGCATCGTTGCTGAAGGAGTCATCAGCAGTCCTCAGCGAGCAACCGGCGTGCCGCGGGCATCTCGGGAGGTTGCTTGAACTTTCGGCGGCCGAGCGCCACGGCGCCGATCGCCAGCGCGGTGCGCGCGATGATCGCGAAGTCCCGGCGCAGCGACGCGCGCCGGATGTAGACCCGATCGAGCGCGAGCTTCGTCTTGAGCAGCTTGTCGACGTAATGCGTCTCGGGATCGTCGGGGTGCAGCAGCGTCTCGGCCGATGTGAACTGGTACAGGCTCCCCGGGCTCGCGAGCCCGGGTCGCACGCCGAGCGTTTCGAGATCGGGGGACGAGTAATGCTCGCGCACGATCGCCGGGTCTTCGGGCCGGGGTCCCACGATCGCCATGTCGCCCCTGAGGACGTTGAAGAGCTGCGGCAGCTCGTCGATCTTCGTCTTGCGCAGGATCCTGCCGATCGTCGAGATCCGATCGTCCCGATGGCCCGTGATGCGCGGACCTCCGGAGCCTCCATCGACCTTCATCGTCCGCAGTTTCCACATCGTGAATTCGCGCCCGAGATAGCCGACGCGCCGCGCCCGGTAGAACACTGGACCGGGATCGGTCAGCTTGATGCCGAGTGCGGCGAGGCCGATGATGGGCGCGGTGAGGACGAGTGCCGCCCCCGCGCAGACGATGTCAAACAGGCGTTTCACCATGATGGAGAGTTCGGCGGACGGTCATGAAGACTTCCGCGGCCTCGAGGCACTG
The DNA here is from genome assembly GCA_035706765.1 of Gemmatimonadales bacterium. Taxonomy (GTDB): domain Bacteria; phylum Gemmatimonadota; class Gemmatimonadetes; order Gemmatimonadales; family GWC2-71-9; genus 20CM-2-65-7. Next base: position 35,193 of record DASSUS010000017.1, read on the forward strand.
CTGGTTGCCCCAGGCCAGGGCCCGGTGGCGCAGCGCGTCGAGCGAGCGCGGATGGGGATAGGGACGGAGCTCGCTGGTGTAGCACGCCATCGCCGCGAGCTTGATCTCGAGCGTGGCCGAGATGTCGACCCAGGTATCGGCGGTGAAGGTGCGGGGGTACGCCCACTCGGTGCTGCTCGCGGTGTCGAACGCGTACACGGCGCGGACCCAGCAGGCGGTCGGCCGGGTCGCGACGAGCGCGGCCTGGAACAGCAAATGGTGATCGCGGTTGATGTCGCCGCCCCACTGGCAGTAGACGACGTGGGGTTGGACTTCCTTCACGATCGTATCCAGCGGATTGATGATCTCGGTGAGCGGCATCGTGTCGAGCCGCTGATCGGGAAAGCCGAGCGGGCGCACGTCGCGCACGCCGAGGGTTGCCGCGGCCTTGCGGATGTGCTCGGGTTGGCCGACGCCCTGCTGGCCATAGCGCAGCGACTCGCCCTCGCACACGATGATCGACGTCACCTCGTCGCCGGCCCTGGTGTGCAGCGCGACCGTGCCGCCACACCCGAGCAATTCGTCGTCGGGATGCGCGGCAATGACGAGCACTCTGCGCTTACTCATGGCATTCCCCTTCCTGCCCATTCCAGCGCTTGCCGGTCCACGGCTGCTCGCTGAGCGCCTGGCCGCGCAGCCGCGTACCGGCTTCGTCTTCCACTTCGAGCAGCACGACGGCGCCGCTGCCGCACGCCACGAGCTGACCGCAGGCCGACTGCGCCGGACTCACCACCGGTCCCAGCACTTCGCCGGGCTCGCCCACCGGGCCGCGGTCGGGGGGCAGCGCCGCTTCCCAGATCCACCACTGTTTGCCGTCGAGGGAGCTGAAGGCGCCGGGGTAGGGACGCGTGAGCGCGCGGACGAAGTCGTAGACCATCCGGGCGGGGCAGGTCCAGGTGATGCGTCCGTCGGCGGGGCGGCGCCGGCGCAGCACCGGCTCGTCGCTGCGTTGCTGCGGGCGGCCGGGACGCTCGCCCGCGAGCAGCTTCGGCAGCAGCTCGAGCAGCATCTCGCGGTTCGTGGCGGCCACCTGCGCGTACAACGTGGCGCAGGTGTCGTAGGGCCCGACGGGGAACGAGCGCTGCGCGATGATGTCGCCTTCGTCCACGCCTTCGGCGAGCCACATCAGCGTGTTGCCGCTCTCGCGCTCGCCGCGGATGATGGTCCAGTTGATCGGCGCGGAGCCGCGATTGTGCGGGAGCAGCGACGCGTGCGCGCCGATCAAGCCCAGCCGCGCCAGCTTCATGACCGGCGGCCGCGCGATCTGATGCCAGCCGATCACGAAGATCACGTCGGGCGCGAGGTCCGCGAGGATCTGCATCGCCTCGGGCTCGTTGATCCCCGCGATGTAGTGCAGCGGAATCCCGTACTGGCTGCACACCGGCGCGTAGTCCACGCCGCCGGAGCGCTTGGCGGCGAGCTCGGGCTTCAGCGTCAGCACGGCCGCGATCGGCGCACCGGCGGCAAGCAACGCCTGCAACGCCGCCAGTCCCTCGGCATGAAACCCGACCCACGCGAATTTCACCGGCGGTAGGTCTGGACCACGTCCAGCACCGCCTCGATGACGTCACCGACATCCTGATCGGTGAGTCCGGGGTGCAACGGAAGACTCAGCATCCGCTCGAAGTTCGTGAACGCCACCGGGTAGTCGCTCGCGATGTACCCGTATTTCTTCCGGTAAAAGGGGTGGACGTGAATCGGGATGAAATGCACCGACGTCCCGATGTTGCGCTTCGTGAGCTCGTCGATGAACTGATCGCGGCCGATGCGCAGCAGCTGGGGACGGATGCGCAGGACGAAGAGGTGCCACGCGTGCTCGACGTACGGGCGCTGCACCGGGGGCTCGAGCGCTTCTTCGGCGCCGAACGCCTCCAGGTACGCCTTTACGATCTGCAGGCGCCGCTGATGGAACCGCTCCTGCTTGCGCAGCTGCCACAGTCCGATCGCGGACGCTACGTCGGTGAGGTTGTACTTGAAGCCCGGGGCCACCACTTCGTAGCGCCAGCTGCCGCCCTGGTCGTAGCGCTTCCAGGCGTCCCGGCTCATCCCGTGCAGCGCCATGATGCGGGCGCGCTCCAGGAATTCCGGCGGGGCCGTGAGCATTCCGCCTTCTGCCGTCGTGAGGTTCTTGGTGGCGTAGAAGCTGAAGGCCACCGGATTCGGGCTGGACCCGATCGGCCGGCCGCGGAAGCTCGCGGGCAGCGCGTGCGCCGCGTCTTCGATCAGCGTGAGATTGTGCGCCCGCGCGAGCTCGTCGAGCGCGTCCCGCTCCACCGGATGGCCGGTGTAATGGACCGGGAGCAAGGCCCGCGTGCGCGGCGTAATCGCCGCTTCGACCTTTTTCGGATCGATGTTCAAGGTGTCCGGCTCGACGTCGACCAGTACCGGGCGCGCGCCGACGTGCTCGATCACATTCGCCGTCGCCGTGAACGTCATCGGCGTCGTAATGACCTCATCGCCGTGCTCGAGGTCGAGGCACGCCAGCGCGACGTGCATCGCCGCCGTACACGAGTTCAGCGCCAGCGCTCCTGGAGCGCGCACGAAGGCCGTGAACTCCTCTTCGAAGCGGCGCGTCTTGGGACCCGTCGTGATCCAGGGTGAGCGAAGCGTGTCCACTACTTCGCGGATCTCTTCCTCTTCCACGAGCGGGGGATTGAACGGCAGGAAGTCGCGGCGCGTGCTGACGCGCGAGATCGTGTCGGTCATTGTACGGTGCCTCCGCCCGCGACGGCCCCATCGGGCGGGATCGTGGGCGTGTTGGGAGCGAGCAGGGGATCGGGCGCGAGCGTCGGGGCCGGAGTCGGCGCCGGAGGGGTCAGGTCGTTCATCAGCCCGGCGCGCGAGCGGCTGAGCCGCCGGCGCGAGGCCCCGTTGCCGTTGGTGTGGCGAGCGCGGTGGTTCACCCCGTTGCCGTTCTTGCGCGCGCCATTGCCGGAGTGTGCCACCAGCTCGAGCCGCTCCGGCTGGTATTCGGTGACGATGGCGGAGAGTGCACGCACCATCGAGCGCTCATCGCCCTGGCCGGTGACGGAGATCAGCGAGCGCAGCTGCCGCGCCAGGGTGGCGCCGCCCGCTCCATTGCCCGCGACGACGCGGATCTTCTCGATCGACGTCTGCGCGAGCGTTTCGTTCGGCGCGACGAGCTCCTCTTCCAGCTTTTCGCCCGGCCTGAGGCCGGTGAACACGATCTGGACGTCGTGGTAGGGCACGAGCCCCGACAGGCGGATCAGCTGCTCGGCGAGCTCCAGGATGCGCACCTGCGTTCCCATCTCGAGTACCGCGATCCGGCCCGCCGCTTCCGGCAGCGCGGCCGCCTCGAGCACGAGCTGCGCGGCCTCCGGAATCGTCATCAGGAAGCGCTTCATCTCGGGATGCGTGACGGTGACCGGGCCGCCGGCCGCGATCTGTTTCTTGAACAGCGGAACGACGCTGCCGTCCGAGCCGAGCACGTTCCCGAACCGCACCACGCGGAAATCGGTGTTCGAGGCGCGCAGCGACGGCAGCTCGCGGACGATGTGCTCCGCGACGCGCTTCGTCGCGCCGAGAATGCTCGACGGATTGACGGCCTTGTCGGTGGAGATCAGGACGAACTTCCGCGTACCGACGCGCGCCGCCGACTGCGCCAGCCGCAGCGTGCCGACGACGTTGTTCCAGACGCCCTCGATCATGTTCCACTCGAGCATCGGCACGTGCTTGTAGGCGGCGGCGTGAAACACGCAGTCGGGCCGATAGGTCTCGAACATCCGGTCGAGCCGGGCGGCGTTCGTGACGCTCGCGAGGACCGGGACGACGTCGATCGCCGGATGCGCCTCGGAGATCTCGTGACAAATGAAGAACAGCGGGCTCTCCGCGCGGTCGAGCAGCAGCAGGCGCCGCGGGTGGAACCGCGCGATCTGCCGCACGAGCTCGGAGCCGATCGATCCGCCGGCGCCGGTCACGAGGATCACCTTGCCCGCGAGCTCGGGCGCGACGTCCTTGAGCTCGAGCTGCACGGGGTCGCGCCCCAGCAGGTCCTCGACCTGGACGTCGCGCACGTGATTGATCTGCGGCTCGTCCGGGGAGAGCAGGTCGACCTGGGGCGGCAGGATCTTGACCGCGACGCCGGTCTCGGCCGCGCGGGCCACGAGCTTGCGCACCTGTTCGGGGGTGGCCGACGGTGTGGCGATCACGATCTGCTGCGCCTGGTGCATGGCGACGAAGCGCCGCAGCTCTTCCGAGCCGCCCAGCACGGAGACGCCGTGCAGCGTGCGGCCATGCTTCGCGACATCGTCGTCGACGATGCCGACGACGTTCAGCGGGTGCCGCGGATCATGCTGGAGCTGGCGCAGCAGGCGCTCGCCGGCGACGCCGGCGCCGATGATGATCGCGGGGCGCCCGCGGCGCCGCTGCCGGCGCGCGAACGGCTCTTCGCGGATCCAGCGCAGCAAGCCGCGTTGATCGCGGCTCGGTCGGCGGAACGGCTCTTCCTTGATCCAGCGCGCCAGAAACCGAATCCCACCCGCCAGCATGATGAGAATGAACCAGTCCAGGATCGGGACGCCGGCCGGCATCGTGCCGACGCGGCCGAGGAACAGCAGCAGGCCGATGAACGCGAGCGAGCTGAGCGTCGTCGCGGCGATGAGCTGCCGCAGGTCGCGGACGCCGACGAGGTGCCAGTAACCGCGGAACAGCCCGAAGCGATGGAACAGCGCGAGCCGCAGCACGAGGAGATAGGGAAGCGTTTCGGCGTAGGTGCGCAGCTGCTCGGGAGGGATCTGAAAATCGAAGCGCAACGCATACGCGGCGAAATAGGCGAACGAGACGAGCGCGAGATGTCCGGCAACCGAGACATAGCGCCGATAGGGACGCAGACGTGACAAGGCTTCCATCAGCATGGACAAGACGACTCCGCATTGGGCTGTGCCGCCCCGTAATGCACCTTCCATGCTCAACGCGGTCGTGCTTGTGCCCGGCGCCGAACGCCTCAGGACTCAGCGCGGCGCGCCCGGCAGTTGCTACCGAACAGGGCGCAAGGCCGTGAGCGCTGTGGGGTTAACTGCGTGACGGCGCACGGCACCGAGCTTGCGTGGCGGAGCTAGACGTCTAGGCGTCGGAACGTCTAGCAGTTCTTGCCCAAGGAGCCACGCGCGATGTCGGGTCACAACGGTGACAACGGTGAAAAAGGCGGGATTCCGGTCCTTCGCTCGGAGTCAACGAGTCTCGATACCAATCGATTGAAGAGTCTGGCGGCGGCCTCCGCGCCGCCTCCGCCGCCCGCGGAGCAGAGCGACTGGCAGCGGTATTTCAACTCCGTGATGCGCCACAAGTGGTTGGTGATCGGCGTGACCGCCCTGGGAACGCTCGCGGGCGTCATCGCCACGCGCTTCCTCGATCCCCGCTATACCGCGAAGGCGATCCTCTGGGTCGACGTCGCGGTCGGTCGAGACCGGGGCGTGCAGTCGGATCAGCTGCTCGATTCGCGCGGCTGGGTCGAGTTGGTGACGTCCAACGCGGTGCTCGATACGGTCGTCAAACAGCGGCGCCTGTTCGTTACGCCCTTGAGCGCGGCGGACTCGGCCGCGCTGACGACGTTCGACGTCGGCGACAAGGTGATCCCCGGCTCCTACCGCCTGATCGTAGACAAGGCAGGCAGGGCGTGGCGCCTCGAGCTGGAAGACGGGACCACGGTGCAACGCGGGCGCGTCGGCCAGCCGGTGGGGGACAATGCGGGGTTCTACTGGACCCCCAGCGCCGCGGTACTGAAGCCCGGCACGACCATCGCCTTCAAGGTGCGCGCCGTTCCCGATGCGTCCGCGTCGCTGGCGAACGACCTCAAGGCGCGGCTCGATCCGGCGGGCAACTTCCTGCGTCTTCAATTGAAGGGCACGAATCCAGCGGCCACCGCGGCGACGCTCAATGCGGTCACCGCGCGCATCGTGGCCGTGGAAACCGACATGAAGCGCCGGAAATTCCAGGAGCTCGCGACGGTGCTGGAAGAGCAGTACACGCACGCCCGGGACGCGCTCACGCAGGCCGAGGAGGCGGTGCGGTCGTTCCGGCAACGCACCTGGAATCGTCCCCTGGTGACCCAGACGCCGGGCGGTGGCCTGGCGGTCGAGGGGAGTGGAGTGGCGCGCCAGCTGGGGGAGGAAAACGATCAGCGGCGGCGCGACCGCGCCATGCTCGACCAGCTCGCCGCCCGCTCGGCGACGGGCAGTGTGTCGGTCGAAATGTGGAACAGCATCCCCGCGGTCCAGAAGTCGCCGATCATGCAGAGTGCGTTACAGGATCTCGGGAAGAAGCAGGCCGACCTGCGGGCGCTGCGGCTGCAGTACACGGACGAGGCCGCCCCGGTGAAGCAGCTGCAAAACGATCTCGCGATGCTGGAGCATCAGCAGATTCCGTCGCTCGCGCGCATGCTGGCGCGCGACCTCGGCGAAGTCGTCGCGATCACGAAGCCGCGCGCCGACACGGCGCTGGGCGAGCTGCGGGCCGCACCCAACCTCGCGCTGGAGCAGGAGCGACTCGTGCGCGAACAGCGCATGGCCGAGGAGCAGTTCACGCAGATAGACAAGGAATACGAGACCGCCAAGCTGGGCCTGATCAGCGCGCTTCCGGACGTACGCGTGCTCGATCCGGCCGTGGAGCCGCGGCGGCCCGCCAGTGACTACGGTCCCCTGCTCATTCTGCTGGCGATGATGGCGAGCTTCGGCGTGGCGGTGCTCGGCGTGACGGTGCGGGACCGGATGGATCCCAAAGTCCGCTATCCCGAGCAGATCACCGGCCGGATGCAGCTGCAGATCCTGGGTGCCGTGCCGCACGTGAGCTGGCGCCTCGGAGCCAATGGCGACGGCCCGGCCCAGGTCATCGAAGCGCTGCGCGGCTTGCGCCTGCGCGTGCTCCATGCGCACTCGGGCGAAGGACCCCTGGCGCTCACGATCACGAGCCCCGGCATCGGGGACGGCAAATCGTTCGTGTCGTTGAACCTCGCGCTCTCGTTCGCCGACGCCGGCTATCGCACGCTGCTGGTGGACGGCGACACGCGCCGCGGCGTGCAGCACAAGGCGCTCAAAACGCCGTCGACGCCGGGCCTGACCGACGTCGTCGCGGGCCGGGTGCCGCTCGATCAGGCGCTGCGGCAGACCTCGTATCCAGGGCTGTCGTTCCTGAGCTCGGGGACTCGCATGCAGCGCGCCCCGGAGCGCCTGCTGTCGCAGAACATGCGCGACCTCATGGCGAAGCTGCGCTCGATGTATGACGTGGTGATTATGGATAGCCCGCCGCTCGGAGCGGGCGCGGATCCGCTGGTGCTGGGCACGCTGACCGAGAACCTCATGCTCGTGCTGCGCACCGGCCAGTCGGACATCAATCTGGCGTCCACGAAGCTCGAAGTGCTCAACGCGCTGCCGGTGCGAGTCATCGGCGCGGTGCTGAACGACGTGCGCTCGAGCGGCGTGTATCGCTACTACATGTACTCCTCGGCGGAATACGAGCTGGTGGATGATGAAGGCCCGACCAGAGAGGCGCTGCCGAGCATCCTGGGAGGTCGGACATGAGCAAGGCGTGGGTGATGGTAGGCGGGCTCTGGGCGCTGCTGTTGAGCTCCGGATCGCTGGCAGCGCAGGATCCGCGAAAGGTCGCCGATCGGCCGCTCGCGACCCGCGAAGAGCTGCAGGCCGCACTCGAGCAGGCCGGTTCGTCGGACGTCGCGGTCCGGATTAAGTCCCGTCTGAACGATGGAGATTTTCACCGCGGCGACCGAATCGCTCTTATGGTTCAGGCGGAATCCACGCTGACCGATACGTTTACAGTTGGCAACGGTCCCGAGCTGATGTTGCCGCCGCCCACGACGGGATCGATGTCGCTCAAGGGCGTGCTGCGCTCGGAGCTGCAGTCGAAGCTCGAAGAGTACGTCGGCCGCTTCCGCAACAATCCCGTGGTGCGCGCGCAGCCGCTGCTGCGGATCTCGGTGCAGGGCGAAGTCACCAGGGCGGGGATCTATGCGGTCCCGGCGGATGCCCAGCTGGCCGACGCGTTGATGGCGGCGGGCGGGACGACCCAGTTCGCCAAGCCGAACAAGGTCACGATCGAGCGCAACGGCAAGAAATACTGGGAGGGCTCGGCGTTCGACACCGACCTGGACGTGCTCGGATTGCGCGACGGTGATCAGATCGTAGTCGACTCGAAGCGCCCGGGCGGAACGGACAATCTGCGGGTGGCTGCGCTGCTGATCAGCATCGCGGGCGGGCTGTACGGACTGAGCAGGGCCATCAAATAGGAGCACCATGGCTGTCAGCATCACGCGTGGCATCACGCGACGCCTCCCGATTGGTGCAGAAATTACGTCGGGGGGCGTTCACTTTCGGGTGTGGGCACCCAAACGCAACCGGGTAGAGGTCGAGTCCGGCGGGGAGCTCGTGGAGCTGGACCGCGAGCCGGCCGGCTACTTCTCGGGGTTCGTTTCGGGTCTTGGGGCGGGAAGCCTGTATCGATACCGGCTCGACGGCGGCAAGAGTTTTGCCGATCCCGCCTCGCGCTTTCAGCCTTCCGGGCCGCACGACGCGTCACAGATCGTCGATCCCTCCCGCTTCCGCTGGACCGATCACGCCTGGCCGGGTATCGCCTCGTCACGCCAGGTCGTGTACGAGCTGCACATCGGGACGTTTACAGAGGAAGGCACGTACGCCGCGGCCGCCGAGCGACTCGAGAGCCTCGTGGACGTGGGGGTCAGCGTCGTCGAGGTCATGCCCGTTGCGGAGTTCGCCGGCGAATTCGGTTGGGGGTACGACGGCGTCCACTGGTTCGCTCCGTATCACTGCTACGGGTCGTGTGACGACCTGCGGGCGTTCGTAAACCGCGCGCACGAGCTCAAGCTCGGTGTGATTCTCGACGTGGTCTACAATCACTTTGGTCCCGTCGGCAATTACATCAACGAGTTTTCCGATTCGTTCTTCAGCAAAAAGCATCACACCGACTGGGGCGACGCGATCAACTACGACGACGAGGGCGCCGAAGGCGTCCGTGAGTTCGTCGTCAGCAACGTGCAGCATTGGATCGCCGAGTACCACTTCGACGGCCTGCGGCTCGATGCGACGCACTCGATCTTCGACGACTCGCCCCGGCACATTCTCCAGGATATCGGGACCGCGGCGCGCGAAGCGGCGGGGAAGCGGTCGGTCGTCATCATGGCGGAGACGGAGACGCAGGATTCACGGATCGTGCGTTCCGTCGAGCAGGGTGGGCACGGGCTGGACCACATCTGGTGCGACGATTTTCACCACCTCGCGCTCGTGGCCGCGACGGGGAAGCGGGAAGGCTACTACACCGATTACTGCGGCAGCGCTCAGGAGTTTGTCTCGGCCATCAAATACGGCCCGCTGTATCAGGGGCAGTTCTACTCCTGGCAGAAGCAACGGCGCGGCTGGCCCGCCTACGACGTGCCGCGCTGGCGCATGGTCCACTGCCTGGAAAACCACGATCAGGTGGCCAACTCGCGCGATGGCAGGCGGCTGCATCAGCTGACGAGTCCCGGCCGGTATCGCGCGCTGACGGCGTTGCTCCTGCTCGCCCCGCAGACGCCGTTGCTCTTTCAGGGCGAAGAATTCGGTTCCAGCGCCCCCTTCCTCTATTTCGCCGATCATGATCCGGAGCTGCGCAAGCTCGTGTGCAAAGGCCGGGCGGAGTTTCTGGCGCAATTTCTATCCGTCGCGGAGGATGAGCCGGACGTCGTCGCGGACCCGGGCGATCCGGCGACGTTCGAGCGCTCGCGCCTCGATTGGTCGGAGCGGGAACGCCATGCCGGGCACCTCGCGCTGCACAAGGATCTGATCGAGCTCCGGAAGCGCGATCCCGTTCTGTCGACCGATCGGCGCGAGCTCGACGGCGCGGTGCTGGGTGCGCAGGCGTTCGTGCTTCGGTTCTTCGCGCTCGGCGCGGATCGGCTGCTGCTGGTGAACCTTGGGGCCGACATCGTGCTGGACACCGTACCCGAACCCCTCCTTGCGCCACCGGATCGCGACCGCGGGTGGACGCGCCTCTGGCACAGCAACCAGCTGCGCTATGGCGGGCGCGGCGCTCCAGTTCCCGAAACGGAAGTAGGCTCGTGGCGGATTCCGGCAGAGTCAACGACCCTCCTCGCCCCGTCAGGCGCCTAGAGCGCCCGCCCAGCCCGCCGCAGCTCCCCGTCTACCACCTCACCCCCGAGGAGCGGCGGGACTTGCGCGCGCTCGTCGAGCACGAGTGGATCGTCACCAACGGTGTAGGAGGCTATAGCTCGTCGACCGTGGCGGGTATCGTCAGCCGCCGCTATCACGGCCTCCTCGTGGCGGCGCTCCCCAACCCGCTCGGCCGCGTGATCATGCTCAACGCGCTGCTCGATTCGGCGGAAGATGTCACCGGACGCCGCGCGCTGCTGTCGCTCGAGCCCGGTGAGTCGGCCGCGTCGGCGCCGATCGCGAAGCTGGTGGAGTTTTGCCTCGACGGCGGGCTCCCGATGTGGCGCTACGCGGTCGGATCGACCACGATCGAGAAGCGGGTGTTCATGCCGTACCGCCAGAACACGGTCGTGGTGCTGTATCGGGTGAGCGGTGAGGAGCCGGTCACGTTGCACCTGACTCCCGCGGTGCATTTCCGAAACTATGAGAGGCCGGTTTCCGAGCTCCAGAACGAGCACTACGCCTTCTCGGAGCAGGGGAAAAGCTTCCGGTTGTCGGCGCCCGACTTGCCGCCGCTCAATATCGAGATCGAAGGCTCGTACCGGTTCATCGAGGACCCCCGGCGCCGCGAGCAGATCGGCTACGCGGTCGAGGAGGCGCGCGGCTATGAGTTCCGCGGCACGCTCTGGTCTCCGGGGACGTTCGTCATGCGCATGTCGCCCGGTTCGACGATGGCGTTGACCGCCTCGACCGAGCCCGCGGCGGTTCTGGAGTCGATCACGGCCGAGGAGGCGCTCGGGCTCGAAGTCGAGCGCAAGCGCCGCCTGATCGAATCGGCGCCGCCGGCCGCGCGCTCGGGGGCCGCGGCGCAGCTCGTGATCGCCGCCGATCAGTTCATCATCCGGCCCGTTGGACGCGTGCGCGACACGGTTCGGGCTGAGGCCCTGGGTGACGAGCTGCGCACGATCATCGCCGGATACCACTGGTTCACCGACTGGGGGCGGGACACGATGATCAGTCTCGAAGGCCTGACCCTGGCGACTGGGCGCCACCGCGAGGCGGGGTTCATTCTTCGCACATTCGCGCAGTATGTGCGCGACGGACTCATTCCGAACCTGTTTCCCGACGGCAGCGACGAAGGGCTGTATCACACGGCCGATGCGACGCTCTGGTTCTTTCACGCGCTCGAGCGCTACGGCGAGCATACGGGATATTGGCTGCTGGTCGACCAGATGCTCCCGGTGTTGCGCGCGATCGCGGAGGCGCATCTGCGCGGAACGCGGTTCGGAATCGGCGTCGATCCGGAGGATGGTCTGCTGCGCCAGGGGGCCGAAGGGTACCAGCTCACCTGGATGGATGCGAAGGTGGACGGGTGGGTCGTCACGCCGCGCCGGGGCAAAGCGGTCGAGATCAACGCCCTGTGGTACAACGCGCTGTCGCTCTTGTCGCGCTGGGAATGCGATTTCGGCGATCAGGCCAACTCGCGCAGGTACGCGGAGGCGGCGGAGCGCGCCCGTGAGTCGTTCAATCGGAAGTTCTGGATCGACGACGGCGAATACCTCTACGACGTGATCGACGGTCCGTACGGGAACGATGCGGCGTTTCGTCCCAATCAGATCCTCGCGATCTCCTTGCCGCATCCGGTGCTCGACAGAGATCGTTGGGCGCAGGTGGTGCAGGGGGTGGGCGCGCGCCTGCTCACCCCGGTGGGATTACGCTCGCTGGCGCCTGGTCACCCCGACTACAAGCCACGCTACTTCGGCGATCTGCGCACGCGCGACGCCGCCTATCACCAGGGGACGGTGTGGGCGTGGCTCATCGGCCCCTGGATCGATGCCTGGCTGAAAGTCCACCCGGACGATTACGCCGGTGCGCGCGGGTTTCTGCGCGGCCTGATCGCCCACCTCTCCGAATTCGGCGTGGGTTCGATCGCCGAGATCTTCGACGCGGAGGATCCCTACACTCCGCGCGGCTGCATCGCGCAGGCGTGGAGCGTCGCTGAGACCCTCCGCTGTCTCCTCAAGACCGAGAACGGTGCGGTCTAAAGCTCCGACACGCATAAATCGGATTAGCGCCCGCGAATCGTCTATTGTAGGTTCGCACATGTCGAGCGGCGTTCACAGCGATCCGGAGCAATGGAGTGATCCACGCCATCGTCTGGGCATCCACTCCGAAGAACAGGCGATGCGGTTCCTCCAAAGCCAGGGCTGGGAAATCGTCGCGCACCGGTTTCGCGCGGGCCGGATCGAGCTCGACGTCGTCGCGCGGCGCGGCCGCCTCGTTTCCTTTATAGAGGTAAAGGCTCGGCGCGGGGCGGCGTTTGGGAGCCCGCTCGAGGCGGTCACGGCCCGCAAGCGTCGGGAAATCGTGAAGGCGGCCCGGGTTTGGATGGACCGTTACGGCCAGCCCGGCGACGTGTATCGCTTTGATTGTATCGCGATAACTGGCAGTGAGTTGGAGCATCTCGAGGACGCGTTTCGTCCCGGATGGCGGTGACCGTGGTTTCGGTATATATTCGGGCCTCAGCCAAGGAGGCTCGCCACCCATGTCGAGGTCAATCATGGCAGAATCGCAGCCTGTAAAGCTCACCGACGACCGGCGCAAAGCGCTCAACCTCGCCATCACCCAGATCGAAAAGACGTGCGGTAAGGGGTCCATCATGCGGATGGGCGCCGACACACCGCAGGTGCGGGTTGGGGCGATTTCGACCGGCGCCATCAACCTCGACGCGGCGATCGGGATCGGTGGAATCCCGCGCGGCCGGGTGACCGAGATTTACGGTCCCGAATCGAGCGGCAAGACCACGCTCGCGCTTCACGTCGTGGCGCGGGCGCAGAAAGAGGGCGGCGCGGCTGCCTACATCGATGCCGAGCACGCGCTCGACGTCGAATATGCCAAGAAGCTGGGCGTCGATATCGAGAATCTGCTCGTCTCCCAGCCCGACACCGGGGAGCAGGGGCTCGAGATCTGCGAGATTCTGGTGCGGTCGGGCGCCGTCGACGTGGTGGTGGTCGATTCCGTCGCCGCGCTCGTGCCCAAGGCCGAAATCGAAGGCGAGATGGGCGACTCGCTCCCCGGGCTCCAGGCGCGCCTGATGAGCCAGGCGTTGCGCAAGCTCGCCGGCGCGATCAACCGCTCGCGCACCTCCGTGATCTTCATCAATCAGCTGCGCGAGAAGATCGGGATCATGTTCGGCAATCCCGAGACCACCAGCGGCGGCCGGGCCCTGAAGTTCTACTCGTCGGTGCGGCTCGACATGCGCCGCATCGGGCCCGTGAAAGATCGCGAGATGGTGATCGGCAACCACGTGCGCGTGAAGGTGGTGAAGAACAAGGTGGCGCCGCCGTTCCGGCAGGCGGAGTTCGACATCATGTTCGACGAAGGCATCAGCCACGAATCGCTGCTCGTGGACATTGCCGCCGAAGCGGGAATCATCGAGAAGTCCGGGGCCTGGTACTCTTACGGAAAAGAACGGATCGGGCAGGGCCGTGAGAACGCCAAGCTCTACCTGAAGGACCACCCCGATATGTCGGCGGAGGTCGAGGCGCGTGTGAGAGAACACCTCGGCGTGAAGTCCGGCGGGGCGGCTGGCCCCGGCGGTGGTGAAGAAGAAGCGGCCTCGAGCGACGAGTGATTCTCACAGGACTCGCCCCCGATCCGCGACGGCCGGACTACTGCCTGGTCGATGTGGATCGGGGGCGGTTTGCGTCTCTCCCCGCGGCGGCGCTCGCCGATCTGGGACTGCGGGTCGGTTGGGAAATTCCGCCCCTCGTTTTTGAGCGGTTGCAGGAGCTGGCGGACATCGAGGCGGCGCATCGCGCCGCGCTCCGGGCGCTGGCGCGCCGCGCGCACGCCCGAAACGACCTGCGGCGCCGGCTATTGCAGAAGCAGCATCCGCCGCGCGCGGTGGATGTGGCGCTGGACCGACTCAGCGCGGCGAACCTGCTCGACGATGCGCGTTTTGCCTTCGATTACGCCGCCGCCAAGGCTCGGCGCGGTCGCGGGCCTGCCCGGCTTGCGCGCGATCTCCAGGCGCAGGGCATCGATCGGCGAGTGGCGGAGGAAGCGGTGCGGCAGTCGCTGGCGAGCGAAGGAGTCGATCCGGCGCAGACTGTGAAGGCATTGGTAGAGAAGCGCGCTAAACAATTGGCCGGTTTGCCGCCGCTCGTGAAAAAGCGGCGCCTGGTGGCGTTCCTGGCCCGGCGAGGATTTCAGAGCTCGGACATCAGAACGGCCTTTGAGGGCTTGTGATGGTTTTGCCCCGCGGCCGTGCCGCGGGGCTCCTTTAACTCTCAGCCTGTCTTTCAGTTGCACCTCCCCGCGCTATATTCCCCGCCATGAAGTCCTCGGAAATCCGCCGCAAGTTCATCGAATTCTTCAAGGCGCAGGGACACACCCACGTCCCGAGCGGCCCGCTCATTCCGGCGGACGATGCCACGCTGCTGTTCGCCAACTCGGGGATGGTGCAGTTCAAGAAGGTGTTTCAGGGTCTGGAACGGCGCGACTATACGCGCGCCGTCACCTGCCAGAAGTGCGTTCGGGCCGGCGGCAAGCACAACGATCTGGAAGAGGTCGGCCACACCGCCCGTCACCACACGTTCTTCGAGATGCTGGGCAACTTCTCCTTCGGCGACTATTTCAAGAAGGAAGCGATCGAGTACGCCTGGGAGTGGGTGACCGGGAAGAACTGGCTCGGGATCGACCCCGACCGGCTCTATGTCACGGTGCATCACACCGACGACGAAGCGCGCCGGCTCTGGCGCGAAGTGACCGGCATCCCTGACTCGCGGATCTTCGGCCTCGGCGACAAGGACAACTTCTGGCAGATGGCCGACACCGGCCCGGCCGGCCCCAACACCGAGATCAACGTCGACCTGCGGCCCAAGAACGAGCGCGGCCGGGGCGAGCTCACCACCGAGCAGTTCGTGCAGCTGAACGCCGAAGGCAAGCAGCTCGAGATCTGGAACCTGGTGTTCATGCAGTACGATCTGCAGCCGGACGGCTCGCGGAAGAACTTGCCCAAGCCGTCCGTGGACACGGGCGCGGGGCTCGAGCGCATCGCGTCGGTGATGCAGAACGTCCCGTCCAACTTCGATATCGACCTGTTCCAGGGGATCATCAGCCAGGCCGTGGAGATCGTCGGCCGGCCGTACGATCGGGGGCCCGCGGGCGCGCCGTACCGTGTGCTCGCCGACCACGCGCGCGCGGTTGCCTTCCTGCTCGCCGACGGGGTGTACCCGTCGAACGAAGGTCGCGGCTACGTGTTGCGGCGGATCCTGCGGCGTGCCGTGCGGCACGCCTGGCTCCTGGGGCGCCGCGAGCCGACGCTGGCGCAGCTCACGCGCTCGGTCAGCGCGGCGATGGGCGACGTCTACCCCGAGCTGGTCTCCAAAGAGCAGCACATCGAGCGGGTCACGCGCGCTGAAGAAGAAAGGTTCCTCGAAACGATCGAAGGCGGCCTGGCGCGGCTCGAGGAGCTGAAAGGGGCGAAAGCGATTTCCGGCGAAGACGTTTTCAAGCTGTACGACACGTACGGGTTTCCGCTCGATCTGACCCAAATGATTGCGAGCGAGCGCGGGCAGGCGGTGGACGTGGAGGGCTTCGAGGGCGCCCTGGCGCAGCAGCGCCGGAGATCGCGGGCGGCAAGAACGGCGGGCGCTCAGGGGCGGTCGAAGGCGGTCAAGGGCGGTGAGTGGGTCGAGGTAAAGAAAAAAGGCGCTCAGAAGTGGGTCGGCTACGAAACCACGAAAGCCGAGACCGAGCCGATCGCGTTCCGGCAGAGCGGCGACCAGCTCGAGCTCATCCTCGAAGAAAATCCGTTCTACGCCGAGTCGGGCGGGCAAGTCAGCGACACCGGAGTGGTGAAAGGTGACGGCTGGGAGCTGACGGTCGAGGGGGTCGAGAAGGTCGACGGCCGGAACGCGGTCGTCGGAACGTTCGGCGAATCGTTCGAGCCCACGCCCGCGCTGGCGCAGGTCAACGAGGCGCGGCGGCGCAACATCGAGCGCAACCACACCGCGACGCACCTCGTGCACGCGGCGCTTCGCAAGATTCTGGGGACTCACGTGCGCCAGGCCGGCTCGGTCGTGGCGCCCGAACGGCTGCGCTTCGACTTCAGCCACCACGGCCCGATCAAGGGCGATCAGCTCGCGGCGATCGAAGCCGAGGTGAATGCGCACGTCTGGGAGAATCTGCCGATCGAGACGCGTCAGATGGCGTACAAGGATGCCGTGGCCGCGGGCGCGATGGCGTTGTTCGGCGAAAAATACGGCGATGTGGTGCGCGTGGTTGACGTGCCGGGCGTCTCGCTCGAGCTGTGCGGCGGCACGCACGTCGGCTCCACGGGGCAGATCGCGCTGTTCCGGTTTACGCATGAGACCGGCGCCGCGGCCGGGGTGCGGCGCATCGAAGCGCTCACCGGACCGGCGGCGTATCGCTACGCCCTCGATTTGCAGCAGCGTCTGAACGAAGCGGCGGGTCTGCTCAAGACGCAGCCCGAGCACCTGGCCAAGCGGATCGAAGCGATGCTCGAGGAAAACAGGAAGCTCGAGCGGCGGATCGGCGAGCTGCTGAAAGGCGCGGGCGGCCAGGCGGGCGAAGACGTGCAGCGGATCGGTGATGTGGAGCTGCATGTCGGGGAATCGGAGCTCGACGATCGCAATCAGATCGCCGCGATCATGGACGGCTTCCGCGCCAGGCATAAGCAGGCTATCTCCGTGCTGTTCACCACCGGGCAGCGCGCGGGGATCCACGTGGCCGTCACCGACGATCTCGTTTCCAAAGGCGTCAAAGCGGGCGACATCGCCAACGCCATCGCCACCCGGACGGGCGGGAAGGGGGGCGGGCGTCCCCACTTCGCGTCCGCGGGGGTGGGCGACGTCACGTTGCTCTCCTCCACGCGATCCCAGACGCCGTCGATCGTGCGCGAGCTGTTGCACAAGTGAAGCGCGCAGAGGTCCTGGCGTGGCTCGACACGCGGCGCCCCGCGCCGCCGGCGAGCTTGCGCGAGCGGTTACGGGGGGCGGTGCACGACGCGCCCGACGGGCTTGCTGCCCACCTGGCGCAGCACGGTCGCGAGCTGCTCGAACGCGTGGCGGCGCGCCCCGGCGGCGGCCGCGAGCTCGCGCTCGATCTGCTCGCCGCGGACGCCTTCGCCACGTACGCGTTCGAGGCGCAGGCTGAAGCTGGAAAGGGGGCGTCCGAATGAAACTCGATGGTGCCGGCTTGCTCGTGCTCGTCGATCCGGTGCGCACCGGGGCCGACGACGCGGCGCGGATCGGTCGGGAAGCCAAAGCCGCGGGCGTGCGCGGCCTGCTGATCGGCTCCTCGTTCGACGGCGCGGCCCAGACGCACGACGTGGCGCGCGCGCTCCGGCAGAATGCGCCCGGTGTGCCGGTCGCGCTGTTTCCGGGCTCGGCCATGCAGCTCACCGACCAGGTCGATCTGGTGCTGTTTCTCTCGCTCGTATCCGGTCGCAATCCCCAGTATCTGATCGAGGAACACGTCCGGGCCGTTCCGTTCCTTCAGCAGCATCCGGTGGAGACGCTCTCGACCGCATACATCCTGATCGACGGTGGGCGCGTCACCAGCGTCGAATCGGTGAGCCAGACCCGGCCCCTGCCGGCCGACAAGCCCGAGCTGGCCGCGGCGCACGCCACGGCGGCGGCGCTCATCGGCATGCAGGCGGTCTACCTCGACGCCGGGAGCGGGGCCGAGCGCCCCGTGTCGACCGAGATCATCCGGGCCTGCCGCGCCGCCGCGCCCAGGCGCCCGCTGTTCGTGGGCGGCGGCATTCGCACGCCTGCCCAGGCGCGCGCCGCTCGTCAGGCGGGAGCGGACTTCATCGTCATCGGCACCGTCGTCGAGGAAGGCCCGCAGGGCGAGCTCGGCAAACGGGGAGGACTCGGCGGGCTCGGCGCGTTCGTCGAGGCGGCGCGGTGAGCGCAGAACAGATTCGCGAGCGGCTCGACGATCTCGCGACGCTCGCGGGCCAGGTCGCGGCGCAGCAGACCGACGCGATCGGCGCCATCGTCGATCGCTACGAGGCGACGCTGCGCGGTGGCGGGACGCTGTTCTTCGCCGGCAACGGCGGCAGCGCCGCCGATGCGCAGCATATCGCGACCGAGTATGTGGTCCGATACCAGACCAATCGGCCCGCGATGCGCGCCGTCGCGCTCACGACCGACACGTCGCTGCTCACCGCGTGCGCGAATGACATGGGCTTCGACGAGATCTTCGCGCGCCAGGTCGAAGCGCTCGCCGAGCCGGGCGACTTGCTGGTGCTGCACTCCACCTCCGGCGAGAGTCCCAACGTGATTCGGGCCGCGCAGTCGGCGCGGGCCCGGGGCGTGAGCGTCGTCGCCCTGCTCGGCCGGAGCGGCGGGCAGCTGAAGGACCTCGTGGACGTCGCGCTCGTGATTCCGTCCGACGACACGGCGCGGATCCAGGAGCTGCACCTCGCGATCGAGCACATCATCTGTGACATCGTCGAAGATCGGTTGAAGGGTTAGCGGAGAGTGGTGCGGCCATGATCGATCTCACCGGGAAGAGAGCGTTCGTCACCGGCGGCGGGCGCGGCATCGGGCGCGCGACGGCGGTGCTGCTGGCGCGCGCGGGAGCGAAGGTGGCGGTGGGCTACCGCGCCCGCAAACCCGCCGCGGAACCGCACATCGTGGCGGCCGTGCGCGGCGATCTCGGCACCGCGACCGGCGCCAAGAAGGCGGTGGCCGAGGCGCTGCGCGCTTTGGGCGGCGGGCTCGACATCCTCGTGGTGAACCACGGCGTGTGGCCCGCCGATGACACGCCGGTCGCCGAGCTGAGCGACGAACGGTGGGAGTCGACGCGTCGCGCCAACCTGGACGGCGTCATCTACGTCTGCCGGGCGGCGATCCCCGACATACCGGCCGGCGGCACGATCGTGCTCGTGTCGTCCACCGCGGGCCAGCGCGGCGAAGCGTTTCACGCCGACTACGCCGCGACCAAGGGTGCGGTCATCTCCTTCACCAAGTCGCTCGCCGTCGAGCTCGCGCCCAGGATCACCGTGAATTGCGTCGCGCCGGGTTGGGTCGATACCGAAATGTCGGCCAAGCCGTATCTCGGCGAAGGCCGCGCCCGGATCGAGAAAACGATTCCCCTTGGCCGGGTCGCGACCGCCGAAGATGTCGCCGGACCGATTCTGTTCATGTGCTCGCCCCTGGCACGTCACATCACGGGTGAGATCCTGAACGTCAACGGCGGCAGCGTTCTGTGCGGGTGACGCCGTAGCATGATCCTCGGGCTCGGTCTCGACGTCGTGGAAACGGCGGAGCTGGGACGCACTCTCGCGAAACAGGGCGAGCGGTTCGAGCAACGGGTGTTCACGGCGGCCGAAATCGCGGCAAGTGCGGGTCGCGTCGACCGCGAGCAGGCGTTGGCGGCGCGATTTGCCGCGAAGGAGGCGTGCCTCAAAGCCCTGGGCACCGGGGTCAGTGAGGGCCTGTCGTTACAACAGGTGGAGGTGAGCAGCGCGGACGGCGGCTCGCCGTCGATCAATCTGAGCGGCGCGGCGGCCGACCGCGCTCGCGCGCGCGGGGTGCGCGCGATCCACGTGTCGCTCTCGCACCAGCCGGGACTCGCTGCCGCCGTCGTGATCCTCGAAGGCTGACGATGGCGTTTCCCGCCACGCTTCCCATTCCCGATGAAGTGCTCCGCATCGCCCGGCGGCTCGAGGATGCGGGGTTTGAGACGTGGTGCGTGGGCGGCGCGATTCGCGACAACCTGCTCGGCGTCGAGAACCACGATTTCGATTTGACCACCGCCGCGCCGCCCGCTGAGGTCCAAAAGCTCTTCAAGCGCACCGTGCCGGTAGGGATCGAGCATGGCACGGTCGCGGTCCTCGATAGCACCGGCAAGCCCCATGAGGTGACCACATTCCGCAAGGACATTCAGACCGACGGCCGTCACGCGGTCGTCGAGTTCGGGGTGTCGCTCATGGACGATTTGGCGCGGCGTGATTTCACGATCAACGCCATCGCCTACCATCCGGTCCGGCATGAGTGGCGCGACCCGTTCCAGGGCGCGCAGGATCTCGAGAAGAAGCTGATCCGCTCGGTGGGTGATCCGAACTGGCGCTTTCAGGAAGACTATCTGCGTATCCTGCGCGCGCTCCGGTTCAGCGCGCGGTTCGAGTTTCGCATTCATCCGCGCACGCTCGAGGCGGCCAAGGCCAATGTGCAGGGGCTCGCGCAACTCTCCGCCGAGCGCGTGCGGGAAGAGTGGTTCAAGGGAATCCAGACGGCGAAGAAGGTCTCGAAGCTCGTGGCGCTCTGGAAAGACATCGGGGCGAAGCGCATCTGGCTGCCCGAGCTGGGCGATGCCGCGGGCGTCGACAAGCTGCCGCGCGATCCCGTCCTGCTCACCGCGTACATCGCCAAGGATCCCGCCTCGCTGCTCACGCGGCTCAAGGCGTCCAATCGCGACATCGAGCGCGGCCGGGCGATCGGCAAGTGGCGCGAGAACTATCCGGATCCCAAAGACGCCGCTCGCGTGCGGCGCTGGATGTCCGAAGTCGGCGAGTATGTGGACGACCTGCTCGTCGGCGCGTCCGACGCGCTTCGCAAAGCGGTCGCCGCGATTCGCGCCGCGAATCCTCCGCTCGCGCTCAAGGACCTGGCGGTGAAAGGCGACGACTTGATCGCGGCCGGCGTGCGCCCGGGGCCGGACGTGGGGGAAGCCCTGGCGCGACTGCTCGACGAGGTCCTGGAAGATCCCGGGCGCAACACGCGGGACTACCTGCTCTCGCGTGTCTAACGCTCTGCTGTACGCGCTCGTCGCGGCGGCCGGAAACGTGCTCGGCGCGCTCGCCGTTACGCGCCGCGCGGTGCGGCAGCTGCGTGTCATCGAGCTGCTGGTGGCGTTCGGGGCGGGGTTCATGCTGTCGGTCGCGATCGTCGAGCTGCTGCCCGCGGCGCTCACTCGCAGCGGCGATCTGGCGGCGGCCCTGGTGCTCGCCGGCTACCTCGCCGTGCACCTCACGCAGCATACGGTGACGCCGCATTTCCATTTTGGCGAAGAGACGCACGCGGTGAGCTCGGTGGCGGGCACGTCGGCGCTGGTGGGACTGCTGCTCCACACCTTCTTCGACGGGGTCGCGATCGCGAGCGCGTTCCTGGTCCGGCCCGGGCTGGGAATCCTCGTTTTCATCGCGATTTTCCTGCACAAATTTCCAGAGGGTGTGACGATCGCCAGCCTCGTGGTGGCGGGCGGCCGTTCGCCGCGCCGGGCGGTGGGCGCGGCCACCCTGCTTGGTTTGGCGACGCTCGCCGGTGTCGCCCTGACGGACGCCGTCGGCTTTCTCGTCATTCACGGCCTCGCGCTCTCGGCGGGTGTCACGATCTACGTCGCCGCGTCGAACCTGGTACCGGAGTTTCAGGGTAAGAAGGGATGGACGCTGCCCGCCGCCTTCTTTGCAGGAGCCGCGGTGTTTTATTTCACGAAAACACTGCTGGATGGAGTGTCGTGACGGAGCCTACGCTGTTCCAGGGGTCGACCGAGCCGCTCGCCGCGCGCATGCGGCCGAAGAACCTCGAGCAATTCCTCGGACAAGAGCACCTGCTGGGCCCCGGCAAGGCGCTGGGCGAGCTGATCCGCCGCGGCGAGCTGGGGTCGTGCATCTTCTGGGGCCCGCCGGGCTCCGGCAAGACCACGCTCGCCAGGATCATCGCGAACTACACCGACCGGCACTTCGAGCCGTTTTCCGCCGTGACAGAGGGCGTGGGGCGAGTCCGCGAGATCATCAAGGAAGCGGAGGAGCGGCTCAAGTACCACGGGCAGGGGACGATTCTGTTTTGCGACGAGATCCACCGCTTCAACAAGTCACAGCAGGACGCGTTTCTCCCCTGGGTCGAGAACGGCATCATCACGCTGATCGGGGCGACGACGGAGAATCCCAGCTTCGAGCTGACCGGCGCGTTGCTGTCGCGCTGTCGCGTGTTCGTGCTCGAGCCGCTGAGCGACGAGCACATCCGGACGGTGATCCAGCGGGCACTCGCCGGAAGCGGGACGGGGGACGAGGGACGAGTGCTGGCGGACGAGGCGATTGACCTGCTCGTCGTACACGCCCAAGGCGACGCGCGGCGCGCACTGAATACGCTCGAAGCCGTCTTGAAGCACATCACCGCGTCCGCCGCCCCGCGTCCCGCCTCACCCGACGTTATTCGCCAGGTGCTCGAGAAGCCGCTCCCCATGTACGACAAGGCCGGCGAGCAGCACTTCAACCTGATCTCGGCGCTGCACAAGGCGGTACGGGGGTCTGATCCTGACGGCGCGCTCTACTGGCTCGCGCGCATGCTGGCG
>DASSUS010000018.1:0-2071 GCA_035706765.1 Gemmatimonadales bacterium
CGACCGGCGGCACGAGTCCGAAGCGCATTCCCGGCGCGGTCGTGCGCTACGACATCGTCGTGACCAACACGGGGCAGGGCCTGGTGGATTCCGACTCCCTGGAGATCATCGATCCGATTCCCGTGAATGCCGCGATGTACGTGGGCGGTGCCTCGCCGGTGGTGTTCGTGAACGGCACACCGCCGAACGCGAGCGGCCTGACGTTCAACTACCCGGCCAATGTCACGTATTCCCTGAGCGGCGATCCCGACACCTTCGTCTACACGCCGTCGCCGGATGCCGAAGGCTACGACCCGCTGATCCGCGCCGTGCGCGTCGTGCCGGGCGGCGTCATGAACGCGGCCTCCGGCGGCAGCAATCCGACCTTCACGCTGCAGTTCCGGGTCCGGATCAACTAGCCCGCGCCGGGCGCGGGTTTGCACCGGATCGAAGCGCTGACGGCGCCGCTGCACCCAAGCTGGGATCACCCCCGCCCAAGGGGCGTCAAAACCGCGATTCCGGCGGCCTGACGGCCCGGCGGGGGTTGGCACGCCGATTGCTTTATCCCGTACGTCTGCGGAATGTTCTCCTCCCCCCTCGTGAGACATTTTTTGCTGGACGAACGCGTGCGGGATCGGAAGGGCCCGCACGCGTTTTTTTTGGCGGTCACACCTGACGGGCGGGCGTAATCCCGTCTGACGCGCGGTGCGCCGGCCGCCACCTACATTGCGCGACATGCGATTTCTGCCCTGCCTGCTCCTGGTCCCGTTCTCCACGCTCGCCATGGCCGCGAACTTCCGCGCCGTCGAGCAGGCCGCCCGCGACGACCAGATGCTGATCATGGCCGGGGTCGAGCCCGAGCACGCCGAGCTGCGCGCGCCCTGCGCGGCCACGATCATCGAAAGCGGCGAGCGGCCCAATTTCTTCAATTGCGTGTACGTGCAGACCCCGCACGACCTCAATCTCTTCAGCCTGGAGGACGGCTACCTGATGTCCGAGCTGCAGCTGGCGCTCAGCAACATGGACGGCGTCGCCCTGCAGCACATGGGCCGGTACTCGCAGGTGCAGATCTTCAGCGGCCACCGCGTGGCCGTGCTGTACATCCAGAAGGACTCCTGGATCGACAAGCAGCAGACCGAGGCGATCTACCAGTGGCTCATCGACCACGGCGTCGAGGCGCGGCAGCCGCGCAAGTGGGTGGGACCGTAGCGTCGGTGCCTGACTAGCGCTTCGGGTGATAGCGGTAGAAGACGACGTATTCGCCTTCGCCCGGATCGACTTCCAGGCACCAGCCGTTGTCTTTCCGGTCGCGGTACAGGTTCTCGGCCAGCCAGCCGACCAGCGGCGTGCGCTTGACCTCGGGCGTGAGGATGCGCGCGCGCAGGTCGCTGTTCCTCGGCCAGGTCACGGGCTTCAGGCCCGGCGTGAGATCCAGGAAATCGTAGCTCTCGATGTTGTCGGGCCTGCGATGGCGCTTGCGCGACTTCTCGGCCAGCACCAGTTCCAGCGTGTGCGGAATCTCCAGCGGCGCGGAGGCCGCGATCGGTCGTTCGAGCGGGTCATCGCCGGCGCGCGCCAACGACCCGGCCGCGATGCACGCCAGCACCGCCATCCCCGCCAATGTCGGGCCCTTCGGGACCATGCGAACAGGTTAGGAGTCGTCGCGCCGCGGCTGCAATAGGTGGCACGCGCGAACCGGTACAAAGCGTGCGCCATGTGCCGCGTTCGCCAAGTGCGCACGGCATATTGTCCGCTTGACAGCGCGCGCCGGTCATAATGTGCCCGAATGTGGGCCACGCGCGGACACGATGCTGTGCTTCACACCGCGGGAGTTGCACGCCGCCCGCGCGCGGCGTAGCGTGCGCCTAACAACTCGAGGTGACCCATGGCCAAAGTCCCCGTCGTCGAGTCTCCCTGTCCCATCGCGGGCAAAGGGTTGCCTGCCGGTGCCAGCGAACATTGCACGCTCTGCGATCGCAGCGTGTACAACCTCGACCGCATGTCGGAGCGCGAGCGCCGCGACTTCATGCGCTCGTGCAGCGGCAAGGTGTGCGTCGCGTACACGGTGAGGATTCCCGTGCGGCATCGCGCG
>DASSUS010000019.1:0-2107 GCA_035706765.1 Gemmatimonadales bacterium
CGGAGATTTCAGCCGCTGAAAGCTTAGTCGAGGTTTTCACGATAGCTCGCTGACTGGCCGAAGTTTTCTTCCACCTCGACCTCGATCGTCCTGAGGTTGGAGGAGCCGAGCTCGGCACGGACCCGGCCCGCGAGATACTGCGCCAGCATTTCGACCGTGGTGTTGGGGATCGGCAGGATCACGCAATCGCCGGCGGGGAACACGTAGCGCGGCTCGCCCGCGAACGCCACGTGGACGCTGCCGTTCTGTTCCGAGATTCCCAGTTTGGGGTTGTCGCGCGGAAGCAGCACGCGATGGTCGAGCTCGGCGGTCAGGCTTCGCATCACCTTCTTGACCGACGAAAAGTCGACCACGAACCAGCTGTCCGCTTCGAGCGCGCCTTCCACGAACAGGCTGGCGCGATAGTTGTGCCCGTGCAGCTTCTCGCAGCGGTGTCCCGCAAACGTGATGAAATGCGCGGCCGCGAAGACGAGGTCTTCCTTGGTGATGGCAACTTTGAATTCGCCGCGTGTGCTCATCCTGCCGGAAATCTACTCGGGGGGCGTAGCCTCGCCTGTCGCCACCCGCCATACCTCGTCCGCGAGCCATTCGAGCCGCTGCTGGGCATAGTCGAGCTCGGCGGGGCTCATGCTCTTGGCTCGGCGGGCGATCTCGCGGGCGTGTCCCAGGAGCTCGTCCAGCACTTCCCGTAGCGGACGGTTGACCCGGCGTTCCGGTTGCCTCGAAGCAGGCGCCGGACCGGCCTTTTTGCCTCGCGGGCTCACGCCGTCTGGATGCCGGCCGCGCGGTCGTCGGCCAGCCGCAGCTCGTCGGTAGCCGCGCGGATCGTCGACGCGGCGCCGTGCTCGGCGAAGTAGTTCTCGACCAGCCGGAGGCCGAGGTAATAGCCGGAGCGCTCCGGCAGCACCTTGCCGGCGAGCAGCCGGGCCGCGGGGCTCATCCCTCCCGACAGGTAGCGCAGCCGCAGCCCCAGCCCCGTGTTGTCGAGATCGCCGGTCGCGGAACGGCGCAGGAAAGCGTCGAGCTCGCGCAGGCGCCGGTACTGGCGGCGATTGTAGCCGAAATACTCCCACGGCTCGTAGCCGGGCGCGACCGCCTGCGACGCCGCGATCGCCACTCCCTCGTTCACGACGAGCTCCCGCAGCGTCGCGCGCGAGCCGAGCTCCCAGCCGTCGTAATAACCGCCCAGCTCGCCGACCAGGCGGCGCATGGCCGCGCGGCTCGTGGGCGACGTGTAGCGCAGCGCGTGCGCGACTTCGTGCGCGATCCAGAGCGGCAGGAGCTCCGGGGCGAGTCCCATACCGTACGACTGCGCGTTGGCGCGGCCCGTGAAGTGCTCGAGACAGACGAACGCGATCCCGCGTCCGCCCACCACCAGCTCGCCCGCGTTCGCCGCGCCCACCCCGATCATCACGTAGAGGTCGACGGGGCAATCGGCTTCGAGCAGCTCCATCGAGCGTCGTAGCGCCTCCTCCGCGATCGCGATGACGTCCACGTCCTCGAGCAGCCGCGTGAGGTCGCTGCGATCGGCGCGCAACGCGGCCGCGATGATCGGCTCGGCGTGCGGCGACTCCGGATCGAGCACGTAGTTCTGCCAATACGCGCTCAGGATGGGACGATGCCGATCGAGATACTCGTGGTAGGCCGCGGGCGGGTCGGACGCGGAGAGCGTCGCCAGGAATTCCGGAACGAGATTGACGAGCATTGCGCGGTTGCCGCACCCAATCTGGGAACGCGGCCGTCCCGTGACAAGCGTCGTTCAGCGGATGGTGATGTCGAGGGCGACGGACTCCGACTTGACATTTCGCGTAAGGTCGGTCACCGCGACGGTGACGCGATAACGTCCGGGAGGAAGTCTGTCGGGCTCGATCACGAGGCGCTCCATCGCGGTGCTGAGCTCGCTGCTGCGCTCGAACTCGAATATCACCGGCCGCGCCGATCCCCCGAACAATCTCGCGAACGCCGACGCGAGCGGCTCGAACGTGTAGCGCACCCGATACGGCGCGCGACCGTTCTCATCCAATCCAAGCCCGTACACTTCGACGTAGGCGGCGAGCGGCGCGCCGGTCCGGAACGCCAGATCGGCCGGCATGCCGCGCAACGCGGC
>DASSUS010000020.1:0-41032 GCA_035706765.1 Gemmatimonadales bacterium
CGTGCACCGGCTCGATCGTGACACCTCAGGACTGCTCGTCGTCGCCAAGAGCGATCTCGCGCACCGCCGCCTCGCCGCTGCCATCGAGCGCCGCCAGGTCAAGCGGGTGTACGCCGCGCTGGTGTGGGGCCATCTGCGCAAAAGTCCGGTCGACATCGAGGCGCCGATCGCGCGCAACCCCAAGGATCGAAAGCGCATGACCGTCGCACAGGGCGGCCGGCACGCCGTCACGCACGCGACGCTGGTCGCGCGCTTCGCGCATGCCGACCTGCTGCGGGTCAAACTCGGCACGGGCCGCACGCATCAGATCCGCGTGCACCTCGCGCACGTCGGTTGCCCGATCGTCGGCGACCGCGACTACACCTTCGGAGGAAGCCGTCGCGTGACGCCGTCGGCGCGCGTCGAAGCCGAGCGGCTGGAGGCGCTCGCGCCGCGGCAACTGTTGCACGCGGCCGAGCTGTCGTTCGCGCACCCCGTCACGGGCGCGCCGCTCGTGTTGACGTCGGAATGGCCCGAAGACTTGCGTCCGGCGCTCGCCGAAGCGGCGGCCGATGCAAATTTGCTTGCTCAGCGCAACCCGTTGCAGTATCTTGGTTTCTTCGCATCCGATGAGTGACGGAAACCTCGGTTCCGCCCGCTTGCTCGTGTTCCGTGTGGGAACGTTGGCGTGCGCGGCTGAGGTGGACCTAGTGCGGGAGATTCTCCCGCGGCTCCCAACGACGCGTATACCGGGCGCGCCCTCGGTCGTGGCGGGGCTCGTAAACATCCGCGGCACGCTGGTGACGGTCGTGGAAGGCTGGCGCGCGCTGGGGCAGGAGACTCCTCCTGTCCGCCCCTCGGCCGACCTCCCCACAGACCAGGACCCGGATGCGCAGGGCTCGACCATCATCCTCGAGCTCGGCCGTGATGGGGATAACGGAGAGCGCCGGCTCATCGGGGTTACGGTTGATGCGGTGATGGATATGCTGGCCGGCGGGGACGTCACGTTGGAGGACCGGCAGGGGTTGCCGGGAGTGGATCCCACGCTGGTCCGGGCCGTCGGCCGTCGCAACGGACAGTTGTTCATCGTCCTCGATGTCGCGGCGCTGTTGGGTCCGATTCTGACCACTCAAGGAGCGAGCGGTGAGCCACACGGTTCTGGTCTGTGACGACGCCATCTTCATGCGCACGATGATCACCGACATTCTGGCGCAAGCCGGATTCGAGGTCGTGGGCGAGGCGGAAACCGGCACGCAGGCCGTCGAGAAGTACCGGCAGCTCAAGCCCGATCTCGTGACGATGGACATCGTGATGCCCGACATGGGGGGCATCGACGCGGTTCGCGAGATCGTCAAGCAGGATCCCGACGCCAAGATCCTGATGTGCAGCGCCATGGGGCAGCAGGCGCTGGTCGTCGAGGCGATTCAGGCGGGCGCCAAAGACTTCGTCGTGAAACCGTTCCAGCCTTCCCGCGTCCTCGAAGCCGTGCAGCGCGTCCTGGGATAGCGATGGACCTGTCGCAGTACGCCGAGCTGTTCCTGGCCGAGAGCCGCGAGCACTTGAGCGCCTGCAATCAGCTGTTGCTCGAGTGGGAGCGGAATCCCACGGCCCTCGAACCGGTGGGCGGGATCTTCCGCGCCGTGCACACGGTGAAGGGGATGGCGGCGACGATGGGCTACGGTCGTGTCGCCGACCTCGCGCACCGCATGGAGAACCTGCTCGACCAGCTGCGCCG
Source organism: Gemmatimonadales bacterium (assembly GCA_035706765.1). Lineage (GTDB taxonomy): Bacteria > Gemmatimonadota > Gemmatimonadetes > Gemmatimonadales > GWC2-71-9 > 20CM-2-65-7. The sequence goes on from DASSUS010000020.1 coordinate 1,715, forward strand.
CGGCGGCAAGGAGCCCACCGCCGAGATCATCCAGGTGCTGTTCCGCGCCACCGACACCCTCGAAAAAGCGGTCGAGCTCGCGGTGGCGGGACGCGAGCGCGACGTCGATCTCAGCATCGTCGAGGCGATCGATCAGGCGTCGCGCCAGTCGCGCCAGGCCCTGCCGAGCGCGCTCGCGCGGCATTTTTCCGAGCCCGAGCCGGCCCTCGAGACTCCCAGTCCACAAGCGCAGCCGCTCCCCAAGGGCCCGACGCATCTGGTCCAGGTGACGATCCGTCCGGAAGCGCCGCTCAAAGGCGGGCGCGCCATGCTCGCGATCCGCAAAGCCCAGACGCTCGGCAAGCTGCTGCGCATTCAGCCGCCTCCCGCCGCGTTCGAATCCGACGACTTCGACGGGCGCTTTGTGTTCGAGCTCGAATCGGACGCGGCGCCCGCGGCGATCGAGGGGGCGATCCGCTCGGTCGGGGACATCGATCGCGTCGTGGTGGGCGGCGGGGAAGAGGCGGTCGCGCCGGCCGAGAGCGTCAGCAGCACCACGCCGGGCCGGGGCCGCCACATTCGCGTGGATCTGCGGCGGCTCGACACGCTGATGGATCTCATCGGCGAGCTGGTCACCGAGCGCGGTCGCTTGAACGAGGTTGCCGCGCGCTGGGCGACCCGCGTGCCCGAGATCGATGAAGTCGCGATTCAGATCTCGCGGCTGTCGGCCGATCTCCAGAACGAAATCATCCAGGCGCGCATGACGCCGGTGTGGCAGGTCTTCGACCGGTTCCCGCGCCTCGTGCGCGACGTCGCGCGCCAGCTCGACAAGCAGGTCTCGTTCCGGGTGGAAGGAAAGGAGATCGAGCTCGACCGCGAAATCCTGGACGAGCTCGGCGATCCGCTCGTGCATCTGCTCCGCAACGCGGTGGACCACGGCATCGAGCCGCCGGCCGAGCGCAGGAAACGCGGCAAGAATCCTGAAGGGGAGATCGTGCTCGCCGCCGTGCGCGAGCGCTCGAGTGTCGCGATCAGCATCACCGACGACGGCCGCGGGATCGATCGCGCCAAAATTCTCGAAAAAGCCAAGCGCGAAGGGATCGTGGCGCAGGGGATCGAGTCGTTGTCGGACGATCAGCTGCTGCGCGTCCTCGCCCGTCCCGGATTTTCGACCGCGACCGAAGTGACCAGCGTATCGGGCCGCGGGGTCGGCATCGATGTCGCGATGACGCGGATCCGCGCGCTCGGCGGCTCGGTCGAGATCCGCACCGAGCCGGGCAAAGGCACCGCGTTCATTCTACGCTTGCCGGTGACGCTCGCGATCGTGCGCGCGTTGATCGCCGCCGTGGGCCACGAGCGCTACGCGCTGCCGCTGACCTACGTCGCCGAGACGGTGGAGTACGGCACGACTCCGCTCACGACGATGGAGGGGCGGGACGCCATCGTGCTGCGCGATCGCGTCGTCCCGCTCGTGGATCTGCGAAAGCTGCTCGCCACGAACGGCGGCGCCCCTGCGCCGCCCCCGCGCCGCCCGGTGATTGTCCTGGAGATGGGCGAGCGCCGCGCGGGAATCGTCGTCGACGGAATGCTGAGCCAGCAGGAGATCGTCGTGAAGGGGTTCGACGCGCCGCGGGGCACGCTGCCGGTGTTCAGCGGGGCGACCATCATGGGCGATGGAGTGCCGGCGTTGATTCTGGACGCGGCGAGTCTCGTCTAGGGGACGGGGGGCACATGGAAGACGTCCGGGACCTGAAGGCGCTTCAGCTCGACGCCCTGAAAGAGGTCGCCAACATCGGGGCGGGCCACGCGGCCACGGCCCTGTCGCAGCTCACCCACCGGCGCATCATGATTTCGGTGCCGGAGATCAACATCGCGCGGCTCGAGGAAGTGCCGGGTCTGATCGGCGATCCGCAGGAAGTCGTGGCCGCGGTGTTGATGCACATGCTCGGCGACCTCACCGGCCGCACGCTGCTCATGTTTCCCGAGCCGGTCGGCCGGCAGCTGTGCGACATGCTGCTGAAGCGCCCGCTCGGCACGACCAAGACGTACGAGACGATCGAGCAGTCCTGCTTGAAGGAGGCCGGCAACATCCTTTCCGGCGCGTACATGAACGCGCTGTCGGAGTTCATGGGGATGCTGCTGCTTCCGTCGGTGCCAAGTCTCGTGGTGGATCTCTCGGCCGCCGTCCTCACGACGACCTACCTGAACTTCGGACACGACCGTGATTTCGTGTTCTGTGTCGAAACCGAGTTCAACATCGATGCCCGGGATGGGCTGCGCGGTCATTTCCTGCTCCTGCCCGACTTGGCGTCTCTCAAAGCGATTTTCGACGCCATTCGCCTTTCCTAGCCTGTGACGGCGCCCCCGGCCCGGTCTCCGGTGGTCTCCGAGCGTGACCTCGCGGTCCTCCGCTCCTTTGCCCGCCGGATCGATCCGTCCGACGCGGGCGCGCACAACAATCTCGGCGTTCTCTATTTCCAGAAAGGCCTCGTCCCCGAGGCCATCGAGCAGTTCACGCGCGCGCTCGAGCTCGATCCGCGGATGCAGGTGGCGCAGCGCAATCTGGAGATCGCCTATCACAACACCGGCTACTACGACCGCCGCGTTTCCGAGCTCCAGGAGCGGCTGCGCGGCGCGCCCGACGAGCGCGACGCGCGCTGGGAGCTGGGCCGCACCTACGCGATCCTCGGCGCCTACGACGAGGCGGTGGCGGAGTTCGAGGAGCTGCTCGCGCACAAACCGAAGGACGTCGCAACGATCATTCAGCTGGGGCTCGCGGAAAAGGCGCGGGGCCGGCTCGAGCTCGCGACGGAGTGGTTCCTGCGCGCCGCCGAAGAGGAAGCCGACTCGAGCGTCGTCCAGTTCTACCTGGGCGAGGTCTACTACAACCGCGGGCTGAACGAGCCCGCGCTTCAGGCGCTCGAAAAGGCGGTCGCGCTCAATCCCGACAACGCCAACGCGCACTACCTCATGGCGTTCGTGCTGGGCGACATGGGCAGGCACCAGGAGGCGCGCGCGGCCTCGAAGCGCGCGATTCAGCTCAACCCGCCGCTCGCGCGCGCGCAGACCAATCTGTCGCTCGAGCGCTATCGCGCGGAACGCCAGTCGGCCGAGCACCGGCTGCGCGAGCAGCCCGTCCCCGAAGTCGCCGAAGCGAGCGAGCTGGCTCACTACAATCTCGGCCTCGCGTTCCGGCAGAAGGGCTATTACACCGAGGCGCTGCGCGAATACCGGCTCGCGATCGAGCGCGGCGAAGATCGCCAGCTCGTGCGCCAGGCGATGGCGGAGGTGTACCTGCTCAAGCGCGATTACGGCGACGCGCTCGAGTTGTACGAATCGCTGATTCACGATCTTCCCGAGTCGCCCAAGCTCTGGAACGAGCGTGGCGTCGTGCTGCACCAGACGGGCAAGACGGCGGAAGCGCTGACGTCGTACCGCCAGGCCACCGAAGTCGATCCGCGCTACGCGCTCGCGTGGAACAACGTCGGCGTGGTGCTCGCGCATCAGAGCGACACCGATGACGCGATCGAGGCGTTCCGCAAGGCGCTCCAGCTCTCGCCGCAGTTCATCGGCGCGCGCCTGAACCTCGCGCTGCTGCTCACGCACCTGCGCCGCTTTCAGCTCGCGCTCGAGGCGTACCGCCAGGTCCTCGCCGACCAGCCGTCTTCGGCCGCCGCGTGGAACGGCGTCGGCCTCGTGCTCGTGGAGCTGAAGCGATTCCCCGACGCGCGCAACGCGTTCGTGCGGGCGGTCGAGGCCGATCCGCAAAACGCCGGGGCGCACTACAACCTGAGCTTCACCCTCTCCAACCTCGGTGACTACGACGGCGCGCTTCGGGCGACCAAGCGCGCGCTCGAGCTCGATCCCTACTACGTCTCGCAGAAATTCGCGCTCGCGATCGATCTGCAGTACGAAACGGTCGCGATCGGCGTCGTGCCCGAGATCTCCGCGGACGTCGGCGCCGACACTCTGGCCGGCGAGTTCGCGTTCGATCAGCGGCTGCTCGACAACATTTTCCAGGAGCTCGAGCCGCCGGCGGCGCCGCAGCAGGCGCCGCCCGGGCTCGCCAAAAAGGCCGACGATCCGCTCGCGCTCGCGCGCGACTACGTGAGCAAGGGGATGATGGACCTGGCGGTCGCGGAAGCGATGCGCGCAGTGCAGCGCGGCGCCGACCGCGGCCAGGCGGCGACACTGATCGGCGACATCTACGCCCGGCGCGGCCTGCACGGCGAAGCGCTCGAGCGCTATCGCGAGGCGCGGACGCTCGACGTCGCGAACGCCGTCGCCGCGCTTGGCGAAGTGAAGAGCCTGCTGGCGCTGCATCGTGGGGCGGAGGCCTTGCCGATCGCCGAAGAGCTGGTCGCGCAGGCCCCGGACGACGTGGAGGTGCTGGTCGCCGCCGCCAAGGCGCGAGCCGCGACCGGCGATGCTGCCGGCGCGTTGACCGCGCTCCGGCAGGCGCAGACCCGCGCCCCCGCGCGCGCCGATCTGCACAAGCTCCAGGGAGACATCGCGCTCAAGGTCGGCGATCGCCAGGGCGCGCGCGCCGCCTACCGCTCAGCGCTCGATCTCGATCAGGGCTTCGTGCAGGTCTGGCTCGACCTCGGCAAGCTGCACGAGCAGGACGAGGAATGGCCCCAGGCACGCGCGGCGTACGAAGCGGCCCTCGACGCGTTACCGACGTTTCATGAAGCGGCTCTCGCGCTCGCCGACCTGTTGCGCCGCTCGGGCGACGTGCGCGCCGCGATCGTGCGCCTGGCCGAGATGCTGGAGCAGGATCCGTACGACATGGATGCGCTGCTCCTGCTCGGCCGCGCGCTGCTCGACGACAAGCGGAACGAGGAGGCACTCGAGGCGTTCCGGCGCGCGTTGAAGTTCGATCCGGAGCATACCGGCGCGCTGTTTTATCTTGGCGCGACGCTCGCGCGCCTGCAGCGCTATACCGAAGCGGTGGCGGCGTGGGATCGCGTGACCCGCATCGATCCGGCCGGTCCGTTCGCGCAGCGCGCGCGCATTCACGCGCGCACCGCGGTGGACCTGCAGCACATTTTCACCACTCCGGACGCGGCGTAGCGCATGCCCATCGAAGGACCGCTTCGCGAGCTCGGGATCCACGACGTCTTCCAGCTGCTCGATCTGAGCCGCAAGACGGGCGCGCTGCGCGTGACGTCGGAGCTGCGCCACAACGAGGGGAAGATCTACTTCGACAACGGCGTCGTCGTCTCGGCCGAGATCCGGAGCAACCCCCATCCGCTGGGGGCGCTGCTGCTGCGCACCGGCAAGATCACGGAAGCCGACCTGGAGCGCGCGCGCGACATGCAGCAGCGTCAGGGCGACAAGCGGCGCCTGGGCGAGATCCTCGTGGCGCTCGGCGTGATCACGCAAAGAGAAGTAGAGCGCCAGATCCGGTTCCAGATCGAGGAAGTCGTGTTCGAGGTGATGAGCTGGAACGAGGGCTATTTCTCCTTCGCAGAAGAAGTCGAGAGCAAGGTCCCCACCGAGGTGTCGGTCCGAATTCCGGTGGAGGCCTTGCTGATGGAGGGCGCGCGTCGCATCGATGAGTGGTCCCGCATCGAGAGCCGCATCCCCCACGTCGGCGTGGTGCCGTCGCTGGCACCGCCGCCGGAAGGAGGCGGAGGTGAACTGGACCTGTTGCCGCCCGAATGGGAGGTGCTCGCACTGATCGACGGCCAGCGCTCCGTGCGCGGCGTGGCGACCGAGCTGGGCCGCTCCGATTTCGAAGTCGCCAAGACGCTGTTCGGACTCGAAAGCGCGGGCGTCATCGTGCTCGTCGATCCGGGCACCGCCAAGCGCGGCCGTCCCAGCGCGTCCAGCGATCTGACCGAGCTCGTCGCCAAGGCCGAGCGCGCGCTGCAGGCGAAGGACCTCGACGGCGCCCGTGCCGCCGCCGAGCAGGCGGGCAGCATGCAGCCGCACGACGCGACGATTCACCTGCTGCTGGGCCGTATCCACCTCGCGCAGGGACACGCCTCCGCCGCGGCGGAAGAGCTGCGCCGCGCGCTCCGGCTCGATCCGCTCCTCCCCGCGGCGCATCGCCAGCTTGGCTTCGCCCTCGTGGCGATGGGCCGTTTCGCGGAGGCCGTGTCGAGCTGGGACCAATGGGACCGCCTGGCCGGGCGCAGCGCCGAGGAAGAGGCGCAGCGCTCCGACGTCGAGCGCGCCCGGCAGGCGGCCCGAGTGTTCGTCAATGGCTGACGATATCCGCGCGCTCTCGTCCCAGCTCGCGGAGGATCCGCAGAGCCTCGTGTTTCTGCGGCTCGGCGAGGCGCTGCGGCGCAAAGGCCAGCTCGATGCCGCGCTGCGGGTCGCGATGAACGGCCTGGAGCGTCACCCGCATCTTGCCGACGCGCACGACCTGTACGCGCGCGTCCTGACGGACAAGCACGACTACGAGCGCGCGTTCGATGAATGGGACATGGCGGTGCGGATCGCGCCCAATCACACCGGCGCGCTGAAGGGGCTCGCTTTCCTTTACTTCAAGGTCGGTGACATCGCGCAGGCCGAGGCCCACCTCGAGGCGGCCCGCAAGGTCGAGCCGGACGATCCGAGCATCGAGCAGGCGTTCGAGACGATTCGCGGGGGCGCGCAAGGCGCGGCGCATCCACCCGCCGCTGCTCCCCCCTCCGCGGCGCCGGCCGCCACCACTGCTTCCCCCGCCGCTTCCGCGGGGCTGGACGAAGCGCGGGTGTTCGCCGGCCTCGAAGGGGCGAATGAAGGTCTGCTGCTCATCGACGCCGCCGGTCGCGTGCTGGGAGGCGCACTGCGCGATCGCGGCGGGGCCGAAGTCACCGACACCGTCGCCGCCTATCTCGCCGGCGTGTCGCAGGAGGCCGCGCGCACGGCGAAACTGCTCGGACTGGGCGCCTGGAACGGGCTCTCCGCCGAAGGGCAGCACGGCAACGTGCACCTCGCGCATCCCACGCCCGAGGCGCTGCTGCTCGTCGTGCGCGAGCGCGGCATGCCGCTGGGCCGCCTCGCGATTCTCGCGCAACGCGCGACCGCGATGGCGCGGCGCTGGCTGGAGCGCGCGTGAGCAAGGCGCTCGACCTGATCACGCGCGTGCGCGGCGTTCGCGGGGCGATGCTCGTCTCCGCCGACGATGGGCTCGTCGTCGCCGAGCAGCTCATGGAGGGGATCAAGGGCAGCGCGGTGGCGGCGCTCGCCGCGAGTCTCGCCGGCCGTCTGCGGCGCGCCATGGAAGCGGCCGGCACCGGTGCGAGCGTCTTCTGGCACCTCCAGGCCGAGCAGGGGGCGCTGTTGGTCGTGCCCGGGAGCAACAGTGACGGCGGGATCCTCGTCGTGGCGGTGGCCGAGCCCGACGTGAACATCGGACTGGTGCGGCTCGAGCTGCTGCGCGCCGCCGAGGCCGCGCTGTGAGTCCCCAAACGCGCGCGGTCGAGAGCTGGACGCTCCAGCCGCTCACGGACTTCGTGCGCGAGTCGTCCGTACGGCTGGTGCTCGTGCTGACGCCGTCGGGGCAAGTGCTCGCGCAATCGGGTTTCTCGCGCGCCGTCGACGTGATGTCGGCGGCGGCGCTCGCCGCGGCGATCGTGGCGTCCACCGGCGAGCTCGCGCGCCAGCTCAAGCAGCCGCCGTTTGCCGCGCTCAGTCATCAGGGTCCGAAAAACGGCTTCTTCCTCGCGACCTTCACGACCGATCGCGGCACGCTCTGCGTCCTCGCCGTCTACGATCTCGATGTTTCATCGCTCGGCCTGGTTCAGTTATTCTATGAGCAACTTGCGGCGGACTTGAAGGCGGCGAGCCCCAAGGGAGCGGTGCCAAAGCAGGTGTTGGCCGCGGATTTCGAGCGCGAATTGACGGACAGCCTCAACACCCTGTTTGGGAGATAGCCCGTGTCCCTGGTCAACTTCACGACCCGCGAGATCACGTGCAAAATCGTCTACTACGGGCCGGGCCGGTCCGGCAAGACGACCAATCTCCATTACGTCTATGGACGCGTGCCCGAGACGCGGCGCGGCCGCATGGTGTCGCTTGCGACGCAGACCGATCGCACGCTGTTCTTCGATTTCCTGCCGATCGATCTGGGCCAGATCTCGGGATTTTCCACTCGGTTCCAGCTCTACACCGTGCCCGGGCAGGTCTATTACAACGCCACGCGCCGGCTCGTGCTCCAGGGCGCGGACGGCGTCGTGTTCGTGGGCGACAGCCAGGCCCGTCAGCTCGATGAGAACATCGAGAGCCTGCAGAATCTGCAGAGCAATCTGCTCGAGCACGGCGTCGACGTGCGCACGATGCCGCTGGTGATGCAGTACAACAAGCAGGATCTCCCGCCCGAGCTGATTCTCACGCCCGCCGAGCTGGACGACGCGCTCAACTTCCGCGGTGTGCCGAGCTTTTCCGCCGACGCGCTCCACGGCAAGGGCGTGTTCGAGACGCTGAAGGGAATCTCGGAGCTGGTCCTGAAAAAGCTCGCCACCGGGACGCCAGCGGCATGACCAGCACGCTCAATCCACGCTTTACGTTCGACACCTTCGTGGTGGGCGCCGCAAACCGGCTCGCCGTCACTGCGGGGCGCACCGTCGCGGAAAACCCCGGCTCGGCCTACAACCCGCTCTTCATTTATAGTGGCTCCGGCCTGGGCAAGACCCACGTGCTCATGGCCATCGGGCACGCGGCCAAGACGATCGCGGCGCAGCTCAATATCGAGTACCTGACGCTCGATGAGTACGTCGAGGCGTTCCACGCGGCGATCGCCGCGGGGCAGGGCGACGCGTTTCGGCGCCGGTTCCAGAACGTCGACGTGCTGCTCGTGGACGACGTGCAGTTCCTGACCAATCGCAAGGAGATGCAGACCGAGCTGCTGCGCCTCACCGAGGCGTTGCAGCAGGCCGGTCATCAGATCGTGCTCGCGAGCGATCGCCCTCCTGCAGAAATCGCGGACCTCGATGAGCGTCTGATCTCGCGCTTCTCCGGTGGGCTGGTCGTGGACATGGGGATCCCCGATTACGAGACGCGCGTCGCGATCCTGCGCCGCAAAGCCGAAGAGCGAGGCTCGAACTTTCAACCGGGCGTGCTCGAGACCGTGGCGCGCGTCGATTACCCAAACGTTCGCGAGCTGATGGGCGCGCTGAACCGCCTGATCGCCTTCCAGGCGGTCAACGACATGCCCATCAACGAGGAGGCCGTCCGCAAAGTCCTGGGCATTCCTGGCAGCGCCGCTGCTTCACCGGCCGCCGCCTCGTCCGCCGCTGCTTCAGCGGCCGTGGCCTCACCCGCCGACGAATTCAGCCAGTTCCTCAGCGACGTCACCGTGACCGTCGGGAAAGCGGTCGAAGCCTGGCGCGCGCGCGTGGCCGAGGCGGTCATGCGCTGGGAAGGGGAAGGATACCGCACCGGCCGGCTCGAGCAGCTGCTGGAGCAGGACACGCCGGCCGCGGTGGACGATGCCATCGCGTCGTACGTGCAGGACGTCGAGCGGCTGAAAGCGCTCGAGGCCGAGGTCGCGACGCTCGATCCGCAGGCCGCGGGCGACAAGATCTTCCGCAACCCCGACGACATGGACGGCGCTGAAGCGGCCGCGGCCAAGGTGCGCGACGGCGCGGCGCCGCCGCCCGCGCCGTCGGCGGTGTTCACGCTCGACAGCTACTTCACGGGGCCATCTAACGAAATGGCCCTGAATGCGGCACGCGACGCGATGGCCAAGCCGGGAAAGAAATACAATCCGCTGGTCATCGTCGGCCGGAGCGGTCTCGGAAAGACGCATCTCTTGAACGCGATCGGCCTCGAGCTGCAGAAAAAGAAAAAGGCGATTGTGGCGTGCCTCTCGACCCAGCAGTTCGTCGACGAGCTGATCGCGGCGATCGACGGCAACCGGATCGACTGGTGGCGCGCCCGCTATCGCCGTGCCACCGCCTTCTTGCTCGACGACATCCAGCTGCTCGCCGGGAAGGAGCGGACGCAGGAGGAGCTGTTCAACCTGTTCAACCAGTTTCTCGACGCCGACCGCCAGCTCGTATTCACCGCGCCGGCGCATCCCAACACGCTGGAAGGGATCGAGGAGCGCATCGTGTCCCGGCTCGAGGGCGGCCTCGTGGTCGAGATTCAGGAGCCCGACAAGGAGCTGAAGCGGGCCGCGCTCGAGCGGCTGCTCAAGACCCAGCGCGTGCTGCCGGAGCCGGCGCTGCTCGACTATCTCGTGGACCGCTCCGTCGAGTCGGTGCGCAATCTGAGCGCGATGGTGCAGCGCGTCGTCGAGGCGGCTGCCGCGCAGGACGGGCCGGTGACGGCGGGTCTCGCGCGCGAGGTGCTCGAAGGCGCGCCGGCGCCGCGGCGCTCCACCGGGCTGCGCACCAGCGGCATCGTCGTCTCGAGCGCCGGCGGCGTGCGGAGTCGCGAAAAAATGGTTTGGGATTGGCCGTCGGCATCCGACCGCGTGATCGAGGATCTGCGCTGATGGCGATCAAAGGCTCGCTCAAGGAAGCGTCGCTCCCCGACGTGCTGCAGCTGCTCGCGCTGGGGCAGAAGACCGGCTGCCTCTCGATCGCCGACCGGTCCAACTTCGGCTACATCTACTTCGACAAGGGCCGCATCTGCTACGCGTCGATCGTGAACCGGCGCGACCGGCTCGGCGACATTCTCGTCAAGCACGAGAAGATCACCCAGGAGCAGCTCGACGCCGCGATCCACCGCCAGTCGAAGGAGCGCGACAAGAAGCTCGGCGAAATCCTCGTGATGCAGGGCGTCCTGACGCAGCAGGAGCTCGAGCGCTACATGCGGATGCAGATCGAGGAATCGGTCTACTACCTGTTCACCTGGACCCAGGGCACGTTCAACTTCGAGGCCGACGTTCGCCCCGAGCAGCAGGACTTCCTCGTCTCCATCAATCCCGAATCGCTGCTGCTGGAAGGGGCGCGTCGCGTCGACGAATGGGGACTGATCGAGAAGAAGATCCCCTCGTTCGATCTCATTTTCCTGGTCGACCGCGACCGCCTCGCGATCAGCGACGCGAAGCTCACCGAAGTGCAGGAGCGGCTCCTGCCGCTGCTCGACGGCTCGCGCGACGTCAATCAGGTGATCGAAGATTCCGGCCTCGGCGAATTCGAGGTCGGCAAAGCCCTGTACGGCCTCGTGACGGCTGGCTTCCTGCATCGCGCGGGCCGCACGACGAGCGCCGAAGACGTGAAGATGACCGACGCCCGCGTCGAAGAGCATCGCAATCTCGGCATCGCGTTCTACAAGACCGGCATGCTGGACGAGGCCGCGCGCGAGTTCCGCCGCGTGGCCGAGCTGCGGGGCACCGACGCGAGCGCGCATTTCTTCATCGGGCTGGTCGCCCTCAAGCAGGCGCGCTGGCGCGAGGCGATGGAAGCGCTGCGGCTCGCGGCGGAGAAGGGCGGCTCGCGCCCCGCGGTGTTGCACAACCTGGGCCTGGCCTACGAGCAGCTCGGCAGGCTGGAGGACGCGGAGGCGGCCTACTCCGAGGCGGCGTCGCGCGCCAAGACCGACCCGCGCGTCTACCTGGGATGGGGAATCGTCGCGCTGAAGCAGGGCGATCACTCGGGCGCCGCCGGCCGGCTCGATCGCGCCCGCGAGCTGTTCGCCGACCACGTGCCGCCGATCTGGTATTGGGCGCGCGTCCTCGCCGCCGCGGCGGCGGGCGACTTCGAAACCGCGGAACAGGTCGCGGTGCAGGCGGTCGAGGCGCACCCGCAGCACGGCGTGCTGCGCAACAACCTCGCGGTCCTGCACGAGCTGGCCGGCGAGCTGCCCAAGGCCGAAGAGCTGGCGCGCGCGGCGCTGCGCGACGAGCCGTCGCTGCCCCAGCTGTCCAAGAATCTCGGCGACCTGGCGTACCGCGCCTCGCGCTACGATGAGGCCTGGACGCTCTACCTGCGCGTCATCGAGCTGTCGCCCGAGCTGGGGGACGACGTCTACTTCAAGCTCGGCAACATCGCGTACAAGCGAAACGACCGGGAGCAGGCCAGTGCGCTGTGGCGGCGCGCGCTCGAGCTGAATCCCAAGCACGAACTCGTGAAAGCGAATCTGGACACGTTGAGCAGCCTGTCGTGAGGGGTGACGCGGCACGCGGAAGAGGAGACGACGGCGACCGGAACGCGTTCGAGGCGCTGACGCGAAAAATCTCCCAGGCGCGCGGGGTGAGCTGCGGTTCCTACAAGGACAAGTGCCTGAAGCGGCGCATCGCCGTGCGCATGCGCGCCCGCGGGGTCCACACCTACGCCGATTACGCCCGCCTGCTCGATCACGACGAGCGCGAGTATCAGGAGCTGCTCGACACCCTCACCATCAACGTCACCAAGTTCTTCCGCAACGCCGAGACCTGGAACGCGCTTCGGCCATACCTGAAGACGCTCGGCGCGACACGGCCAGAGCTGCGGGTCTGGTCCGCCGGCTGCGCCTCCGGCGAAGAGCCGTACACCATCGCGGTGCTGTTGCTCGAGACGTTGGGCGAAGGCCGCGCGACGATCGACGCGACCGACATCGACCGGTTGAGTCTCGAGCGCACCCGCCAGGCGCGCTATCCCGACGGCGCGTTTACCGAGATGCCGCTCGACCTGCGCCGCCGCTATTTCCGTGCCGGCGCGCCGATCGCCGCGGTGCGCGATCTGGTACGCGTGCAGGCCCACGATCTGACGCGCGACGCGCCCCCGCGGCCGAGCTACGACTTGATCGTGTGTCGCAACGTCGTGATCTACTTCGAGCGGCAGGCCCAGGAGCGCCTGTTCGAGACGTTCGTGAAGACCCTGACGCCCGCCGGGGTCCTGCTGCTCGGCAAGGTCGAGACGCTGTTTGGGCCGGCCCGCGCCCAGCTCACGCTCGCGGATCCGCGTGAACGGATTTACGTCAAACCCGACGCCGTCAGGGGCGAAGACGGTTGAAGGAAGTCATCGTCAAAGTGGCCGACTGGGCTGCTGAGCGCGGCGACGGCGTGCTCGTGACCCTCGGCCTCGGCTCCTGCGTCGCGATCATGCTGCATGACGCGCAAGTGAGGGCGGGCGCGATGGCGCACGTGCTCCTCCCTTCGACGAGCCTGTCTCGCGACACGACCAACCACGCCAAGTTTCCCGATACCGCGGTGCCGCTGCTGATCGAGCGGCTCAAGCGCCTCGGCGCCGATCCGCGCCGGCTCGTGGCCAAGCTCGCCGGCGGCGCCAGCATGTTCAGCCAGCTCGTCACGCCTGGAACGATCCAGATGGGTGAGCGCAACCTGCTCGCGGCGCGCGGCGCGCTGCGCGCGGCCGAGATCCCGATCGTGCGCGAGGCGGTGGGCGGCGAGCGCGGGCGCAGCATCCGCTTTCACGTGAAGGACGGCCGGGTGGAAGTCCGCTCGGTGGGAGCCAATGTCGAAGTCATCTGAGCGGCCGCGCGTCGTCGTGGCGGACGACAGCGCGCTGATGCGCCGCGTGCTCGTCGACGTGCTGGGCGGCGGGGAAGCGAACGACGGACCGTTCAACGTCGTCGCGACCGCGCGCGACGGCATCGATGCGGTCAAGAAGATCCACCAATACCAGCCCGACGTCGTCACGCTCGATCTCGAGATGCCGCAGCTCGATGGGCTGGGCGCCATCGGCTATTTGATGTCGGAGTCGCCGCTCCCGATCGTCGTGGTGAGCGCGCACGCCGGTCCCGGCACCGCGGCCGCGATCCGCGCGCTGGAGCTGGGCGCCGTCGAGATCGTCGCCAAACCGCCGCCCGCGCCCGACGGCGTGGGGCACCCGCGCGCCGCGCTCGAAGCGCTCGCCCCGCAGCTGGTCGCGGCCGTGCGCCGCGCGCTCGCCGCCGACGTCTCGCGCGTCACGGTGCTCGCGCGCCCCCCCGCGCCGGTGGTGCACCCCCCCGATCTCGCGCTGCGCGGCCGCGCCGTGCTCGCGGTCGGGATCGCGGCGTCGACCGGCGGACCGCGCGCGCTCGCCGATCTCGTCCCGCGCCTCCCGACCGGCCGGGGCGCGGCGGTACTCATCGTGCAGCACATGCCGCCGAAATTCACGCGCAGCCTCGCGGAGCGACTCGATTCGATGAGCCCTCCCGCGATGCGCGTCGTCGAAGCCGATGACGGCGCGCCGATCGTCGCCGACACGGCATACGTGGCCCCCGGCGATTATCATATGCGGGTGCGGTCCGCGTCAGACGGTCCCGTCATCGCCCTCGACCAGGCGACTCCCGTTCACGGCGTGCGCCCCGCGGCCGATCCGCTGTTTCGATCCATCGCGGAGGTCTACGGCGCCCGCGCGATCGGCGTCGTCCTGACGGGCATGGGGCGCGACGGCGCGGACGGGTTGCGCGCGCTGCGCGATGCGGGAGGCACGGGGATCGCGCAGGACAAGGACACCGCGATCATCGCGGGGATGCCGAACGCGGCGGTGCAGGCGGGTGGCGTGGACGTGGTGCTGCCGCTCGGCCTGATCGCCGATCGCGTCGGCGCCGAGCTCCTCCGCCGGATTGTGCGGTGAAGGGGTACCTGCTGGTGCGAGCCGGCGGAAAAACCTACGGCCTGCCCGTCGCCCGCGTGCTCGAGGTCGGCGACACCACCGAGGTGCTGAGCATCCCCAAAAAGGTCCCCGCCGTGCGCGGGCTCACGCCGCTGCGGGGCCGGCTCGTGCCGCTGGTGCACCTCGGGGCGTTTCTGGCGGGCGCGGAAGCTCCCGCGGAGCCGGGCCATGCCGTCCGAACCGTGGTCCTCGTCCAGCTCGGCGCGAGCGGCAAGCAGGTCGCATTCGAAGTCGACGACGCCGACGCTGTGGTCCGCGAGCAGCCGCTGCCCGTGCCGCGGGGCCAGACGTTGCCGTGGGCCGCGGGGGTGGCGGAGCAGGAGGAGGGATTGGTGCCGATTCTCGATCTGGATGCGCTGGGAGACCGCATTTGATGGCGACGACCGCCAGCGGCGACGACGTTCAGCTCGTCACGTTCAAGGTGGGTGGGCAGGACTTCGCGTTTAACATCTTCCAGGTCGAGCGCATTCTGCGCTATGAAGCGCCCGCGCCGCTGCCCAAGGCGCCGGAATTCCTGGAAGGCGTGCTGCAGTATCAGGGCTCCGCGGTGCCGCTCGTGGATCTGCGCAAGCGGCTCAACCGTCCCGCGCCGCTGCGCGAAGATACGCGCACCGTCATCCTCGAGTTCGAGGGCGGCAAGATCGGCGTCATCGTCGACGCGGTCACCGAGGTCCTGCAGGTCGCCGCGCAGGCGGTGACGCCTCCGCCCGGAATCGTGCGCGGGCTCGCGGCCGAATACATCGCCGGCCTGGTGGTGCAGGACGGCCGCACGATCGTGGTGCTCAACACGAACAAGCTGCTGAACGCGAAGGAGAAACTCGCTTTGCAGGAAGTATCATGACGGACTCTCAGCTTACGGAGCTGCGGCGCGAATACGACACGATCGCGCGCCAGCTCGCCGCCGCGACGGGTACCGCCGAGCGCGAAGCGGCGAAGCGGGAAATCATCGCGTACTTCAAGAAGGTGGACGCGATGCTGGGCGATTTGACGCAGCTGAAGGAAGACATCCGCCAGCTCGTGGACAAGTACAAGCAGCTGAGCGCGAACACGCAGCAGGCCGCGGCGCCCGAGTTCACCGGCCAGCGTCCCGCGCTGCATGCCGATCACATCGGCGCCTCGACGTTCATCGAAAAAGGGTGGAGCCTCATCTCGCTCGGGGATCATGCCGGCGCGATCCAGGCGCTCACCAAGGCGCTGCAGCTCTCGCCGGGCGAAACGCAGGCCGAATCGCTGCTCGGCTGGGCGCAGATGCTGCACGAGGATTACGACGACGCGCTCGGCACCTTCCAAAAAGTCCTGATGAAGGAGCCGGCGAATTCACTCGCGCGCATCAACGTGGGCTACATCTGCCTGAAGAAGCGCATCTTCGGCGAAGCGATCGAGCACCTGTCGAAAGCGATTCGGCTCGACAACGACAAGAAGGCGACGCTGTACGCGCATTTCTATCTGGGCCTCGTCTACCTGCAGCGCGAGATGTACGAGGATGCCGAAACGTTTTTTCAGAAGACACTCAAACTCGGTCCCAACCTGATCGAGGCCTACTACGAGCTGGGGCGCGCGCACTGGTTTGCGGGCGAGCGGGACAAGGCCAAGACGACGTGGGAGGACGGCTTCAAGGCGAACAAGTTCAATTCCTGGGGCAAGAAGTGCCAGGAAATGCTGGACCTCGTCGCGAAGGGTGAGGAGCCGCCGCGAGACTAGCGCTGATTGCTCTGCTGCTGCAGGGCACGGACCCTTCGGCGATACGGGTCGGCCGCATGACCGCCGTAGCCTGGCCCGGACACGAAGCACTCGCGGTGGCGATCGCCGAAACGGCGGATCGCGCGCGCGGCTTCCCGGGCATCGACGCGCTTCCCGACCGTCCGATTCGCATCATGCTCGCGCCCTCGCGGGCGATCTACGACTCGCTCACGCGCGGGAGATTGCCGCTGTGGAGCGAAGGGGCAGCCTACCCGGACGCCGGCACGATCGTGCTGCTCGCCGGCGGGCCGTCCGCCCGTCCGGCCGTTGCCTTACGGCACGAGCTCGCGCACCTCGCGCTGCGCTGGCACGTCGGCCGGCGCGCGCCGCTCTGGTTCGAAGAGGGTTACGCGGCCGTCGCCGCCCACGAGTGGGATCGGCTCGATGCGCTCCGCCTCAACTGGCAGCTCGCGCGCGGCGTGCGCATGGACCTGGATGACGTCGACAAGGCGCTGCGTGGCGCGCGCGGCGACGCCGAGAACGGCTATGCGCTCGCCGCGACCGCCGTCTTGTTGCTGCAGCGCTGGGGCGGGGAGCGGGGACTCGAGCCGCTGATGACGAACCTGGCGACTGCCGAGTCGTTCGATGCCGCGCTGCGCGCCACCTACCACATGACGGAGGGCGATTTCGAGCTGCGCTGGCAGCGCGACCTGGGGTCGCGCTACGGCTGGATTTCCTGGGCCGGCGCGATGGGGTTCTTCTGGCTTGCGATCGGCAGCCTGCTGGCGGTGCTGGTCGTCCTACGGAGGCGGCGCGACCGGGCCAAGCGCGCGGCGCTGGAGCGCGCGGAGGGTCCGGATCAGACCCAAATGCTTGACGAGCTTGAAATTAAGGAATAGACTCCCGGGCTTATGGCGGATCAAACCCTCGCTCGTTCGCGCCTGCGATTTGGACCGAAGAACTACATCGTCCTTGGTGCGGCGCTCGCATCGCTCGCGCTCGGCTACTTCCTGCTCTCGCGCGGATCGACGACGCTCGCGCCGGTGCTTCTTGTCTTGGGTTACTGTGTGTTGTTCCCGGTAGGCCTGGCACTCTAGCGCCCTCGCGCCCCGCCTCGTGGCCCGGGCGAATAGCTCAGCGGTTCAGAGCGCCTGCCTTACACGCAGGATGTCGGGGGTTCGAATCCCTCTTCGCCCATTGGTGTAGCAGCCTGTAACGGAGGAACGAATACGGTGAGAGTACTTCGGTTGGTTGTAGCTCTGACACTCGGCGTTGCCGCATCCGCGGCGGCGCAGCTGGCCGCGCCGCAGGCGCCGAGCCAGAGACTGCTGGTTTTGCCCTTCGAGGCTGCACCGGCCGATTCAGCCGGCAGCATTGCGCTGGCCGATGCGGTGCGGGATCGGCTCACGTCGATGGTGAAAAACAAGGTCCTGGTGGTCCCGAAAGCGAAGCTGTGCGAAGCGCTGAAGGCCTCCGGGTTTCCCTGCGACGGATTGCTGGATGATCAGCAGGCGCGCCAGCTGGCCCGCTTCCTCCAGGTCCATGCCTATCTGACGGGCGACTACGCCAAAAGAGGAAACACGCCCGAAGCCGATGTGCACCTGATCGACATCGCGAGCTCGGGGATGTCGGGCACGTTCACCGTCTCGGACGCGAACCCCGGGACGACCGCGGCGCTGGCCGAGATGATCGCGCAGCGCGTCGCGAACATCGTCCGGATCAGCGAGCCGATCCGCAACTGCAACGAGGAACGCAAGAAGAGCCAGTTCGGCCGCGCGCGCAACGAAGCGCAGAAGGCGCTGGCGCAGGATCCGAACTCCACGGGCGCGTGGCTGTGCATCGCGACGATCTACGAAACGCAGCGCATGCCGCTCGACAGCATCATCGCCGCGTCCGAGCGCGCGCTGAAAGGCGACTCGCTCAACGCGACCGCGCTCGAGAACATCGCCCGCGCCTACCAGCAGAAGGGCGACACGCTCAAGATGATCGACGCGTTCGTCCGGCAGCTCCGCGGCGAGCCGCGCAACATCAGCAAGCGGCTCGGCATCGCGCAGCTCCTGCGCCAGATGAAGCGGGACACGGCGGCGGTCGAGCTGCTGGAGGAAGGCCTCAAGTACTCGCCGGGCGATACGCAGCTGCTCGATCTGCAGCTCGCGATCTGCAACGAAGCGGGGATGTTCCGGTGCTCGTCGCGCGTCTTCCTGGCCAAGGCGCAGCACGACACGGCGCTACAGTCCGACACGACGTTCATCAAGCCGGCGATCGGCGCCGCGCAGCAGGCCAGCGACACGGCGGCGTTGGACTTCTTCACCGCGGCCGCGGTGAAGCGCTACCCGAACAACGTGAGCTTCCTCCGGACTCGCGCCGGCGCTTTCGAAATGGCCGGCAAGACCGACTCCGCGCTCGCCTACTACAAGAAGGCGCTCGCGGCTGAGCCGGGGGACGTCAGCACCAGCCTGCAGGTTGCGAAGACGTTGATCGACCGCGCGACGTTCGACACCGCGGGCTACAAGCTCATTCCGAGAACCGATACGGCCGCGCAGCGCCGCTTCCGCGAGCCGTTCGTGCAGAAGCTCGACTCCTCGCGGACCTACCTGCGGCCGGGGCTGAGCTCGACCGACTCGACGCAGCGGCTCGCCGCGGCGGTGATCATGCTGACGGGGGGATCGAAGCTCGCGCAGGCGCAGGCGTACGACGCCGCGTACGTGTGGCTCGATACGCTGCTGCAAGTCGTCGCGCCCAAGAACGCGGCCGATACGACCGGCCCGCGGTTCCAGGTTCGCCTGAACGGCAGCTTCTGGTACGGCCTGTCGTCGACGCTGACGTTCGGCAAGGAATACGGACGCGTCGCCAAGCTGAAGGCGAGCGATCGCCCGCCGCGCTGCCAGCAGTATCGCGAGCTCGTGGCCCGTCTCGACCGGACCAAGACCGCCATGACGCTGGGGATGCGGGTCCATCCGCCCACGGCCCAGCAGATGCTCGGGTTCATCGGCCAGTACGAAAAGGCGTTGCCGCAGATGGGCCGTGCCTTCAAGTGCTGAGCAGCGCCGTTGAATTGACCTGAGCCCCGGTCTATATTCCGGCGCTCCGCAAGGGGCTTGGGGCTGTAGCTCAGCTGGTTAGAGTGCCGGTCTGTCACACCGGAGGTCGCGGGTTCGAGCCCCGTCAGCCCCGCTCCTGGAACCGTCTGCGAAAACCCCCGCCCCTTGTTGGCGGGGGTTTTCTTATTTTGGAGAGTGCCCACGGCTGCTGCTGACCCGGTTCCGTATCACGTTCCCGTTCTCTCCACCGCGGTCCGCTCCTGGGCCGAAGGCAGCACGCGCGCCGTCGATGCTACGCTCGGCGGTGGCGGCCACGCCGCGGTGCTGCGAGGACTGGGGATTCGGGTGTTGGGAATCGATCGGGACCCGGAGGCGATCCAGGCCGCACGCCGCACGCTTGGCACGGACGGTATCGAGTACCTGGAAGCATCCTTTGCGGCCCCCGCCGCCCTCGCCGCCGTACGGTCATTCAGGCCCGACCGCATCCTCCTCGATCTCGGCGTGAGCTCGCACCAGATCGACAGCGCGGAGCGTGGCTTCACGTTTCGGCCCGGAGCGCGGCTCGACATGCGCATGGGCGGGGAGGGCATCGCCGCGCGCGACGTGCTGAACTCGTGGCCGGAGGAACGGCTGACGACCGTGTTCGCCGAGTACGGCGACGAGCGTCGCGCGCGCGCGCTGGCGCGCGAGGTGATCCGGCGGCGCCTGCGCGAGCCGTTCGTCGTCAGCGACGACTTCGTGAACGCGATCCGCGCCGTCCTGGGCCCGCGCTCGGGCCCCTCAGACTTCGCGCGTCTGTTCCAGGCGCTGCGGATCGCGGTCAACGACGAGCTCGGCGGGCTCGAGACCGCGCTGCCACTGTTGCGCGACGCGCTCGAGCCGGGCGGGCGTCTCGGGGTCATCACGTACCACTCGGGTGAGGATCGCATCGTGAAAAACGCGTTCCGCGAATGGGGCAGGGACTGCATCTGCCCGCCGCGCCAGCCCGTGTGCAACTGTCGCGGGCGCGCGCTGGGCCGGGTGCTCACGAAAAAGCCCATCGTCCCCGACGCGCGCGAAATCGCGGCCAACCCCCGCGCCCGGTCGGCGCAGTTCCGCGTGTTCGAGACGGCGGCGGCCGGTGCCGATTAGAGGCCGGCACTGGATCGCGTTCTGGCTCTTCGCGCTGCTCGCGGCGCTGTGGCTCGTCATCGCGCGCCAGACGGCGGCGCTCAACGCGGCGCGCGCGTTGAACGATTTGCGCGAGGAGCGCGCCACGCTGGAGGGGCGCCGCGCCGATCTGGAGCGCCGCGTGCGCACCGCGCAGAGCAGAGCGGTGCTGCTGCCCAAAGCGCAAAAGCAGGGGCTGCGATTGCCCGCTGACACGGAGATCATCCTGATTCCGGCTCCCCAGGCCGCGCCCCGCTGATGGCCAAGCCGCTCGTCCGGTTGCGCGTCGTGGAAATCGGCATCGCCGTCGCGCTGCTCGCGCTCGTCGTCCGTGCCGGGCAGGTCCAGCTGGTCGAGGGCCGCCGCTACGCCGCGGCAGCCAAGGCGCAGCGCACCGAGCAGGTCGTGCTCGAGGCACGGCGCGGCACCTTGTTCGACCGGCACGGCACCGCGATCGCGCTGACGCAGGAGACCTATCACGTCGGCATCGCCCCCAACGAGCTGCGCGACCCGGGCCGCGACGTCTCGAAGCTCGCGCGCCAGCTGCACCTGCCCGTTGCGGACGTCCAGCGCGCGCTCCGCAAGCGCTACGCGTGGTTCGGCGGACCGTATACCGCCGCGGACGTTCAGCCGATCCGCACGATGCGCGGTGTCCACCTCGAGCCGGTGCTGCGGCGCTTCTATCCGTCGCGCGAGTTCGCGCGCGCCGTGATCGGCCGGGTCGGCGAAGACGGCTCGACCGGGGGCGGCCTCGAGCGGCTGCTCGACTCGCTCCTGGCCGGCACGGCCGGCGCGGCGGTGGTGCTCAAAGACCGCTCCGGGCGCGAATATGAATCCCCGGCGCGTGTCATCGCCGAGCCGGTCGCCGGCAACGACGTCGTGCTCACGCTCGACGCCGAGCTCCAGGACATCGCGCAGCGGGCGCTCGACGACGCGATCGACAACATGGCCGCCGACGGCGGCGACGTCGTCATGCTCGATCCACGGACGGGCGAGGTGCTCGCCGTGGCCTCGCGCCGCGCCGACGGCTCGATGCGTCCCAGCGCGTTCACCGACACGTTCGAGCCGGGGTCGCTCGCCAAGATTTTCGCCGCCGCCGCGCTGATCACGCACGACCGCGTCAGGCCCACCGAGCGGGTCTCGGGAGAGGGCGGGCATTACCGGCTTCCCGATCGCGTGGTCACGGACGAGCACCCGCTGCCCTCGCTCACGTTGGCGGACGCGATCCGGGTCTCGAGCAACATCGCGCTCGTGAAGTTTGCCGCGCGGCTCGAGCCCGACGAGCAGTACGGCATGCTGCGCGCGTTCGGGTTTGGCGCGCCGACGGGCGTCGAGTTCCCGGCGGAATCGCCCGGCCGGCTCCGGCCGCCGCGCGAATGGACCCGGCCGAGCTCGGCCAGCCTCGCCATCGGCTACGAGCTCGCGGTGACGCCGATTCAGCTCGCCGCGGCCTACGGCGCGATCGCCAACGACGGCGTCCTGCTGCAGCCGACGTTGATCCGGGAGGTTCGCGCTCCGAACGGCGCCGTGCGTTTCCGGCATTCCGCGGAGCCAGTGCGGCGCGTGGTGACGCCGGCGGTCGCCGGCAAGCTGCGCGACCTGCTGCGCGGCGTCGTCGAGGCCGGCGGCACCGCGGAGCGCGCGGCGCTCGCCAATTTCCAGCTCGCCGCCAAGACGGGAACGGCGCGGCGCGTCGTCGACGGACGCTATGCGAGCGGCCAGTATACGGCCTCGTTCGCCGCGCTGTTCCCGGCCGATGAGCCGCAGCTCGTCGTGGTGATGAAGATCGACAACCCGCAGAAGGGGAGCTACTTCGCCGCGCAGACCGCCGCGCCGGTTACGCGCTCTATGCTCGAGCAGGCGCTCGCCGCGCGCACCGTCGCGCTCGATCGGGCTCGACTCTCGAACGTCGCCGCGACCAGCGAACGCGCGCCGCTCGAGGAGCCGGATGGCGTGGTGCCGTACGTCGTCGCGTGGCCGTACCAGCCCGACAGCGGGCGGGTGGAAGGGGAGCGCGCCGTCCCCAACGTCACCGGCCGGCCGCTGCGGGAAGCAGCGCGTACCCTGCATCGGCGCGGCTTCAAGGTCGTGGTGAAGGGCTGGGGCGTCGTGCACCACACCTGGCCCGCGGCCGGCGACGCCGCGCTCGCCGGCGCGACGGTCACGATCTTCGCAGAACCGCCTTCCCCGACATCGCGGCGGTGAGCCGATCTCTGCGTGACGTCGTGGACGCGCTGTCGCGCGCGGGCATCCTGATCGATGCGCCGGGAGACCTGCCTCAGATCACCGGCCTGAGCGCCGACGCGCGCCGGCTGCGGCGGGGAATGCTGTTCTGCGCCGTTCGGGGCGCTGTGCAGGATGGTCACCGGTACGTGGCCGATGCGGCGCAGCGCGGCGCGGCCGCGGCCCTCGTGGAAGACCGTCAGTCGGTCCCCATTCCTCAGATCCTGATTCGTAACGGGCGGCGCGCGGCCGCGATTGCCGCGGAAGCCTGGTACGGGCATCCCGCCGAACGGCTGCAGCTGATCGGCGTGACCGGGACGAACGGGAAATCGACCTCCGTCAGCCTGGCCCGTCACGTGCTCGCCGCCCGTTGGCCGATGGGCGCGATCGGTACGTTGGGCTGTGTCGATCCCGCCGGCCGAGCGGTGGAGAGCGAAGCGGGTAATCTCACGACCCCGGGTCCGATCGATCTGCAGGCGACGCTCGCCGCCCTGATCGAGCGCGGCGCGGCGGGGGCGGCGATGGAGGTGTCGTCTCACAGTCTCGATCAAGGGCGGGTCGAGCGGCTGACGTTTCGGGCGGCGATCTTCACGAATCTCACGCGCGATCATCTCGATTATCACGAAACGCTCGAGGCGTATTTTGCGGCGAAAACCAGACTGATCGGCTACCTCGCGAGCGACGGCCTCGCGGTCACCAACGCCGACGATCCGGCCTGGGACCGGCTGCCGCGCGCGCCTCGACACATGACGTTCTCGGCATTGGGGAAGAAAGCCGACGTGACCGCGCGGGACGTGCACGTCGACGCCAAGGGGGCGCGGTTCACGCTCGTGGCTCCGGGCGGCAGCCACGCCGTCGCGCTTCCGCTGCTGGGACGCTTCAATGTCGAGAATGCGCTGGGGGTCGCCGCGTGCGCCGTCGGTCTCGAGCTGCCGGTCGACGTCGTGGCGGAGCGCCTCTCCACGGCGCCGCAGGTACCGGGGCGCATGGAGCGCATCGCGGTCGATCCCGCGGTCGTGTTGCGCGACTACGCGCACACACCGGACGCGCTCGCGCGCGCGCTCGAAACGATTCGCGAGGTCACGCCCGCGGGCGGGCGCGTCATCGTCGTGTTCGGCGCAGGCGGCGATCGCGACCGCGGCAAGCGCGCGCCGATGGGTGAGATCGCGGTTCGGTTGGCCGATGTGGCGATCGTGACGTCGGACAACCCTCGCACCGAGGATCCGGAGCGGATCCTCGACGACGTCGAAGCCGGAATGCACGCGAAACCGCATTACCGCGTCGCCGATCGGAAGGCGGCAATCGCGCAGGCGCTCGACATCGCGCGCGAGGGAGACACCATTTTGCTCGCCGGCAAAGGCCACGAAACGTATCAGATCATCGGAACGGTAAAGCAGCCGTTCGACGAACGCGAAGTGGTGCGCGGGTTGGGAGCGAACTGATGGGCGGACGGGCGGTCGGGCCGACGGGCGGACGATCCTGGACGGGTGACGAGGTCGGTGAAGCGCTCGGGGTCGCGCCACCCGGCAAGCTGAAGTTCAAATCGATAGCCACCGATAGCCGCTACCCGATACCCGATAGCCTGTTTGTCGCTCTCAAGGGCGAGAACTTCGACGCCCACGATTTCCTCGAGAAGGCGAAAGAGCAGGGCGCGACTGCTGCCGTTGTGCGGCGGGGAACGCCGGCGATCGCCGGACTGCCGTTCTTCGAAGTGGACGATACGCTCGTGGCGCTCGGTCTCCTGGGGCGGGCGCGCCGGCGCATGCTCCCCGAGGGGACGCCCGTGGTGGCGATCACGGGCTCGAGCGGCAAGACCAGCACCAAGGAAATGATCCGCGCGGCGCTCAGCGCCCGATATCGTGTGCACGCGACGTCCAGGAACCTCAACAACCGGGTCGGCGTACCGCTCACGATTCTGAGCGCGCCCGAAGACACCGAAGCGCTCGTCGTCGAGGCGGGCGCCAGCGTGCCGGGCGAGGTCGCGAAGCTGCGCGACATCATCGAACCCACCATCGCCGTCATCACGAACATCGGATACGCGCACGTCGAGGGTTTCGGCTCGCTCGAGGGCGTGATGGCCGAAAAGCTGTCGCTGCTCGACGGCGCGCCGGTGGCGATCATCGGCACCGGGCCCGACGCGATGTGGCCCGAGGCCCGCCGCCGGACGCAGGTGATCCCGGCCGCGCTCACCGCCAAGGGCAACGACGACGCGCTGCTGGATCGCTACCTCGACCGCAACGGCCACCCGCAGATTGCGCTCGATTCGGGCGAGAAAGTCACGCTGCCGGCGCTCGGCATCCATCAGTTGGACAACGCGCAGATCGCGCTGGCCGTGGCGCAGCGCGCCGGGGTCGAGCACGACGCCGCCGTACGGGCTCTCGCGAACATGCAGCTGCCGGAGGGACGGGGCGATTTGCGCGAGGTGGGCAACATGGTGGTGATCGACGACACATACAACGCGAATCCGGCGTCGCTCCGGCGGGCTGTGCAGACGGCGGACTGGCTCGGCCGGCGCCAGCGCCGGCCGTTGGTCGTCGTGGTCGGGACGATGTTGGAGTTAGGGCCGGAAAGTGCAAGATTGCACGCCGAAGCCGCGCGCCAGATCGCCCAGCGCAAGCCGGCGCTCGTGGCCGCCGTCGGGATGTTCGCCCGCGCCTTCGAGCCGCTGCGCGACGCGCTGGGTGGCCGTCTCATCACCGCGGCCGACGCGGAGTCGCTGGGTCCGAAACTGAAATCGGCGTTGCGCGGCAACGAGCTGATTCTGCTCAAGGCATCGCGAGGAGTCGCTTTGGAACGTGTCCTCAACCATCTGACCTGATGCTCTATCATCTGCTCGCGCCACTCGCACGCCAGCACATCATTTTCAATCTTTTCAATTACATCACGTTCCGGGCGGCGGGCGCCACTGTCACCGCCCTGCTGCTCGCGTTCGTCGTCGGCCCGTGGATCATTCGCAAGCTGCGCGAGCACAAGATCGGCCAGATCGTGCGCGCCGAGGGACCGTCGAGCCATCACGGCAAGCGCGGCACGCCCACGATGGGCGGATTGATCATCATCCTCGCGACGGTCGTGCCGACGTTGCTGTGGGCGCGGCTCGACAGCCGCTACGTGATCGTCGCCGTCCTCGCGACGCTGTGGATGGGATTGATCGGGTTCCTGGACGACTACCTGAAGATCGTGCGCGGCAGCTCGGGCGGCCTCGTCGCGCGCTGGAAGCTGTTCGGCCAGGTTGCGTTCGGCGTGGGGCTCGGGACGTATCTGCTGCTGTTTCCGCTCACGAACAGCGCCGATCCCTCGGCCACGCAGCTCCCCTTCTTCAAGTACATCGTGCTGGTGCTGCCGTGGTGGGTCTACCTCGCCTTCGTCACCTTCGTCACGACCGCCAGCTCGAACGCGGTCAACCTCACCGACGGGCTCGATGGCCTCGCGGCCGGGCTGACCGTCATCGCGGGCGGCGCGTTCGCGATCTTCTGCTATCTGTTCGGCCGCGTGGACGCGGCGCGCTACCTCGGCGTGCTCCATCTCCCGGGCGCCGGGGAGCTGACGATTTTCTGCGGCGCGCTGGTAGGCGCCGCGCTCGGGTTCCTCTGGTTCAACGCGCATCCGGCGCAGGTGTTCATGGGCGACACCGGCGCGCTGGCGATCGGCGGGGCGCTCGGCACCGTGGCGATTCTCCTGAAGACCGAATTCCTCCTGCTCATCACCGGCGCGGTGTTCGCGGCGGAGACGATGTCGGTCATGATCCAGACGACCACGTACAAGTACCGCAAGAGGAAGTACGGGAAAGAGTACGCGGACGCCCACAAAGTCTTTCGCATGGCACCGCTGCATCACCACTTCGAGAAGCTGGGCTGGGCCGAGCCGCAGGTCGTGATGCGGTTTTACATCCTGGGGGTCATGTGCGCGATGATCGCGCTGGCGACGCTCAAGGTACGATGATGGCGCCGCGACTCGTTCCCGACTCCTGGCGCCGGCCGGGCGGCTTCGTGGCGATCATCGGCCTCGGCAAGAGCGGCGTCGCCGCGGCGCGCCTGCTCGCGCGCGAGGGCGTGCGCGTGTACGCGAGCGACGCGTCCGATCATCCCTATGCCGGCGAGGCGGTCGAAGCGCTGAAGAGCGTTCCCTGGGTCGAGGTGGACATCGGCCGGCACGATCTGACCAGGATCCGGCAGGCGCTTGGCGTGGTCGTATCCCCGGGCGTCCCTCCCGACGCACCGGTTCTGAGCGCCGCACGCCATGCCGGGGTGGAGATCGTGTCGGAGCTCGATCTCGGTTTTCGCGCGCTCGCCGCTTTCCAGCCCGGCACGCGCAGCATCGCGATCACGGGGACCAACGGAAAGACGACGACGACCGCCCTGGTCGCGCACCTGCTCGGCGCGGCCGGACTGCGCGCAACCACGGCGGGGAACATCGGCCGTCCCGTGACCGACCTCGCGATTTCGGACGAAGCCTACCAGTGGCTCAGCCTCGAGGTCTCCTCGTTCCAGCTGCACGACAGTCCGAACTTCGCGCCGGAAATCGGGATCCTGACGAACCTCGCGCCCGATCACCTCGATCGGTATCCGTCCGCCGAGGCGTACTACGCCGACAAGCGGCTGCTCTTTCGGAACGCGCGGGATGGAGATGTCTGGGTTCTGAATGGCGATGACGAGCTGGCGCTGAAGCTCGCCCACGGCGCGGCGGGACGGCGCGTGCTGTTCTCGCTCGAGAACAGCGTCGATGCCTGGTTCGACCGGTCACGCCAGCTGCTGCGGCTCGGCGGCGAGCCGCTGATCCGGCGCGACGAGCTGCATCTGCTCGGCGACCACAACGTCGCCAACGCGCTCGCGGGAGCGCTGGCCGTGCACGAGGCGGGCGTCCCCGCGCCGCTCATCGCCGAAGGGCTACGGGCGTTCCGGCCGCTGCACCACCGGCTCGAGCCGGTGGGCGAAGTCGACGGCGTGCTCTGGATCAACGATTCCAAGGCCACGAACATCGCGGCGACGACGGTGGCGGTGATCGCGATGGAGCGGCCTTACGTGCTGCTGCTCGGCGGCCGGCATAAGGGCGAGCCTTACACCAGCCTCGCGCCTTTGCTCGCGGACAAGTGCCGGCTGGTGATCGCGTACGGTGAGGCGGGACCACTCGTCGAGAAAGATCTCTCGGGGAAGGTGCCGCTCGAGCGCGGCACCACGTTCGAGGACGTGATCAGCCGGGCCCGCCGCGCCGCGCGCAAAGGCGACGCGGTCCTGCTGTCGCCCGCGTGCTCGAGCTACGACATGTTCAAGAACTACGAAGAACGGGGGGCCACATTCCGGCGACTCGTCGAAGCCCGGTAATCTGGGAAGGGCGGCTCCTGTTCGTCGTGACCGCGGTCCTGGTCGTGTTCGGGCTCGCCGCGGTGTACGGCGCGTCGAGTCTCGTCACGATCTCCGGCGGGCAGGTGGGCGCGAGCTTCGCGCTGCGCCAGGCGATGGGAGCGGTGCTGGGTGGATTGCTCGCGGTCACGTTCGCGCGCATGGACTACCATCGCTGGCGGGACTGGGCCTGGCCGATCCTGGGCATCACGGTGCTGCTGCTGCTGATCCCGTTGCTGCCCTTCACGCACGCGATCACCCCCACGATCAACGGCGCGCGGCGCTGGGTGAACCTCGGCGTCCTGACGCTGCAGCCGTCGGAGCTCGCCAAGCTCGCGGTGGTGATCTGGTGCGCGATGCTCGCGGCGAAAAAGGGCGAGCAGCTGCGGGACTTCAAGCGCGGCTTGCTGCCGTTCCTCGTGATCCTCGTGCCGGTCGTCGGCCTCATCTTCCTCGAGCCGCACCTGTCGATGGCGCTGCTCGTCGCGATCCTCGCGGGGAGCGTGTTGTTCACCGCGGGCGCGCGCATCGGGCACTTCCTGCTGATCGGCGTCGCGGCGGTGCCGCTGCTGTACGGCGCCATCGCCACGGCGCAATACCGGCTCGCGCGCGTGCTGACGTTTCTGAACTCCGGGGCGGCCCCCGCCGAGGCGACGTGGCAGGTGCAGCAGTCGCTCACCGGGATCGGAGCAGGGCAGCTGCTCGGCGCCGGCTTCGGCCAGGGGCAACAGAAGCTCGGGTATCTCCCGTACGCGTACTCGGACTTCATCTTCTCGACCATCGGTGAGGAGTGGGGCTTCATCGGCGTGCTGGTGATCGCACTCTTGTTCGGCACGTTCGTCTGGCTCGGCTTCAGGATCGCGCGCAACGCTCCCGATTCCTTCGGGCAGCTGCTGGCGACCGGCATCACGGTGATGGTCGGATTGAGTGTGGTGTTGCACATCGGTGTGAGCCTGGCTGTGATACCCGCGACGGGCGTGACTTTGCCGTTCATGTCGTATGGACGGTCCTCACTGATTGTTGCGCTGGCAGCGACCGGTGTACTGGCGAGCGTGGGGCGTGCCCGGAAGGACTTGCGTGCGGCGTGATTGCACGTGCGGCGTGAACTGCGCATGCGGCGTGCGGCGTGCGGCGTGCGACGTGCGGCGTTGAGATGAAAGCTCACGCGGTACACCCACGTCTCATTGCTGCGCCGCACGCCACACGCCGCACGTGAAAATCCTAATTGCCGGCGGCGGCACCGGTGGCCATCTCATGCCCGCCCTGGCCCTGGCGCGAGCGGCCGCAGATCTGGGACACGACGTTGTGTTAGTCGGCGCGCAACGCGGCATCGAATCCCGCATCCTGCCGCGCCATCCCTTCCGCCACCATCTCCTTCCGATCGAGCCGATCTATCGGCGGCAGTGGTGGCGCAACCTGCTGTT
Organism: Gemmatimonadales bacterium; assembly: GCA_035706765.1. Taxonomy (GTDB): domain Bacteria; phylum Gemmatimonadota; class Gemmatimonadetes; order Gemmatimonadales; family GWC2-71-9; genus 20CM-2-65-7. Next base: position 31,036 of record DASSUS010000020.1, read on the forward strand.
CCCCCTGACGTGGCTCAACGCGACGCGCGCAGCCACGCGCGTCCTGCGCGACGAGCAGCCGCACATCGTGATCGGGACCGGCGGGTACGCGGCGGGACCGGTGCTGCTGCGCGCGCAACAGCTCGGCATCCCGACGGTGCTGCAGGAGCAGAATGCGTTTCCCGGTTTGACGACGCGCTGGCTCTCGCGCCGCGCGCGCCAGGTGCATCTCGGTTTTCCGGAAGCGCGTGACAAGTTGTCGCTCGGCCCGCGCACGCAGGTGTTTGCGTTCGGCAATCCGATCACGCCTCCCGGTCGCGTCGATGCCGGAGCCGCGCGCGCCGAGCTCGGACTCAGCGCGCGCGAGCGCACCGTGTTCGTGTTCGGCGGCAGCCAGGGCGCGCGCGCGATCAACGACGTGACCGCGCGGGCGATCGAACGCGGCTTGCTCGCCGCCGTGAATCTGCTGTGGGGAACGGGCACGGCTCACGAGGCGCGCTACGCGGCGCTCGCGGAGCCGGGGCGCGTCGTCGTCCGCGGCTTCTTCGATCCGATCGCCACCGCGTACGCAGCCGCGGACCTCGTCGTCGCGCGCGCGGGCGCGATGACCCTCGCGGAGCTGTGCGCGTGGGGCAAGCCGAACATCCTGATTCCGCTGCCCACGGCGGCGGCCGATCACCAAACCTTCAACGCGCGCGCCCTCGCCGACGCCGGGGCGGGTGTGCTGTTACTCGAGCGCGACCTGACTCCCGAGTCGTTTGCGAAAACGGTGACCGGCCTCGTCGCCGATCGGCGCCGACTCGAGCAGCTGGGTCATGCGGCCCAAAAAAGGGGTCACCCGAACGCTGCCCGAACCATCATCGGGAAGGTTCTAGAGCTTTCGCAAGTTGAATAGATTTCCTATATTAGCTGCCCACAGATGACCTTGTTTCGAACCGGGGATCCCCGACCCATCCATTTCATGGGCATTGCCGGGGCGGGGATGAGCGCCCTGGCATTGATTGCCAGGCACCGGGGAGTCGCCATAAATGGTTGTGATGCAGACACTTCCGGGGCCGGCGCGGACGACCTGACCGCCCTGGGAGTGGCCGTGTTGCGGGGCCACGATGCGAGCCATCTCGATGGCGCGCGCGCGGTTGTGGTCACGGCAGCAGTGCCCCGAGACCATCCCGAATTGGAACGGGCTCGGGCGCTCAACCTGCCGATTATCCGTCGCGCGGATGCCTTGGGGGAGCTGGTAGCCGGTGGGGGCCTGGTGGCGGTCGCGGGCACGCACGGCAAGACGACCACCACGGTGATGGTTACGGAGGCACTCACGGCCGCCGGGCGAAATCCCACGGGACTCGCCGGCGGCCGCGTCGCTGCATGGGGCGGCAACGCCAAGCTCGGCGGCAACGAGCTGTTCGTCGTCGAGGCTGACGAATACGACAAGGCGTTTCTGTCGCTGCATCCGACGGTCGCGGTGGTGAACAACGTCGAGGCCGATCATCTCGAGTGCTACGGCAGCGTGGAGGCGCTCGAGGCGGCCTTCGCCGAGTTCGCGGGACGGGCGCAGCGGGTGATCGTCGGCGCGGATGACGCGGGGGCCGATCGCGTGGCGCTCGCCGTGAGCGCGCCGGTGTGGCGCGTGGGCGTCGGGCCGACCGCGGACGTGCGGATCCGCGCCGTGCGTCTCGAGCCGGGTGGCTCGCGCGCGGGGATCGCGTTGCCGGGCGGACATGAAGTCGAGCTCCGGCTCGCCGTGCCGGGGATGCACAACGTTCGCAACGCCGCCGCCGCGCTCGCCGTGCTGCACGCGCTCGGTGCGGACGTGCGGGCGGGCGCGGAAGCGCTCGCGGAGTTCCGCGGCGTGGGACGGCGCTTCGAGCACCTGGGGGATGCGGCCGGCGTGACCGTGGTCGACGATTACGCGCATCACCCGACGGAAGTCGCGGCGACGTTGTCGGCCGCGCGGCAGGCGTTTCCAGGGCGGCGCGTGGTCGCGGTGTTTCAGCCGCACCTGTACTCGCGGACGGCGTTGCATGGCGAAGCGCTGGGGAAGGCGCTCGCCGCGGCGGACATGGTCGTGGTAGCGCCGATCTACGGCGCGCGCGAGCAGCCGCTCGCCGGTGTCACGCACCATCTCGTGGTGCGCGGCGCGACTCGCGCGGGCGCCGCCACGGTGGCGGTGCGCGAGCGGAGCGGATTGACGACGCACGTGGCGCGCGCGCTGCGCGACGGCGACGTGGTGTTCACGCTCGGCGCGGGCGACGTCACGCGCGTGGGGCCCGAGCTGCTCGAGATTTTGAGAGCCGGCAAGAAGGCGCACGGGGCCGTCGCGTGAAGTGGAAGTTCCGGATGCCGCGCTGGCCGCGCGCGTCGAAGCGCGTGCTGCTGTGGGCCGGCGCGACGATGTTCGCGATCGTGCTGTGGATGGCCGCGCCCGTGGCGCTGCGCCGCCTGGCATTCTTCCGCGTGCGCCAGGTGGAGCTCGTGGGGATTCGCTATCTCGACGCGGACCGCGTGTTGAGCGCGCTCGAGATGTCGCCGCGCGCGAGCGTGTTCGACGACACCGAGGTGCTGGCCGAGCGCTTGCGCGGGCTGGAGGGTGTTGCCGATGCTTCGGTGATCCGGCGTCCGCCGGCGTCGCTGAAGGTGATCGTGCGGGAGGTCGAGCCGGTCGCGCTGGTCGCGAATGCGCGCGGCGCGTTGACCTGCGTGGACGGCGACGGGCGGTCGCTGCCGTTCGAGCTGGGCACGCTCGATCTGCCGGTGGTGCAGTCGTCCGACAGCGGCGTCGTGGGCGTGCTCGCGCGCGTGCAGGCGTTCGATCCCGCGCTGTTTCAGGCGGTCGACGCGGCGCGCCGAAGCGAAGCCGACGTGCTGCTCGAGCTGGGAACGCATCGCGTGTTGTTGCGCCCGAATGCCGGGCCGGAGGTCATCCAGGCGGTGATGCTGGTCGCGAGAGATCTGGCCGCGAAAGCGCGCCCCTACACGGAGCTGGACGGCCGCTATGCCGGACAGGTGATCGTGCGCCGCCGCGCCCGCGGCGGGAGCGCGTGATGGCGGAGCGCCGCCTCGTCGCCGGTCTCGATCTCGGCAGCACCAAGACGTGCGCCGTGATCGCCGAGTTGGCCGGCGACCTGCCGCGCGCGCCGCTCGCCAAGATCCTCGGCGTCGGGCTCGCCAAGAACACCGGCGTGCGCCGCGGCATCGTGCGCGACATCGACGAGACGACCCGCTCGGTCGCGGCCGCGCTCAAGGACGCCGAGCGCATGGCCGGCGCGCGGGTCCCGGACGTCACGTGCGGCATCGCGGGCGAGCATGTCAGCGCGCGCGGCTCGGCCGGGGTAGTGGCGGTGAGCGGCGACGAGATCACGCCGCAGGACGTGGCCCGCGTGAATGAGGTCGCGCGCGCCGTCTCGCTGGGACGCGATCACGAGTTGCTGCACGACATTCCGCAGGAGTACAAGGTCGATCAGCAGGCCGGGATCTCGGACCCCGTCGGAATGACGGGTACGCGGCTCGAGGTGGAGATGTACCTCGTCACCGCGCAGGCGACGGCGGCGCAGAATCTCCGCAAGAGCGTGCAACGCGCCGGCTACAAGGTCGCCGATCTGGTGCTCGAGCCGCTGGCCGCGTCCTATGCGGTGCTGACCGACGACGAAAAAGAGCTCGGGGTGGCGCTGGTGGAGGTTGGGGGCAGCTCGACGGGGGTGGCCATCTTTCACGAAGGAAAGATCCGGCATCTCGCGTCGCTCAAATTCGCGGGCGGTCACGTCACGAGCGACCTGGTGCAGGGCCTCGGCGTGACTCAGGCGGACGCCGAGCGGTTGAAGGAACGCCACGGGGCCGCGTACACGCCGATCGTCGACGCGGGCGAGATGGTGACGCTGCCGTCGACGGCGGGGCAGGGAGCGCGCACCGCGTCGCGCGAGCTCGTGGCGCACATCATCCATCAGCGCGTGGATGAGATCTTTCAGCTCGTGGGCCGGGAATTCGAGCGCGCGGGATACGGCGCGGGCCGCCTGCCGGCCGGCGTCGTGTTGTCGGGCGGGACGGCGCATCTGCCGGGAATGGTGGAGCTGGCGCGCGAAGTGTTCGCGGTGCCGGTGCGCGCCGGTCATCCCGAGCAGGGCATTTCGGGACTCGTCGACAGCGTTCAGGCGCCGCGCTACGCGGTGCCCGTCGGCTTGGTGTTGTACGCCGCGCGCAAGAGCGCGGGGGGATCCGCCCCAGGCGTGTTGTTCGGTGGCGCTCCCGAGAAGCTCTTTGGACCACTCAAGAGATGGTTGCAGGACTTCTTCTGAGCCCTAGGGGAGAACCATGATCTTCGAACTCGAAGAGACCGTCACGCAGAACGCGCGGATGAAAGTCGTCGGCGTCGGTGGGGGCGGCGGCAACGCCCTGAACCGCATGATCGACGAGCACGTCAGCGGGGTCGAGTTCATCTCGGTCAACACCGACGCTCAGGCGCTCCTCAACAACAAGGCCGACGTCAAAATCCAGATCGGCAAGAAGCTCACGCGCGGGCTCGGCGCGGGCGCGCGGCCTGAAATCGGCCGCCAGGCGATCGAGGAGAACCGCGATGAGGTGCTGCACGGTCTCCAGGGCGCGGACCTCGTGTTCGTCACCTGCGGAATGGGCGGCGGCACCGGCACCGGCGCGGCGCCGATCATTTCCCAGGTCGCGCGCGACCTGGGCGCGCTCACGATCGGGATCGTCACGAAGCCATTTCTGTTCGAGGGCCGCAAGCGCATGCGTCAGGCGGAAATGGGAATCGCCGAGATGCGCAAGCACGTGGACACGATGATCGTGGTCCCGAACGAGCGGCTGCTCGCGGTGGTCGGCAAGGGAATTCCGTTCCAGGATGCACTCAAGAAAGCTGACGAAGTCCTGTTACACGCGACCCAGGGAATCTCGGCACTCATCTGTGTGACGGGCCTCGTCAATGTAGATTTCGCGGACGTGCGCACCGTCATGCAGAACGGCGGCGCGGCACTGATGGGCACGGGGACGGGGCGCGGCGAGAACCGCGCGATGGAAGCGGCGCAGCAGGCGATCTCGAGCCCGCTGCTCGACAACATCTCGATCGCCGGCGCGACGGGTGTGCTGATCAACATCACCGGCGGCGAGGACCTGACGCTGGGCGAAGTGACCCAGATCAGCGAGGCGATCCACGACGCCGCGGGCGACGAGGCCGAGATCATCTTCGGCGCCGTCAACGATCCCGCGATGCACGGCGAGGTGCGGATCACGGTCATCGCCACGGGGTTTGATAAGACCGGCGCGATGGCGGATGCGCTGGCGGGCGTGCAGAAGCCGGCGGCGGGCGTGCTGCCGTTCCGCGATCGTCAGTCCCGGCCGACGCCGGCGCCGCAACCCGGATTCGTGAAGCCGCCGGAGACCGCGCCCAAGCGCAGCCCGGCCCAGGCGCCGCTGAATCCTGAATTGAACGAAATGGAAATCCCGACCTTCATCCGGAGACAGATGGACTGATGGCCTGGCGGGCGAGTCACTACCTAGCCGCGGGCGCGCTCGCCGCCGGCATGCTGGTGTGGGCCGCACACGAAGCCTGGCCGTCGCGGGAAATCCCCGTCGCGCTGCCGCTCGTCGTCACGAGCGCGTACGACGAATGGAGCGACACGCTGCGGCGCGGCGAAATGCTCTCGAACGTGCTCGAGCGGGCCGGTATCATTGGCCATGAGTACGTCGCCTTCATGAAAGCCAAGCAGTCGCTGAACCCCCGCCGCATGCAGCCCGGCCTCGTGTTCGATGTCCGGCGCCTCAAGGGCGATTCCGTCGCCAACCGCCTCGCGGTGCGCATCGACCCCGAGACCAGGATCGTGATGATGCGGCTGGGCGCGGATTCCGGCTGGCAGGAAGCGGTCGAAGACATCCCCTGGTCGGCGGAGCGGCTGCGCACGTCGGCGGTGATTCAGAGCAATCTGTACGACGCGCTCGACGCCGCGATCCCCGATTCGTTCCTGCCCGCGCGGCAACGCGTGGGACTCGCGTGGGCCATCGCCGACGTGTACGACTGGGAGATCGATTTCACCCGCGATCTCCGCCCGGGCGATCGCGTCGAGGTGCTGATCGAGCGGCTGCGCTCGCCGGACGGCGAGCGACGGCTGGGCAAAGTGCTGGCCGCGCGGGTCGACGTCGCGGGGAGCCCGAGCTTCGCGTTCGCGTACGGAAACAGCTTCTACGATGAGCGCGGGCGCTCGCTGCGCCGCGCGTTTCTGCGCGCGCCGCTGCGCTACCGGCACATCTCGAGCCGGTTCGGCGGGCGATATCATCCGATCCTGAAGCGCTGGCGCGCGCATCAGGGCACCGATTACTCGGCGGCGTACGGCACGCCGGTGCGCGCTACCGCCGACGGCGTCGTGATGATGGCGGGGCGCAACGGCGGGTACGGGAACGTGGTCGAGATCCGGCATGCCAACGGGATCCGGACTCGCTATGGTCATTTGTCCAAGTTCGCGAAGGGGCTTCACGCGGGGCAGCGCGTTCACCAGGAGCAGACGATCGGGTACGTCGGCTCGACCGGCCTCTCGACCGGCCCGCATCTGCACTACGAGTTCCTCGTGAACGGCCGGCCCACGAATCCGCAGCGCAAGGATTTCGGCGCGGGCGAGCCTGTGCCCAAGGGGCTGAAGGCGGCGTTCGACAGTCTGCGCGTGCAGCTGCTCGCGGAGCTCGAGCCGACGAACATCCACGTCGCGACGCCGGTGCTTGGCGCCGCGGCGGCGCGTGACGACTAGGACGCTCGTCCCCTAATCCCCGATCCCTTCATGGACCTCTATCCCGCCGTCGACCTGGAAGGCGGGCGGGTGGTCCGCGCGCACGGCGCGATGGCCGAGCCGCTGCACGCCCTCGCCCAGCTCACGCGCGCCGGCGCGCGCTGGATTCACCTCGTGGACATGGATCGCGCCTACGCCAGGGGCGACAATCATGCGATGATGCAGGAGGTGATCAGCGCCGCCACGGTGCGCGTGCAGGTCGGCGGCGGGTTGTACCGCGAGATCGACATCGATCAGATGTTCACCCTCGGCGCGACGCGCGTGATCATCGGGCCGCGCGGCGCCGTCGATCGGGGCATCGTCGAGCGGATGCTGGCGCGCCATGGTGCCGCGAAGCTCGCGGTGGGCATCGACGCCAGGGACGGCCATGTCGCCCCGCGCGGGACCAGGGAGATTCTTACGCTGAGAGCGATCGACCTGGCGAGGCAGGTCGCCGGACAGGGGATTCGGACCATCGTCTACAATGAGGTGACGCGAGACGGGATGATGAGCGGACCGGACATCGACGGCGCGAGAGCGATCGCCGATCTCGGGGTGGACGTGATCGTCTCCGGCGGCGTCGGCTCGCTCGACGACCTGCGCGCGACGCGCGCCGCGGCGCTGGCCGGCGTGTGCGTGGGCCGCGCGCTGTACGACGGCCGATTCACGATCGCCGAGGCGCTCGCGTGTCTCTCGTGATCCTCCGGGCGGTCGCGGTGCTCGCGCTGATCCTGCTGCTGTGGAATCCCGCCAGCTCGCGCGTGCTGCCCTCCGGCGATCAGCCGATCGTGCTGCTCGACGCCTCGCTCAGCATGAGCACCGGGGCCTGGCCGGCCGCGCTCGATAGCGCGCGTGCATACGCGCGCCGCGGCGCGGTGGTATGGCGGTTCGGGACCGGCGTGGCGGCGTTCGATACGACCGCGCCCCGTGACGGCGCGACGCGCCTCGGCCCGGCACTCGAAGCGGCTGCCGCCCGGGCGGGTGAAGTCATCGTCGTGACCGACGGCAACATCGACGACGCCCCGCTGATCCCTCCCGATTTGCTGCGCCGCCCGCGCGTCATCGTGCAGCCGAGAGCGACGACGTTCGACGCCTACATCGCGAATGTCGACGGCACGAGACACGTGACCCGGACGGACACGATTCGGCTCAGGGTGAGTTACGGCGCTGGGGGAGGGGGGACGGGGGCAAGAAATGCCAGGCTCGCAGTCAGCGTCGATGGTCGTCAGCTCGCTTCACAACCGGTGACGCTGCCCGACAGCGGCCTCCTCGAGACGACGATTACCCTTCCCGCCTCCCGCATTCCCCGTCCCGGCTGGACCGTGCTCGAGGTGCGCCTGGACGGCGTCCGCGACTCCGAGCCGCGCGACGACATGCGCGAGTTCGTCGTTCAGGTGAGTCTCGAGCCGGCCGCCGTGATCTTCGCGTCGCCCCCAGACTACGAGGCGCGGTTCCTGGGCCGCACGCTGGCCGACGTCGCGCGAATTCCGGTCAAGGTCTTCGTCGAGACCGAGCCCGGCCGGTGGCGCGATGCCGCGACGCTCGCCCCCGTGAGCAGCGCCGACCTGACGCGCGCGGCGACGAACGCCCGGCTCATCGTCAGCACGGGTGATCCGGCGCGCGCGCGCCCGTTCATCGGCGCGGCGCGGAGCGCGCGGCTCGAGTGGGCCACGAACGGACAGACCGGCGATTGGTACGTCGAGCGCCCTCCCGCCTCGCCGTTCACCGCGGCGCTGTCCGGCGTCGTGTGGGACTCGCTCCCGCCGGCGACCGCGGTCGTCCTCGCGCCCGACTCGGCGGGAGCGACCGTCGCGCTCAGCGCGCGGCTCGCGCGGCGCGGGCCGGCGCGGCCGATTCTCCTGCTCAGGCAGCGAGACGGTACCCGGCGGGCAACGATCACCGCCGCCGGGCTGTGGCGCTGGGCGTTTCGCGGGGGTGCGGCTCAGGAAGCGTATCGGAGTCTCGTCGCCGCGACGGTCGATTGGCTGATCGGGGATGGGGGACGGGGGGCGAGGGAGCGGGTGGCGCTCGAATCGACCGAGGTCCCGAACGGGCTGCCGGTCGCATGGCAATGGACCGGCTCCGACGAGCCGCGCCCGCTCGCGGTGACGCTGCGCGGCAGCGACTCGACCATCACCGACACGCTGCGGTTCGACGCCGCGGGCCGCGCCGTGCTGTTGCTGCCGCCGGGCGTGTACCGGTACTCGCTGAGCGCTGGACCCGAGCAGGGCGTGGTCGCGGTCGAAACCTATTCCGATGAATGGCTGCCGCGCGCGCCCTCACTGACGGCGCAGCCGGGGGAGGCGACCACGCGCCTCGCGTCCACGGGGCTGCGCGATCGCTGGTGGCTGTTCGTGATCGCGATCGGCGCGCTCGCGACGGAGTGGGCGCTGCGGCGCCGCCAGGGACTGCCGTAGTGGGACTGTGGAACAAGGTCTCGCGCTTTCTGAGCGGCGGCGCGTCCGACTTCGCCACACTCGAGAAGGTGCAGCAGATCCTGGTCGAGGCAGACTTCGGCGTCGCGGCCACGAACGAGACCGTCGAGCGCTTGAGCAAGGCGAAGCGCATCGATCAGGCCGCGCTCGAGCAGATCGTCGTGGAGCAGCTCGGCCCCGCGGCCGCGCCGCTCGCGCGCGCGGAGCAACCTCCGACGGTCGTGCTCCTGTTCGGCGTGAACGGGACGGGCAAGACGACCACGGTCGCGAAGCTGGCGCACCGGCTGAAGAATGAGGGACGCAGCGTCCTGCTCGCCGCCGCCGATACCTTCCGCGCCGGGGCGACCGAGCAGCTCGAGACCTGGGCCAGGCGGCTGAACGTGCCGTTCGTGGGCGCGAGCTCGGGGAAAGGAGCCGACGCCGCCGCGGTCGCGTTCGATGCCGTGGACGCCGGCGTGGCGCGCGGGATCGATACGGTGCTCGTGGATACAGCCGGCCGCTTGCACACCGACGAGCGGCTCCGGGAAGAGCTGAAGAAGCTGGTGCGCGTCGTCGGCAAGCGGCACGCGGGCGCGCCGCACGAATCGCTGCTCGTGCTCGATGCCACGATCGGCCAAAATGCCGTGCAGCAGGCGCTCGAGTTTTCGGCCGCCGTGCCGTTGACCGGTCTCGTGATCACGAAGCTCGACGGCACCGCCAAAGGCGGCAGCGTGATCGCGCTGCGTCGAGCGGTGCCTGCGCCCATCCGGTTTCTGGGCACCGGGGAGACGGTCGAAGATCTGGAGGAATTCGATCCAGTGAAGTTTGCGCGTCGGCTGGTGG
>DASSUS010000021.1:0-33701 GCA_035706765.1 Gemmatimonadales bacterium
AGCGTGCTGTTTTCCCTCTACAGCCTCGTGCTGTTGTACATCGGGCTGCCGATCGTGATGAAGGCGCCCAAGGATCGGGCGATGGGCTACACGGCGGTGGTCATCATCGCCGCGATCGTGGTCTACCTGATCGCGGGCGCGGTCGTCCTGGCGTTCTAGACTTTCTGCAGCGCGGCGTCCAGTAACTCGAGGGTACGGTCAACCGTACCCTCGTCGTGCGCCAGGGAGACGAAGTTGTACGCCGTGCGCTTGAACAACAGCCCGCCCGCCGCCGCATTCACGACGGCGCGATGCGCCAGCTCGTCGGTGGCAAAATGGAGAAAGCACATTTCCGCGATGCCCGCGACGCCGGTGATCGTCGCCGAATGCCGGCGCTGCAGCTCGTGCAGGCCGTGCAGCAATCGCGTCCCCACGCGATGCAGATGGCCGCAGACATCCTCCCGCACGAATAGCTCGAGCGTCGCGCGCGCGGCCGCCAGGGCGACGCCTTCGGTCGCGAGCGTCGACGAAATCCAGGTGCGGCTCGTGCCGGCCATCAAATCGGCGCGTCCCCCAACCGCCGCGAGCGGAAAGCCGTTTGCCAGTGCCTTCCCGACGACGACGAGATCGGGTCTCGGAGTCACGTCGTAGCGCTCCGCCGCCCCGCCGGGCGCGAGCCGGAACGCCGTCTTGATTTCGTCGAAGATCAGGATGGCGCCCACGCGCTGCGTCTCGACGCGCAGCGTCTGCAGCCATTCCCGCGACGGTTCCGTGACGATCACCGGCTCCACCACTACCGCGGCGAGCGCGGTGCCGTGCCGGCGAATCAGCTCGCGCGTCCCCGCCACGTCGTTGAACGGCAGCTCGGCGAACAGACCGCGAACCGCGGCGGGCACGCCTTCCGCGGCGCCCTGGCACCAGTCCAGCCACCCATGGTAGCCGCAGCCGAGGACCGCGTCCCGGCCGGTGGCGACGCGCGCGAGCCGTACCGCGGCGGCGACCGCCTCCGCGCCGGTTTTGAGAAATCGAATGCGCTCGAGCCAGGGGATCCGCTGGGCGAGAGCCTCGGCCAGCTCTTCTTCCGCGACCGGCGGCAGCGGACCCACGACCCCCGCGGCAATCGCGGCCTCCGCGGCACGATTCACCGCGGGATGGCCGTACCCCAGCGCCACGGCGCCGAGCGCCATGATGTAATCGACGTACTCGCGGCCGGCGTCGTCCCAGACGCGACAGCCCGACGCCCGCGTCATGCGTGCGGGCGAGCCGAACAGCGCCTCGGGACGCTTGCTACCGGTCGACGTGAAGCCGGGAACGCGCCAGTCGCTCACCGTACTTGGTCACCTCGATGGCAATCGCACGCAGCAGCTTGACCTCGCGCAGATCGAGCGGCGTGCGGTGCGCGATCTCGCGCATCGTGCGCATCACGTTGTCCATGTTGCGTGTCTTGAAGAACTCGATTTCCCGCAGCGCGCGCGCGACGTCGACGAACAGCCGCTCCAGCTCGTCCGTGGGTGTGGGCTCCGACGGCCGCCGCGGGGTCTTGAACGGACGCGCCTCGGCGCCGCGCGCCAGCGCGAGCTCGTACAACATGATGACGACCGAGTGCGCGAGGTTCAGCGAGGAGTAATTGGGATCGCTCGGAATCGTGACGATCCGGTGGCACAGATCGAGCGCTTCGTTGGACAACCCGCGATCCTCGCGACCGAACAGCAGCGCGATCGGCTCGGGCCCGGCTTCGGCGAGCGCGACGATCTCGGACGCCGCGTCGCGCGGCCGCTGCACATTGCGCTTGGCGGTGCGACCGCGCGCGGTGAAGCCCACGACGTGCACGCAGTCGGCGATCGCCTCGTCGAGGGTCTTGTAGGTGCGGACGCGGGCGAGGACATCCTGCGTCTGGTGCGCGATGCCTTCCACACGATACGACTCGTATTCGCCGGGGCTCACGAGCCGCAGATCGCGCAGGCCGAAGTTTTTCATTCCCCGCACGACGTGCGCGATGTTCACGAGATCCTGCGGCTCGTGCAAGACGACGACGATCATCCCACGAGCTCCAGCACGCCGAAGCGGGATGGATCCTGCCGATCGCCCCGCAGCCACACCCAGCCGCCACCGCCGCTCCACACCAGCTGCCCGACACGCCGGGTCCGTTCGGGCAACAGCTCGTTCACGATCAGATCGAAACCGACCCGCGCGCCGGCGTGTGGGCGCAGGCCGTCGGGCCACGGAACGGCGATCGTCACACAGTAGCCGCGCTCGGTGCGCCGCCAGGCACCCGTCACCGAGCTCTTTGTGGGCGCTCGGGTGTCGCTCGTGGGTTGCGACCGCACGCCGCGTCCCGAGAGCTCAGGGACGACGAGGTGCCCGACCGCGGCGGGGGCGCTGTCGCCGTTCTGATCGGCCACGTGTTTGAGCGGCGCAAGGTAAACCTGCAGGCCGTCGGAATGAATGTCGTCGGGATCGTTGTCGAGCTCGAGCGGCGCGGCGGCGCCGGGGCGCAGGCACAGCTCGGGCTTGGTGACCTCGACGGCGAGATAGAGTGCCTGGTCGTCCCACCCGGCAAACGCCGTCGCCGACAGATCGTCGGGTCCCGGATAACCGTCCTCGCTGCGGCGATACTGGTCCTCGAGCGACAGCTGGAGTGGCTCCGATAACTCGAATCCGTCGAGCGAGCCATCGAGCGGCGGCGCGCTCCCAACGCGAAAGGCGGGTGCGCTCACCGTGACGGGCGGGTCGATCTGGAGCAACGGCACGAACGGCGGCCGGGGCGCCCGTGCTCCCCGCAGCACGCGCGGCGGCTGCCCCTCCTGTTCGATCGTCCACTCGGTTGCCGAAAACCGGTGGCGATCGAGCCCGGTCGCCGCGGTGATCTCGATTGTGTCGCCACGCACCTGGACGCCACGCACCGTCGCGTCAGCCGTGTACGGCTCGAGCACCGCAACCACCCGCGCGTTGCGGCCCTGAGCGCGCACCAGGTAGAACGGCGCGCGCTGGTGCTGCCCCCCCCCCGGGAGGCCGGGGCCCTCCATCTCGAGCAGCGCGCCCTCGAACACGAGATGCACGCGCAACCGCGCGCGTTCGTGCTCGTGCGTCAGCACGATCGGACCCGGCGCATCGGGCACGAAGCGCTGCACGCGAGTCACGAATTCATCGGCGAGCGCGTCGTCCACCCAGCGGCCGGGCGTTTCGACCGCGCCGCGCCCCTGGATGTGCCAGGCGAGCTCGAGGAGGTGCTCTTCCCGGGCCGAGAGGTCCGTCACATCGACGACGTAACCGGGGCCGGCCATGACGATGCGATTGAGGTGATTGAACCGGCCCCGCACCCAGCCCCAGCCATCCTGGACATCGAAGCACTCGCAGCTCGCGTGCGTCGGTGGGTGCGACTCTCCATCGAGCCGCGGGGCGTTGTGCGCGAGCGTCGAGCGATACCAGAACAGATCGCGGGTCACGTAACGCCCCGTGCCCGGATCCGGCAGCCAGTGGACTCCGTCCGCGTGCAACGTGAGGTGAAGATGATCGGGGTGGCCGTGACCGCCGCCGGTCGGACCGGCTTCGATACTGACGTAACGATCTTCGTGCCTCAGCACCGCGACACCCTGACTCTCGAGCAGCACGCTTTCCGACTTCCAGCCCGAGCCTTCGGGCTCGAGCGCCGGCGCCATCTCGAGCAGCGACCACCACGAGAGCGACGCTCTCGTCACCGCAACGGGGGTGGCGGGCATCGGCGCGTCGTGCAAATACGACTCGAATAGCTCGATCACCGGGTGGCGGGCTTCACGGTAGAGCGTGTCGAGCCACGCCGCGGTTTGGGTGGAAGACAGGCGCGCGAACCCCACTTCCCACAGCTCGAGATATGCGGGCTGCGCGAGCGAGACGCCGAAACGAGAGTCCTTGCGCGCGGGAGCGGTGAAATCGGGAAGCGCGGTCAATGATGGCGCGAGCAAGGCCGCCTGCAGTCGCGGAGCGAGCCGCTCATCGGTGCTGATATCGACGCCCGCCATTCGCGCCCACCCGGCTCCGACCAACAAGCCACGCAGCGCGAACATGTGGTAGTTCTCGCCCTCATACCACATTCCGTCGCGCCCATAGCCGCGCACCAGGTGCGCGATGAGCCCCGTGTCGCCCTCGATCGCGCGGCGCGCCAGCTCCTCGTCTTCGAACCAGACCGCCACGGCGGCGAGCGCCGCGTTATTCCAGGTCTGGCGATTGGAGAATCCCTCGTCGTAGTCACCGATCAGCGTCGCTGCCTCCTCGGTGACCTGGTGAATGGCTTTCTCCGTTTCGGCGTCGAGCGCACCAGCCGAGCGCAGCAGCACGGCAGCGGCGAGATAGTTCGTGATCCAGATCGACTCGAGGTAGGTCGAGAAGAAGAGACGGCTCGGACCCAGCACGTTGTCGCGGTTGGGGAAGCGCCAATACCGGCTCCCGTACGTGGTGAGGATCTCCCGCGCGCGCGGCGCGTAGCGCCGATCCGCTTCATCCCCCAGCGCGGCGAGCGCGGCCAGGTGCGCGGCCCGCTCGGCGAGCCAGAGATGCTGGAAGCGAGCCCAGTTCCTGTCGTGACGCTCGCCGCGCCACACCTTGCCGCACCGCGGGCAACGGTGATCCGTGGCATTCCAGGGATCGAAGCGCAGCATCGCGTGGTCCTCGGGGCACACGCCACCGTCGATCGACAGGAGTGCCTTGTGCTCCGGGACAGGCGGCATGCGCTGGAGCAGCGGCTCGGCAAGCCGACGCAGCCGATCGCGCAGCGCGCTCAAGTCCGGCGACTCGCTGACGACGCGCGCGCGCGCGGCGAGGTCTTCCGCGGTCACCATGCCCGTACGCCTTCACGCGACCAGGTGACCGGGAGAACGGTGGCTCCGGCCGCCTGCACCACCTCCACGGCATGGCGGGCTGCGTCTCTCATCAGGAAGAACATCGCGCCACCTGCGCCGGCGCCGGCAGCCTTCCCCCCCAACGATCCCGCCCCCACGGCCGCCTGTTCGACCCGGGCCATCTCGGCGGTACGCATGCCGGGGTCGAGCGCCTGTTGATGCTTCCAATTCTCACTCAGGAGCGCGCCGACGCGCGCCAGGTCAGCCGCGCGCAGCGCGTCGGCCATGGCGTTGCCGAGGTCTTTGAGCGCGTGCAGCGCGCCGGTCACCTTGGGATCGTTTCGTTCATACGCACCCATCACCCGCGAGATCGTCTCGCCCGAAACCCGACTCTTGTTCGTGTAACAGATCAGGATCTGCCGCTCCAGCGCGCTCGCGAATGCCGGATCGAGCGTGAGCGGCTCGACGCCGACGTCCGGATCCCGAAACGTGAACCGATGAAAGCCCCCGAGCGCCGCGCCGAACTGGTCCTGCTTGCCGCCCGGGAGCTGCGCTTCGACCGTCTCGACATGCCAAGCTTGCTCCGCGCATTCGCGGCCGTCGAGGGACTCCTGGCGCGCGCGAGTCAGCGCTCCCACGAGCGCCACACCCAGCGCGCCAGAGCTGCCGAGCCCCGATCCCGGAGGCGCGTCGCACCGCGTGGTCAGCGTGAAGCCGCCGAGCACGGGAAACGTGCGCAGCGCCGCGGTGAGCAGCGGCAGCTTCCCGCCGCGCGCGAGACCGCCCGAGTTGGCGCACTCCAGGCTCTCGCCGAGATCCTCGGCGACGAAACGCAACAGGGAGCCGCCCAGCTTCAAGTCGACGTGCGCGCGCAACCCGATCGCCGCGTTGACCACGACCCCGCCCTCGCGGGCGGAAAAGGGAGCGACGTCGGTCCAGCCGCCCGCGAAGTCGAGCCGCATCGGCGCGGCGGCATGGAACTCGGTGGGGAGATCGCGCCGTCTCACTGCGTCTCCTGAATGTGCCACGACACCACGGTCGGGAGCTCGCCGCGCACGTCCATCTGCACTCCCGCAACGCGGCGGTTCATTCCCTGAACGCCACGGGCATGATACAGCCATACCACCGGCAATTGCCGGGCGAGCATACGTTGCGCCGTCCGGGGATCGTCCGGGATCGCCACGCCGGTCACATCGCCGACGCGCTGCAAAAATCCGAGCCCGGGATCGCCCGGAATGCCCATCACGGCCGCGCTGAAATCGTGGCGCGACCCGCTGACGCGGTCCTGAAACGCGGAGTTCTCGAGCTGCCGGATGCGCACATCGAAGCCGACCGCGTTGAGCCGCGCTTGCAGCATCTGCTCGAGCGGCGCCTCGCCGCTCCCCACCGTCAACAGCTCGAAGCGCGGCACACTGTCCAGCGATGCGACGAGCCGGCGTGCTGAATCGGGGTTCAACGCGATCGGAGGCGTTTCGACGTACCCCGGCACATCCGGCGGAACCGGGCCGGTCGCGGGTGCTCCATAACCGAACAGATACCCGTCCACGATCTCCTGGCGATTGATCGCCAGGGCCGCCGCGAGCCGCGCGCGGCGATCGTCGAACGGCGGGCGTCTCGTGTTGAAGACGAGCCCGAACGGGTAGATCAGCGGATAATCGCGAACCGCGAGCCCCGCGTGGCGCCGGACGAACGACGCGTGCTGCGGATTGATTCCGGCGAAGTCGAGCTCACCGGCGACGAGCGCCGCGAGCTTGATCGTGGGCTCATCGACGACCACCACGATGAATTTCCCGACCTGCGGTGCCCCACCCAGCTCGGCGGGAAAGTCGGCGCTGCGCTCGAACACCCAGCGGCGATTCGCTTCGTGCAGCACGAACCGAAACGGCCCGTTGCCGATTGGATCGGCATTCCACGCCGCCGAGCGCAGACGCGCGTGGGGAATGGAATCGAGCAGATGCGCGGGGAGTATCGCGAGATCGGTGAGCACATCGGGGAACGTCATCACGGGCGCGGCGAACCGCAGCGAGATCATGGAATCGTTCACGGCGTCCACGGAGCTCACGCCGCTCAACTCGTGCATTCGCGGATAGCCGGTCGCGGGGTCCCGCGCCGCATTCAGCGTCCACGCGACGTCACGCGCGGTCGTCCGGGTCCCGTCGTGCCAGCGCACGCCGGTCCGCAGCCGGAACGTCAGCCGCCGTCCACCTTCGGTCCACTCCCACGCGCGCGCGAGATATGGCTGCGGGGCGAGCGTCGAGTCGTAGCGGGCCAGCGTCAGGAGCAGGACGTAGCGCTGAACCTGGCGAGCCAGTGGATGATCGGTGAGCAGCGGGTTGATGCTGTGGAGATCCGCGCCGGACGCGAACAGCACGGTGGAGCCGCGGCGCTGCGACTCATCGCCGCATGCGTTCGCCAGCAGGACGGCGCCGAGCAACAGGAACACGCGTGACACAGAAGAGGCATTCTAGCGGCGCCCCCACGGCCGCGCGAGATTCCCGCCGATGCTCGCCAGGCTGGGCCAGCGCGTTCTCGCCGGTATCGCGGTCGTCTTCGGCGTCGTGATCCTCACCTTCCTGTTGCTGCACGCGGCGCCGGGCGACCCTGTCCGGCTGCTGCTGGGTCCGAATGCGACGGACGCGCAAATCGCCGCGCAGCGGGACGCGCTCGGATTGAACCGGCCGCTCGCGGCGCAGTTTGCGACCTGGGTCGGACGGTTTGGCCGCGGCGATTGGGGCACGAGCATCGCCAAGGGTCAACAGGTGCGGCAGCTGCTCGCCGATGCCTGGCCGGCCACCGTTCGGCTGGTCGGTCTCTCGCTCATCCTGAGCTACCTGCTTGGAATCGTGCTCGGCGCCGTGCAGGCGGCTCGGAGCGGGTCGCGCACGGATACGGTGATCTCGGTCTTGTCGGTCACTCTGTTCGCCATGCCCGGATACTGGCTTGGTCTGATGCTCGTGCTCGTCTTCACCTATTGGGCGCGCTGGTTGCCGGCCTTCGGGGCGGCAGGATTCGATGCGGATTACTTGAGTGGACGGGCCTGGCTCGTCGACCGGCTGCGGCATCTCGCGCTGCCGCTCGCGACCTTGACGCTGATCGGCATCGGCGGCGTCGCGCGGTTCGTGCGCGGATCGATGCTCGAGGTGCTGCATCAACCGTTCATCACGAGCGCGCGGGCCAAGGGTCTCACGGAGCGTCGCGTGATCGGCCATCACGCGCTTCGCAACGCCCTCACGCCCGTCGTGACGCTGCTCGGACTTTCCCTGCCGGCACTCTTCTCCGGCGCGGTGTTCATCGAAGCGGTGTTCGCCTGGCCCGGCGTCGGCCGGATCCTCGTCGAAGCCGTGCAGGCGCGTGACTACCCGGTAGTCATGGCCGCGACCGCGGTCAGTGCCCTGCTCGTTGTGGCGGGGAACATCCTCGCCGATCTGCTCGCGGGGTGGGTCGATCCGCGCCTGCGCGGCGCGCGCTCCGCATGACCAGGCTGCTGCGGGACCGGCGCGGCGCGTTCGGATTCCTGGTCCTCGTGGTGGTGCTCGTGTGCGCGCTTGGCGCGCCGATCGTCACGAACGGAAGGCCGAACGAGCAGCGCGACATCGTGGCCACCCGATTTCTGCCGCCGCTGTCCACCGACGCGAACGGCGCATTTCATCCGCTGGGCACCGATCGTTTCGGCCGCGACGTGTGGACACGACTGGTGTACGGCGCCCGTGTGTCGCTGCTCGTCGGAGTCGTGGCGGTGCTCGTCTCGGTGGCGCTGGGCGTGATGGTCGGCGCGGTCGCGGGCTACTGGCGCGGGCCTGTCTCGGTCCTGTTGCTCGGACTGACGGACTTCGCGCTCGCTCTGCCGCGCGTCGTGCTGCTGTTGTTGCTCGCCGCGCTCTGGCAGCCGAGTACCGTGCTCGTCATCGTCGTGCTCGGCCTGACGGGGTGGATGAGCATTGCGCGGCTCGTGCATGGCGAAGTGCGCTCGCTCGCCGCGCGACCCTTTGCCGAAGGAGCGATCGCGCTAGGCGCGCGGCGACTGCGCGTGCTGGCGCGCCACATCATTCCCAACGCGCTCACGCCCGTCATCGTCGCGGCGGCCCTGGGGATCGGGAATACGATCATGCTGGAAGCGGGCCTATCGTATCTCGGACTTGGCGTGCAGCCGCCCACGCCGTCGTGGGGCAACATGATGGCGTCGGGGCGGGACACATTGGTCAACGCGCCGTGGGTCGCCGTCGCTCCCGGCCTCGCGCTCGTGCTGGTCGTCGTCGCGTGTACGCTGCTCGGAGACGCGCTGCGGGATGTGCTCGACCCGAGCGCCGGGCGCTAGACCAGGCGTTTCAGCGTTTCCGCATCCAGGGCGTGGCCGCCGTCGAACGACAACAACTCGTAGGCGATGCCGTGATCTCGCAGCCGGGTCTCGTTGGCGGCGACCACCTTCGGCGTGAAGAACTCGTCGCGCGTGCCGTATACCAGCAACAGGCGGGCGACTCGCAGCCGCTCGAGATCGAGATCGGGCGGCACTTCCCCACCCCACAGAATCAGCCGGTCGATCCGGGCAGAACCGAGCGCCGCCCAGCGAGTGACGGTGGCGGTGCCTTGCGAGAATCCGAGCGCGGTGATGGCCGCGGCCCGCGGCTGAACCGCCGCGTAGACCGCGTCGAGATAGCGAACGTAGTCGTCGATCTCGTGCAGGCGGTCTTCGCGCGTCATCCAGCTCGCGCCCACGCGACGCTCCGCGGGATTCTCCGAGAGATAGAACCGCGACAATCCTTCAGGTGCCACGAATGCGCGATGCTCGCCCTCGATGACGCGAAATCGCTCGAGGAAGCGCGCCGCCAGCTGGCCGTATCCGTGACAGCAGAACCAGAGATCCTGCGCGCGCGCGGGTGCGCCGAGCGTGAAGTAGCGGGCCGTGCGCGTGGTGCCGAGGAAGTGTTCCCGCATCAGGTGACCAGAATCGAAACGATTTCGTGCGGCTCGGCCACAAAGCGCACGACGTTGCCGCGCTGCTCGAGCACAAGCGCGACCGCTTCGCGCTCGTCGGCGCGTATCCGGTGCGCGGTTTTCACGCCGTTCGCGAAGCGCCACGCGCCCGCGACTTTGCGGTTCGTGGCGTTGTAGCAGCGCAGGACCAGCGGCGAGCCGATCTGCGCCGGCTTCAAACTGGAGAACACGAGGCCGGTCCCTTCGAGCGCGATGCTGGTGGGCGGCACCGTCAGGCTCGTCGCGTCCCGAAGCCAGTGCCCGTGCAACGGCAGGAACGCGTCCTCCCAGAGCTGCGGCAGCGCATCCCCCCGCTCGAGATCCGCGGCCGAGATGGCGACGAGCCCCAGGTCGATCCGCGTCGTCCCGATCGACTGCGCGGCGGGAATCGGCGTGGGCCATCCCGCGTGTCCGGGACGAGTCGGGAGATCGCCGCGCGACAGATCGCCGACTGCGCGCAGGAGCGTGATCAGCAAATCGCCCGCGGGGGTCCACTCGTACTCGAAGAATGCCGGCGCCAAGACGGCAAGCCCTCGCTGGCCCTGCGCCACGGCGACAAACCGCTGTGCCGGAGCGGTGCGGACGGGCGTTTCACGCGGGTACGCGTCGGCCGAAACACGCACGGCGTGACGCTCGGCGACGCCGAACGCGGAGCCGGCCACCGCGGTAACGCCGGCAATTCCCGTGGGGACACGCGCCCGCAGGCGATGATGGGTTTTGCGATTCTCGATCTCCAGCGTGACACGCGCGACGGGACTGTCGGCGCTCAACTGGACCAGCATTCGGACGTCGACGCCGCCGGTCAGTTCCCAGCGCGCTTCCAGCGCCGCGACGAGGGGACCGCCGGCGACGCGGCGCACCGTAATCGGTCCGCGGCTCGGCTTCACGCGATCGCGCGCGGGTGGGGCAAACGTATACGCGTCGCCCGCGTCGCCCGAATCCTCGAGCCGCAGCACGCCCGCGTAAGTCTCGTGTTTGCGGCGCTCGGTGATCGTGAGCGCTCCGTTCGGCTCGAACGCCACTTCGAGAAAGCGATTCTCGATCGAGCGGCCGCGCACGCGCGCCTCTTCCGCGCGCGCCGGCGGAATGAGCGGCGCGGCCGGGCCCAGTTTCAGCGCCGCGATGCCGAGGCCCGGCAGCGGAGGCGCGTGAAAGGCGACCCGCACCTGGTCCACTTCGTCCTGGTCGGGATAGTGCCGCGCGGCATCGATTCGCTCGTGCGTCACGCGGCGTGCCAGCACTTGCACCGGAATCGGCCGGCCATCGGGTCCTTGAAGCGCGAAAGGCCGGTATCCCGGCCCCTTTCTCGCCACGCGGCCTTCGGCGGGCGGTCCCACCAGCACGTCACGGCGAAACATGGTGATGTCCGCGACGACGACCCCGCCGCGAGGACGTGCCGCCGGATTCCACAGCAGCAGCGCGGGCTCGGCAGCATCGGCGTGTTCGCGCGCCAGATCGGGATCGTGGCCGGCGAGCTCGTGCAGACTGTTTCTCGTCAGCTCTCGCGCATACGCGGCGACCTCGGCCAGACGCTGCTCCGCGGCAAGCGCGACGCTGTCGGCGCTCGTTCCAGCGATCGTATCGTGGAATTGGGTGCGGATCAGGCTGCGCCAGGCAGCCTCGAGAATGGGGCGCCGATCGCCTCTCGCGACGCCGGACAGGCGCGCGAGCGCGACGAGCGGCTCGGCCACGCGCTCGAGCCAGAGCTCGACCTGGCCGTGGCGGCGCTTGAGCGGCGCTCGCGTGCCGTGCGCGCCTTGCAGCGTCCAGGTGTACCCGTACGACCAGCGCAGCTCGCCCTCAATCGGACGAGCGGTCGTGACGTCCGCCGCCTGGAAGAATTCGTCGAGCCGGGACACGCGGAACGCGCTTGCCGGCTCGAGCTCGGCCAGAAGATCGCGCAGCCGGCCGAGCGTGGGATGCGCGGCGTGATGATCGGCTCCGACGAAGACCGGGATGTGCTTGCCGGCGGCTCGCTCCACGAGAGTGGCACGCACCCTGGCCCATACCTCCGGAAGCCTGGCGCCGGCCCCTGGAAGATCGGCGCCGATCTCGTAGCCCTCGCGCGGCAAGTGCCAGAGCAGGATGTCCCGGCCGTCGGTCGGCCCGCGCCATCGGAAAAAGTCGCGCTCCTGGCCGGGCTCTCCTCCCAACCCGCGCCACAGCACGCCGAACTTGATGCCGAACTCTCGCGCCAGCGCCGGCAGCACCGCGGGATGGCCGAACGCGTCTGGTGAGTACAGGACGTCCAAGCGACCGCCCAGGCGCTCCGCGTCGCCGCTGCCGAGTAGCAGGTTACGAATCAGGGACTCGCCGGAAGGAATCAGCTCGTCGGCGAGCACGTACCAGGGCCCCACCTGGAGCCGTCCCGTTTTCACCAGCGCCTTGAGGTCGCTCTCGCGCTCGGGCCTAACGCGCAGGTAGTCCTCCGCGAGGACTGTTTGACCATCGAGCAGAAACGAACGCAGCCCCGGATCCGCCTGCATCCGCTCGAGCAGCTCATCGAGCATCGCGACCAGGCGCGCGTGAAATGCCGCCCGCGGGAGGAACCATTCGCGATCCCAATGCGTGTGCGGGATCAGGTGAAAGATGTAGGTGGTCACGGCCGGAGCTGCGACAGCTCTCCAGGATTCGAGAGGTGGACGTGACTCACGCGACGGCCCCGGGCCAGCAGCGCGCGCACGTCGCCGCGGGCCTGCGCCTGATGCAGCGCGCCGAACGTGGTGCCCATCTCCGGGATCGGAATGTCGTGGTCGATGTCGGTCGTGATGACGAGGAACAGGCCGCTCGGGGGTCCGCCCTTGTGCAGCTGCCCCGTCGAGTGGAGATAGCGCGGCCCGAAGCCGAGCGTGGTGGCGCATCGCAGCGAGCGACCCCAGGCGGCGCGCAGCTCCTGGAGTTTGGCGTAGACGGCAGGCGTCGGGGGCACGTACGCGAGGATCGCCAGATAATCGCCGCGGCGAGCGGAGGCACGCAGCTCGGCAGGCGACATCGTTTTCGCCGGCGCGCTGCCGGTCCGGCCTTCGAGCTCCGCGCGCGCGAGCCGTTTTGCTTCTTCTACGTCGGGCTGGTCGAAGGCATTCACGCCCAACGCGTCGCACAGCGCCGCCGTCGCATATTCCCAGCGCAGGAACTCGATTCCCAGATCGAGTGGATCGGCGGAGAACTCCGCGGGCCGGACCGCCTGCATGTCGTCGAGATCGGCTCCCACGGGATCATGCACGATGGGGACGACGCCGCGACCATCCTTCCCCGAGCTTTCGGCGATCAGCTGCTCGATCCAGTACGCGAGCCCGGCAATCGAAGGTGGCGGGGACACACAGAGCTTGTCGCGGCCCGCCTTGGCGGTCTCGCCGATCCGCCTGCCCAGGGCTTTGGCGGCATCGATATCGACCTGTCTGGTCCGTGTGAGGATTTCGCGACCGTCGATTCCGCCGAGCGCCGCGGGAAACATTCCGATTGCAGTGAGCGCGGAGTAGCGGCCGCCGACGCCGGGAGGATGCGGAATCGTCGCCCGGAAGCCGCGCTCGCGCGCCAGCTTTGCGAGCACGCTGTCCGTTTCGGTGATGGCGACGAATTGTTTCGGGGCCGCGCGAGCGAGGAAATGCCGGCAGAACGCCAGGGTCTCGACGGTGTTGCCCGACTTGCTGGAAATGACAAACAAAGTGCGCGCGAGCTCAGCGTCGTTGCCGGCGTCGCGCACCGCCGCGGGATTCGTGCTGTCGAGCACGTGCAGATCGGTCTTGCGAAACGTTTCGGCGAGCACATCGGCCACGAGGCTCGACCCGCCCATGCCGCAGACGAGCGTGCGGCCGAGCCCGTCGGCCTTGACTCCGGCCGCCAGCGCCACGAGGTCGTCCCATTGCGCCAGCGTTTCCTCCGGCGCGCGCATCCATCCGAGCAGATTCATTGGCGGGCAAACATAATGCCGATAATTTAGGCCCGGAGACTCTCGTCGATGCTGAAATTGACCGGGCCGGTTCGCACCGCAATCAGCCTCGCCGTCATCGTGCTCGTGACGGCGGGGATCTTCTATGCCTTCCGGACGGTGCACTGGCACACGCGCCTGCTCGTCGGCATCGCCATGATGCTGGTCGCGGCCTGGGCCTACTACTCCCGCCGCATGGATCGTCGTTACGCCCGCCTGCTCGAGGACGAAGTCGCCAATCAGACCCGCTCGCTCATGAGCTCGCTCGGCGCCACGGCATCGGCCGAGCGGAATCTGCGGCTGGTCATGGAGGCGGTCCCCGACGCAATCACGGTGGTCGACCGGGACGGCCACGTCCTGGATGAAAACAGCAGCGGGCGCGCGCTCGTGAACAGCGGGCTCGACGCGAGCGACGGAAAAGACGGGAAGCGCTCCGCGTTCGGCTGGCTCGATTCGACGGGTTTACGCGTGGCGCGCGACAATCTGGCGGCGGCGTTCGACGGTGAGCTGCGTCGCTTCGAGGTGCCGTTCCACCGGCCGGACGGCAGCGACGGCACCGGCCAGGTGCTCCTCGCCCCCGTGCGCGAAGGGGAGCGGATCCCGAAGGTGCTGGCCCTGATCCGGGACATCACGGACCAGCGTCGCGCCCAAACGCAGCTGCAGCAGGCCGAAAAGCTCGCGGCCATGGGGCAGCTCGTGAGCGGGGTGGCGCACGAGATCAACAATCCCGCGGCGATCATCTCGGGCTTCGCGCAAACGCTGCTGCTCGACCGGCTCGACCCGGATCAGCGCGAGACGGTTCAAATGATGTACGACGAGGCCACGCGCATCGGCCGCATCACGTCGAACCTGCTGGCCTTCGCGCGCGCCGGCAGCAAGGAGCGCACCCTCGTCGACCTCAACGATACCGTCCACCGCACCTACGCGCTGCGTTCCTACCACCTCACGACGCTGAACATCACGGTCAGTCTCGAGCTCGATGAGGAGAACCCGCGCGCCTGGGCGAATGCCTCGGAAATGCAGCAAATGCTGCTCAATCTGCTGATCAATGCGGAGCAGGCGCTCACCGGCCAGAGCGGCAAGCTGGCGATCACGATTCGCACGAGCATGGTGAACGACGACCGGGTGCGGCTGGAGGTCAGCGACACGGGTCCCGGAATTCCTCGGGAGATCCAGGAAAAGATCTTCGACCCGTTCTTCACGACCAAGCCGGAGGGCACGGGGACGGGACTCGGGCTCTCTATCTGCTATGGCATTGCCCACGATCACGGGGGCCGGATCACGGTGAAATCCGCCCCCGGACAGGGAGCCACGTTCACGGTGGAGCTCCCGCGCGACGCGCGGGCGCGCAAGCGCAACACCCCCTCGCCGATGCCGGTCGTCATCGAGCGGCCGGCGCCCGGCAGTGCGCTCTCGGTGCTGTTGATCGACGACGAAGAAGGGCTGCGGCGCGCGGTGGTGGCCTTCCTCAAGCGTCGCGGGATGCACGTGGTGGCGGTGAGTGACGGCACCGACGCGCTGCGCGTGCTGCGACGGGAGCGGTTCGACGTGATCGTCTCGGATGTGCGGATGCCGGGCATGAGCGGCGGCGAGTTTCTGGAACGACTGAAACGCGAGCACCCGACGCTGGTGAACCGGCTCGTGTTTACGACCGGCGACAGCTTCGCCGCCGACACGTCGGAGTTGCTACAAAGCTCCGGAGTGCCGAACCTCGTCAAACCCTACGATTTCGGGTCCCTCGAGCGCATGCTGCACGAGGTCGTCAGAACCTCGGCGTAAGCCGGATCTCGAGATCGGACCGGCCGATCCCCGCCGGCGTCGGTGCGAGCGTGAATCGCAACGGCTGCGCGTCGACGGCCAGCGCCTCCAACACCTGCGGCTCGACCGCCAGCTCGTAGTCACCCGGTGTGACGCCCATCAGGTAGAACGCGCCGTCATTGAATGTGATCAGGGTGCGACGACTCCCGCTGCGGCGGTCCGTCAAAATGAGGGTCACGCCGCCGATCCCCGCGTCATGGCGCAGCACTCGTCCTTCGAGGATCCCGGCCTCGACGACCGGAATGTCGAGGGTCCGATAGCGATTGGGGCCCGGCACGATGCTGGTGCGCGCATACAGCGGCACGAACAGGGGCGATTCGAGCGACAGCGAATCGATAGTCACGACGACGGGCTCGAACGGGACGAGATCCCACACTTGATACGCGCCGGTGGAGTCGCTGCGCGCCGACAACGATCCGATGAGCACGCGCGCGTTGCGCACCCCGCGCTCGCCGCTGTCACGCATGCCGTTCGCGTTGTCGTCGATGAACACCTGACCGGAGAGTCCGGAGCGTTCCAGTGCAGGACCGGGCGCCACGGCGAGATGGCTGGTGCGCGAATCCCACAGCACCGATCCCTGGAGAAATTGCGTCCCGCTCACCGGCTGTCCGGGTGGGGCCAGCACCGAGGTGACCAGCCGCATCGCCTGGAAATACGACGTGATCGTGACGGTGTAGGTCAGTCCCGCGTCCCCACGCAGCCAGCTCGATCCGATTTCGACCCGCACCCCTTTGGCGATGGGCCGCGAAGCAAACGCCGACCACGCCAGCAGTCCCGACTCCCGTTCGACCTCCGCGTTGGCTCGAAACAGCACCTGGCTCAGCAACGCGCCCCAGCGCGGGCGCGGCATCAAGAACGTCGACAGTCCCGCGATCTCGCGGTCGCCGGCGGTGGCTTCGCCATGCTCCGTGCGAACGTACGGCAGCAGGCGGAGCTCGTTGGTCTGAAGCGACGCGCCCACGCGCGCGCGGGTGAGCGGGCCCGCGTCGGTTTCCACGCGCTCCAGGCGACCGTCGAAGAAGAAGAATCCGGTGCTCGTTTTGGGGCGGAAGAAACCGCTCAGGGCCCACTGCGAGCGGCGGCCGGGAACGACGAGCACCGACGTCGAGTCGTTCGTAAAGTGGACGTACTCGCCCTCGAGCCGCAGATCGACCGAAGGCTCGTACCGCACCGCGCCGCGCGCGAGACCGGACAGGACGAGATCACTCTGCACCGACCAGGAGTTCGTCGGATTTCCGACGATCGAGGCATAGGGGTGCGTGCGGTCGGTCAACGAATCGCGCCAGTACTGGTCGAGCCCGCCCTGCACCGTCCAGCGGCGCGTCACGCCGTAGCGAAGATCGAGGTTCGCGGTCGCGTCGCACAGGAATGTCGTCGCGGGGCAGCGGCCCCCGCCCAGACCGTATTCGAAACGTCTGGCAGGCAGCAGCTCGTTGAGGACCCGGTAGGTGCGATTGAATTCGCGCACCTCTCCGAACGGCCCATAGGCGACGAAGTCGACCGGGTTCTCACCGTAGCGTACGGGCAAGTCGATGGCGAAACCGCCGGCGGCGTCGGCGGAATCGAAGGCGACGAGATCGCCGCCGCGATAGGCTTCCACCGACCACCCAGGCTCGAGCCGGCCCGCATAGCGCAACGAGCCGAGCAGTGACGGGCGGACGTATGGGGCGTTGGTCACCATCACGCCCTCGAGGGCACGCGAGCGCGGGCCGCTCGACGGCACATTCCCCACCCGCAGCTGCTTGACCCATCTGTTCTCGCGCCACACGCCCGTCCACGACGCATCGACCCGCACCTGGCCGCGTTCCGCTTCGCCCACGCTCTGGCCCAGCATTTCGAGTGAACCGCCGGCGACGTCCGCTCCCAGCCCGAAGCCGTACGTGGTGCCGCCTACCGGATCGTCCGAAGGCGAGAACAGCGAGTAATCGAGCACGACACCATCCCACGCCGGCCGCTGCAGCCCGATCGTCAAATCGGGCCGGATCCCGTTGGGATGGCGCAGATAGGCCTCGCGGGCTGCTTCACGGCGCAGGCGTCGCGCAATCGGCAGGCTGGTGGCGTCGATCACCGTCGCGGTGAGATCGGACCAGTCGACCGCGAACATGACACCGAGCAGGTCTCCGAGACGCTCGCTCCCGACATACAGCTCCGAGGCGTCGAAGCGGATGAACTCGCGCTCGATGCGAACGCGATGATCGCCGTAATACATGGAATCGCTGCGTGGATCGATGATGATTCGGCGATTGCCGGGATCGACAGCCGCCTCGAGCCGGCCCTCCGGGGTCAGGCGATGCCGGATCTCGGCGAGCTGGAAGAATTGCGAGAGCGGCAACAACACTTCGGAGCGAACCCGATAGCCCTGGACCGTCGCACCGGTAATGCGGGCAATGCGCAATTCGATGACGACAGGTTCGGCCGTGTCCTGAGGAACCTGGACCTGCAACCCCGCGAGCAACGCGAGAGACGCCCAGGCCGTGAGCATGACTTACTGGTAGACGAGAGAGACGACGACCGTCCCCTGATAAATCCCGGGCTTGGCGGTGAGCGCCGGGTTCACCGTGCCTCCCAGCCAGATGTACATGGTCGGATTTGGCGGCGGACCGAACCGCCCCACGGCGCCGGTCGCGGGATTGAACGGATTCGCGGTGGCCGCGTTGTTGTTGGCCCGGTTCCACCGGGCCGACGTGGCATTGAAGCTGATCGGCATCGTGGAGCCGGGCAGGGCCTGAATGTTGGTGAGCTCCGTCGGGAGCGTGAAGCTGATGACGACGAACGCGTTGGCGCTCCCGTTGACCTGCCACTCGCCCGCGTTGAGCGCGGTCGGCGCGACGGTCGTGGCGACGCCTTTGATGACGCTGCCGAAGTTCAGGTCGCGGAGCGTCGCGACGGTCATGCCGGTCGCGACGACGACCGCATCAGCCGCCACCGTGCCGACCGACTGAGCCGGCAACCTTGCAGCGAGCCCCGCGCAGAGCGCGAGCAGCAGCAGCCGCTTCACGGGACGACCAACTGAACCGAGTCCCGGACCGCCGGCGCCTTCAGCACGACGGCGGGATCGAGGTCTTCGCGCTCGGCCACGACTTCGTAGCGGAGCCAGTAGCGACCGCGCGGCACGCCGCTCGCCGCGAGCGGCGCCCCGATCCGCGGCTCCAGCACCGTGTAGACGCCGAGCGGCGAGTTGAACGAGAGCCGCGCGACGCCGCTCGAGTCGACCAGCGTCGCCCGCATCATCCCGACGAACGCGGCATTCCCGCGGCGCTCGAGCCGGCTGCGCGTGATCAGTGAATCGTGCAGCACCTCGGCGCGCAGATTGGACAATGTGAGACCCGTGGCAACCGGGCCCTTGCGATAGTTCACGCCGATGATCGTGCGCACCTGCAGCGTCAACCCGATCTGAATCGCCGTGGTGTCCGAGATCCCTGTGATCGGAACTCGACCCGCCTGCGCCGCGATTACCAGCCGCAGCCAGTACTCGCCGTCGGCGAGGCCGGCAGGGGGACGCGCGAGGAGCCGCACGGTCTGGCGCTCGCGCGGCATCACGGTGAGCCGGCGCGGAAAGGCCTGAATCCAGCGCAGGGCGGAGACGCTCGAGTCCGCCGTGAGTGTGTCCAGCCTGATGGCGCCGGCCGAATCGGTCGTGGGATAACCGAAAATCGTCGAGATCGAGACTTCGACCGGTTCGGTCCCCGGATTGTACAGCAACACGGAGCCGCTGCGCGTGCGATGATCGATGTACACGGCGTGCGGCGCCACCATGACACCCTGCGCCTCGAGCGCGACCGCTCCGAGTGCGAGCCAGGCGAGCAATCCGACGACGCGCGTCACGGCAGCACCGTCACATTCAGGGTGATGGTGCCGGTGTAGGAGCCTGCCCGCTGACTGGTCGTGGGATTCGCCGTCGCGCCCAGAAAGACCGAGGCGCGGCCGTTGGCCGGCAATGCTCCCGTGAATGGCTGCTTGGGATCGAATCCCACCTGGCTCCCGATGTTTTGCGTACTGGAGAACCCGGCGTCACTGGCGCCGAAGGTAATCGGCATGAGCGCGCCGGCAGGACCATTCATCGCGACTGGAAGCACGAACGTCAACAGCACGGTGCCGCGGTTCGGCCCGCGAAGATCGACCTGCCCGCTGTTGGCGGGATCGGTCCGCAAGATTACGCGCGGGACGCCGGGCAACACCGCGCCGAACGTCACGCCGCGCACGCCGCTGACCGTGAGCGGTCTCCCCTGGCCCTGCAGCGGCACGCCGAACATCACGGCCCCGATCACGATCCAGGTTTTCATCACGCGAATGTCTCTCCCTGCGACAGCGCCGGCAGAGGACGCAGATCCCCTGCCGGCGCGCCATCAGCTCGACGCCAAACTTCTGTCGCTTAGTAGACCACCGTCATGGAGATCGAACCGGTGTAGACACCAGCCGCCTGGTTCGTCGCCGGCTGCACCTGCGCGCCCACCCACACCCACAGCGCGCCGCCGGCGCTCAACGTCGGCGTCGCACCGGAAGCGGGGGCGAAGGCCACGCCACCCGTCTGCGCGTTGTCCTGCGCGTGCACGCCAGTATAGCTCACGATCGGCATCGTGTTGGCACCGGACGAAAGCGTCGCCGGAAGCGTAAACGACAACGTCACCGGCGTGCTCGCCTGGCCTGTGACGTCGAAGCGGCCGGCATTGGTCAGATCGGTCGCGGCGACCGTCTTGTTCACGCCCGGGAACACGTTCCCGAAGCTCAGCTGCTGGGCGCCAACCACGTTGATCGGCGACTGAACGCTCGCCGTCGCCGTGATGCTGGCGTTGTTCGTCTGGGCCTGGAGGGCCGTGCCCGTCAGCGTCAGGGCGGCAAGAACCAGGGCGAAGCGGGAAGCGGTGCGCATTTCGATAGCTCCTATGGTGTCGAGCTTTTGTTCACTTGGAGGGCCATTCGGCTCCTCCGTCGTTCCAGCCTCGTGTGAAAGCAAGGCTTATGCCAGCTGCAGTTTTTCTGGGCATTGTCAATAAAATTGACAAACGACCCGGAAAAAACGGAAGCGAAAATAGGACAATCGGTTAGCGAATGCAAACGCCACCCGAGCGTCGTAAACTTTGACACTTTTTGGGGCATGCTGCTGATCGTAAATGCAGTAGTCGCAGCTACTTAAACGACCAACACGCGCGGTATGCCTCATGCCCTAGTGGAATCACGAGGCACTCACACTAGGGGAGCACGCAATGCGGTTCGGACTGACGGTTCTGGCGATTCTGACGCTGATGGTGGCTGGGAAGGATGCAGAAGCCCAAGCTCGTGGCAGCCTGCAAGCCACCGCGACGGTGGTCGACACGCGTCAGGGCTTTGAGGCGCTATCGATCGTTCAGCAGCAGCTTGCCGCCGCCAACGCCGACCGAGCTCATACTGTCGCGACAGTAGCTCAGATTTCTACCCTGCCGGCCGAGAAGGCCGTCGTCGTCACGGTCGACTACTCGAGGAACTAGCTAGAGGCCAAGCCGCTGGCGCAACGCCGGCGGCATGAGCGGAATAGCGTACTTCACCGGGACCGACAGCGCGAACCCGGGACCCTGCCGCAGCCCCGCGCGATGCACCGAGATCACTTCGCCGTCAGCATTGAACACCGGACTCCCTGAAGACCCGCCGATCGTCATTCCATCGAACTGAATCAGGTCGGTCGTGACCCTGGACAGAATTCCTGCCGTCATCGACGTCCGCACCACGGACGCGCGGTCGCGCGCGAACCCTGACCCCGCGGGATATCCAATCAACGCCGCCGGCTCACCCTGGCGCGCCTTGGTCCCCGCCCAATCGATCCCGGTGAGGTAAATGCCCTGGTATCCACGCACCTTGATGAGCGCCACGTCGCGCTCGCGCGAGGTCGCGATGACGTCGGCGTAGCGCCCCGTCGACTGATCGGCCATGGTCACCCACACCGTATCGGCCACGGGGTTCGCCGAGTCGGCAACGACGTGCCAGTTGGTGAGCATGTAGCCGTCGGCACTGATCACGAATCCAGTCCCGTCGTAGCGTTCTCCGCCCAAGGATACGGTGATCAAGCCGACCGCTGCCTGATTCTGCTGTGCCATCCCGGCGAAGTCGGTGGCCCGGATCGCGCGCATCTTCGCATCGAGACTCGCGCTCTGGGCCTCGGCGCTCGCGACGGCGCGTCGCAGACTGTCGATCAGTCCCTGCGACGGCGCGCGGCGCTCCGCGGCGGCCAGCTGATCACGCATGCGCTGGAGATCCCGCTGCGCCTCTTCGCGCCGCGCCTCTCCCGCCGCGAGTTGTTGCCCGAGCGCCTGCTGCGCCCGATCGAGTGCCGCCTGCAGTTGCGACGTCCGTGATTCGGCCGCAACGAGCTGCAGCCGGAGATTCTCGACCTCCGTGGCGGGTGCGGCCGCGGCGCGCGCCGCGGCGAGCTCGCGCCTCAGCCGCTCTCCTTCGGCGCGGGAGGAGTCTTCCGCCGTGCGCAACGCTTCCTTCGTATGCTCGACCTGCCGCGACAGCGCCCAGTACACCGCGTACACGCCGCCACCCAAAAGCAGCACGAGGACCAACATCACTCTGGAGAGCCAGCGGAAGCGGCGCTCTTCCGTAATCGCCTTCATGAACGCCGTCGTGCCGCGACCGCCCTTCCGACGCTCTTCCTTCGCTTTGGCGAGCGCGTCGCTGATCATCCCCAGCACCGTCTTCTGGCCAAGCGATCCCGGTTTCGCCGCCACGAGCTGCGGGGCCGTTCCCATTCCTTCCACCAAAAGCACCGGACCGCCCTGCCCGAGCATGATCTTGTCGCCGAGCCGGACCGGGGTCGGCTGCACGATGCGCTGGCCGTTCAGATACGTCCCGTTCTTGCTCTGCGTATCGCGCAACACGAGTCCGCCGCCCATGCCCACGGTCAGCTCGGCGTGGACTCGGGATACGATCGTGTCGCTGGTCTGAACGGGCTGGACTTCACATTCGTGCCCGCGACCGAGGCGAATCCGCGTGCCTTTGGCTTCGAAGCGCTTGCCGCTGTCCAGGGCGAGCAGGGTGACACCGTACGGGCGTAGGTAGGCCACAAAACGAAACTACGGCTGCACTGGACGGCCCGCGAGGTCGCACCGCATCGTGTACGGATGGATAATCTCGCGCACGCGCTGGTCGGCGCGGCTCTGGGGCGCGCCGTGGCCGACCGGCATGTGGCCCGCGCCGGTCTCATCGGCATCGTGGCCGCGAACGCCCCCGACTGGACCGAGCTGTTCATCGGCCTGCCCGGCTCCCGCGCCGATTACCTGACGCTGCATCGCGGCATCACGCATTCCCTGCTCGGCGCGCTCGTCGAAATCGCGGGGCTCACGTTGATCATCGGCGGCGCGTGGCGCCTGGCACGCGCGTGGCTCGAGCGCCGCGGCCGAGCGTTCGCCGCTCCCCCACCTCCATGGCGCTGGCTCGCGATCTGCATCGGCGTGACGGTAGCCAGTCATCTGTACATGGACTGGCAGGGGTCCTACGGTTGGCGCCCGTTTCTCCCATGGGCCAACCGCTGGTTCTATCTCGATTGGGTCGCGATCGTCGATCCGTTCTTCTGGCTCATACCGCTGATCGCCCTCGCCTGGGGCACCGAGCGTCATTGGCGTCCCCTGCTGGGCGTGCTCATCGTGGGCGGTGTGTTCTCCTACGTCATCCTGCGCGGTCGCGACATCGTCGCCGGGTGGGTACTGATCGTGTACGTGCTGGCGTCTGTGATCGGCGTCGTGGGATGGATCCGCTACTGGTTCGGGCCGGTCGCCAGGCAGCGAATCGCGATTTACGCGATCGTGCTGCTTGCGGTGTACGCCGGCGCCCAGGGTCTCGTGGCGGCGCGACGGGAGGCGGAGATTCGTGAGATCGCGATCAAGCGCTTCGGGGCGAAGGCGCAGTCGGCCGCGCTCACCGAGATCGGGCATCCGTTCACGTGGGAAGCCGTGTACGCGGGACCCGACACCGTGGCGGGCGACGACTGGAGCGTTCCCCGCAACCTGCGCGCGCGCGCCGTGCAGCGGGCGCTCGAAACGCCGGAGGGGCGCGCCATGGCGCAATTCGCGCGCTTCCTGGCGGCGGAAGTCGACACGGCGGAAAAGACGGTGTACCTGCGCGACGTGCGCTACTCGCGCGGGGGGCGCGAGGGTTGGGGCGTGGTGCGGGTCAGGATGGAGTGAGGTCGAGCGTCAAGCCGGAGCCCCGGCGATCCTGCAACTTGCGCCGCGGAGTGGGCGAACGGCGCTCGCCTCGATTGCGGCGATCGCTGCCTCCCAGGGCGCGCCGCTCCACCATCACCGGCACGTGCCGCACGCGCCGGTCGGTAATGCGCCGATCGAGGCCCGTGCGCCGATCGGGGCGTACGCGGCGCTCCACTCGAACTCGAACCTGCGAGTACTCCTGCACGCGACCAATCTGTGATTCGCCGGGAATTCGTGCCAGACGAATCCTCACTTAGATTAGTCGCCCGTGCCCACGCCTGATCGCAGCTCGCCAGTCCCGAATGTGACGACGGTCACGAAACCGTCCCCGACGCCCTCGGCGGGGCTGTTGAATGAGGCACTGCGCGCGCTCGAGCCGGCGTTCCGGCTCGACAACCTGGTGGCGCTGTCGCCAGAACGGGCGCTGTACCAGGCATGGGATCGCGTGCTGAAGCGCCACGTCGCGATTCGCGTGCACCTCACAGCGGACAGTCCCGGTCGCGCC
This sequence comes from Gemmatimonadales bacterium, assembly GCA_035706765.1. Lineage (GTDB taxonomy): Bacteria > Gemmatimonadota > Gemmatimonadetes > Gemmatimonadales > GWC2-71-9 > 20CM-2-65-7. The sequence continues at coordinate 24,196 of DASSUS010000021.1, forward strand.
TGGTTCATGCGGGAGACCGAGACGCTGGCAGCGCTCGATCATCCCGCGATCCGGCACGTCTACGCGGCCGGCGAGATCGGCGCATTCGGCTATCGCACGGCCAATTGGATCGAGGGAGAGAGCCTGGCGGACGCGTTGCGGCGCGGGCCGCGGCCGATTCCGCAGACGATGTCGCTGATCCGCGACCTCCTGTCCGGTCTCGAGCATGCGCACGCGCGCGGCATCATCATGCGGCGCGTGGTACCGTCGACTCTGATGATCAATACGAGCGGCGCGGGCGTGATCACCGATCTGCGGTATTCCAACTGGTGCCTGCCCTACCTCGAGCCACTGCCCGCGGACGATCCGAGCAACGCGTTCATGGCGCCGGAAGTGCGCGCCGGCGAGGCCGGCGATCCCTCGAGCGACGTCTACACCGTCGCGACCAACATCTATGCGGCGCTCACCGGAAATCCTCCGGATCTCGATCCGGCGCGGATCGTTCCGCCGCGCCAGCACCGTCAGGCCATCCCCGCCGCCGTGGAGCGCGTGATGCTGCGCGCCCTGTCGCGCGTATCCAAGGATCGCTACTTCACGGCGACGGAGATGCTCGAGGATTTCATCAGCGACGCGGGGACGTTCCAGGTCCCCGCGGCGGCGCCCGCGATCACTGAATCGGGGTTCGAGCGCCGGCTGCGGCGCGCCCTCGGCGACGACTACGAGCTGCTCGAGGAAATCGGCGCGGGAGGGTTCGGGCGCGTGTACCGCGCGCGAGATCTCGCGCTCGAGCGCGATGTGGCGATCAAGGTGCTGCACCCCGCGCTGACCGCCGATCCGGGGGTCACCGAGCGGTTCCGGCGCGAGGCGCAGCTCGCGGCCCGGCTGCGCCATCCGAACATCGTGAGCATCTACGACATTATGGGCCGCGCCGGCCTGACCTGGTACTCGATGGAGTACGTGCCCGGCTCGAACCTGGCGCAGGTGATCCAGCGCCACGGAAACTTCTCGCTTCCGCAGGCGGAGCGGCTGCTGCTCGAAGCGCTCTCGGCGCTCGAACACGCGCACAGCGTCGGCTTGATTCACCGCGATCTGAAGCCGGAGAACATGCTGATCGAGCCGGACGGCCGGCTCCGCATTACCGATTTCGGACTGGCGCTGGCGCTGCGCGGCGGGACGCGTTTCGGCGGTGCGACGTCGCGCAGCGGCACGCCCCAGTTCGCCGCGCCCGAGCAGCTGCTTGGCGAGAAGGTCGACCAGCGCGCCGACCTCTACTCCCTCAGCGCCGTCGCGTACTTCAGCCTGCTCGGCAAGCCGCCGTTCACCGGGAAGACCCCGGAGCAGATCCTGGCGCGCCAAACGACCGACGATGTGCCCGCGCTTGCGGCGCAGCGCAAGGACGTCCCGCGCGAGCTGGAGGACGTGCTGCGGCGCGCGCTACGCAGCGACCCCGCCGAGCGATTCCATTCCGCGGACGCGTTCCGCGCCGCAGTGCGCGGCGCGCTGGGAGGATTCTGGCGGCGGGTAGCCGCGTTGTTCCGGCCGGAGCTCGACTAGCGCTTCGGTTCTTTGTCTTTCTCTTTTTCCGGCGGCGCTTCGTGGGCCATCTTGAGCGCCTGGTCGAGCTGCATCGTCAGACTGTTGATCCCGTCCTGAAGCGCCCGCACCTTCATCATGATTCCCGTTCCGGTCCGGCCCGCGACCACGGCGAGCGAGCCGGCGACGTCGGGAAGGGTACCGAGATTCGCGGTCAGCGCGCGCTGGCGCATGTGCCCCAGCTCGCGCGCGATGTTGGCGCAGATGCCGTTCAGGATCTTGGGCTTCGCGGCACGGTTCGAGTCGAGCTCCGCCACGAGCTTCTTCACGTGATCCACCGTCCGCACGTACCCCTGCAACTCCTCGATGCGGCGAATCTGATTCGCGGACTGCTTCTGAACCACGGCTACCGCGGCAGCAGCGCGTCGGTGCGCGGGTGGCCGTCCACGAGCGCCAACGGCGTGATGCCGAGCAGGGCGGCAAGCGTCGGCGCGATGTCGACCGTGTTCATTCGTCCCGCATACGCGCCCCGCCGGATGCCCTTGCCCCAGAAGATGATCGGGACGTGCGAGTCTTCTTCCGACGGGTGGCCGTGCATCGCGATCGGCAGGTTCGGATAGTCCCACACCGAGCCAGGGGTCGGTGTGACGGTGAGGACGACGCCCGCATCCGGCGTGAGCTGGTGCAGCCAGCGTCGTGCCACCGGATCGGACGCCGTGTCGGCGCTGGCGAGATCGGCCGGCCGAATGACGCGCGCGACGCCCTGCACGCGCATGATGCGCGTGGTGAGCATGTCGAGGATGCTGTCGGTCTTGATTCCGGTGGCGGCAAACCGGCCGTTGTCGCGCAGGAACAGCATGCCGCTGTCGAACTCGAACCAGTTCCGCGGCGCGGCGCCGGCACCTGCGAGCTGATCCAGATCGCGATTCACGGCCGCCACCAGCGTGTCGAGCAACACGCGGTACACGGCCGCGCCGGTCTTGGCCCGGACGCGCTCGGGAAGAGGCGTCACGCCATGATCCGCGCTCAGCACCACGACGACGTTGTCCTTGCCGACCCGATCGGTGAGCCGTTTCAGGAACCAGGCGAGATAGCGATCGAGCCGCAGCACCTGATCGTGCACCTCACGCGAATCGGGGCCGTACGCATGGCCGATCGCGTCGGTCGTCGACAGGCTCACGGCAAGCAGATCGGTCCCGCGCCGCCCGAGCTTCATAGCCTCGAGCCCTTCGAGCGCGAACAGCAGCGTGAGCGAATCCATGGCCGGCGTGCCCGCGACCGCGCCCGCGGCTCGCTGGCTGTCGGCCGGCAGCCGGTGCGGGAAGACGATCTCCCGCCCCAGGTTCTCCCACGGCTCGTTGTCTTCTTCTTTATAGGCACTGTCCGGCAGCAGCAGGGTCCACGCCGTGTTCGCCGCCTTGAACGGCAGGCGACGCGCGTTGAACGCCCGCACCCACGTCGGCAACGAATCGGCGTAGTAGCGGCTCGTGGTGAAGAGGCCGGACTGATACCAGAAGACCTGCTCCTTGGACCGGCCGATCGGCAGGATCGCGCCGCGATCCTTGCGGCTGACAGAGAGGGCGCGGGCGCCGGGCTCCGCCGCCTTGAGCCAGTCGAAAAAAGCGGTGGTGCGGAAGCGCCGCGGCGAGGCTCCAGGCCCCGTCGTGCCGATCAACGGCGCCGTCGAATCGCCGACGCCAAAGGCGTTGGTCAGGATCCCGTTGTGCGCCGGCCACATCCCCGAAAGCACCGTCGAATGCCCGGGCGCGGTCTCCGTGACCGCGTGATCCTGGTAGGCTTCGGTGAAAAACGCGCCCTCGTTCGCGAGCTGTGCGAGTCCGCCGGTGAGCTGCGACTTCCAGCGCGCGAAGTAGTCGGGCCGGAGCTGATCGACGGTAATCATGACGACGAGCTTTGGCCGGGGCGGCGGCGGGGCGATCAGCCACCCAAGCAGCACGAGATAGGAAGCGAGAGTCATGGCTCAGAAATTAGTGGTGCCGGCGCATCCTCGCGAATGCGCAGCGTCAGGAAGAACACGAGGAGGATGATCAGGGCCGATAGGTAGAACGGCACGTGCTGGCCCAGCGTGGCGTACGCGCCGCCCGCGTAAATGGGACCTACGATCGCCGCGAGGCCGCGATACGTCTGCTGCACGCCGAGCGTCAGCCCGATCTCGTCGGGATGCGCGCGATGGCTGACCAGCGCCGAGTTCGCGGGGAACAGCAACGCGGTGCCGAGCGGGAGGAGGATCTGGGCGGCGATGAACAGCGGCAACGTCGGCGCCAGCGGCACGAGGATGAAGCCGGCCAGCAACAACAGCGTGCCCAACTGCATCGTGCGCACCTCTCCGAGCTTCGCGTTGAACCAGCCGACCGGCGCGGTCCGCATGAACACGCCGACGGCGCCGAAAATCATGAAAAAGAATCCGATCTGATTTTCAGTGATGCCGAACCGGTCGTGCAGATACAGGGAGAACACCGGCGGCAATGCGTTGAAGGCGAGCATTGCAAACGCATAGATCCAGATCAGCAGGGAAACGGGACGCGTGGGATCGCTCAGGACGCGCACGGCCGGGTGCACGATGTTGTGGACCGCTTCGCGCATCGTCAGCGAGTGTCGCGGTGCCCGTTCGCCCTCGCTGCGCACCACTCCCGTTTGGGCCCAGCGCGACTCGGGGAGCCACTTCCACGCGAACGCGACGTTGATCAATACCAGCGCGCTCGCGAACAGCCCTGGCGCCGCCTCGCCGAAGCGGTGCATGAACGAGCCGATCGCCGGCCCGATGATGACGCCCGCACTGGTCGCCGCCGAGAGCCACCCGAGCGCCTTGGCGCGCTCGCGCGGCACCATCGTGTCGGCGACGTACGCCTGCACCACGCCCGTCGTCCCGCCGCCCAGTCCCTGGACGAAACGCGACACGAACAGCAGCCACACCGTATGCGCGAACCCGAACACCACGTATGAGATCGCCGACGTGCCGAGACCTACGAGCAGCGCCGGACGGCGGCCGTAGCGGTCGGAGACGTACCCCCACACCGGCGACGACACGAGCTGGGCAATCGGAAACGACGCGGCCAGGAGCCCCACCGTCGTCGCCGACGCGCCGAGATTCTGGGCATACAGCGGGAGCAGCGGCCAGATGATCATCAGCCCCATCATGTCCACGAAGGCGACGAGCATCAGGACCGCGAGTCGCTTCATCGTCTCGCTCCGATCCCCAGCACGAGCGCGCTGACCAGCATCAGCACCACGCCGAATGCCGCCGCCACGCCGGTCTCGGCGAGCCTGAGACTCGAGAGGATTTCGATGGAGACGGGGCGCGTCTCATACGTGTACAGCACGATCGACGCGACGATATCGCCGAGGCCGGCGACGAACGCGAGGCTCGCGCCGGCGGCGAGGCCGGGCCGCAGCTGCGGAATCGTGACGCGCGCGAGCGTGCGCCACCGCCCTGCCCCCAGGCTGGCCGCCGCTTCTTCGAGCGCGGGATCGAGCTGCCGGTAGGAGGCGAGGATTCCCCGGCCCGTCAGGGGCAACGCCCGGACCAGATAGGCGAGCGGCAGCAGCACCGCCGTGCCCACCAGGACGAAGCGGAGCTGCAGCGGCGCGTTGACGCTGAACGTGATCGCGAGCGCGATCGCGAACACGGTCCCCGGCAGCGCCCAGGGCAGCGCCAGCAGCCCTTCGATCGCCCGGCGCAACGCCACGCGCTTGCGCACGACCAGGTATCCCCCGGCGAGCGCGAGGACCACGGCGACCGTGGTGCTGGCCGCGGCCATCCAGAGCGAGTTCACCATCGGGCGCAGCCGCTCCGCCTCCGAGAACAGGCGTCGATAATTCTCGAAGTTCAGCACCGGCGGGAGGATCTCCGTCGTCCACACGCCGTATGGCACGAGCGACACGAGCAGCAACGTCAGATGCGGCAACAGCAACACGATCGCGAGTCCCCATCCCACGACCGTCGCCAGCGCGCGGATGCCGGCCCGCCGAATCGGCCGCGGCCGGGGGGCGATGCCCTTCCCCAGCGCGACGAGGATGTCGTCCCCCTCGGTGCGCCGCAGGATCAGGAGTCCGACGACCGCCACGAGCGCGAGCGCGAGTGTTTCCACCATCGCGAGCGGCAGATCACCGTTCAGCTTGGTGGCGACGATTTGCGTCGTCATCACGCGAAATCCGCCGCCAAAAATGTAGGGCGCGCTGAACGAGCCCAGCGCGGTCATAAACGTGAGGATGGCGGCGCCGACCAGGGACGGACGCAGCAAGGGGACGATCACGCGCCACAGCGTGCGGCGGCGGTCCGCCCCCAGCGCCTGCGCCGCCTCGAGCATCGAGACGTCGAGCTTCGCGAGGCCCGCGCGCGTGAACAGATAGAAGTAGACGTACATCGAGTAGGCGTGCACTAGCAGGATCGCCGCCGCCCCCTGCAGCCGCCACGGCGACTGCTCGAGACCCAGCGCCACCTGAATCGCCCGCGCGATGAACCCGGACTCTCCGAACAGAAACAGAAACGCGATCACCCCGACGAGCGGCGGCAGCACGACGGGGAGCGCGATCAACGCCCCCAGCGTCTTGCGGCCGGGGAAGTCGAACCATTCGAACAGGAACGCGAGGGGAATACCGATCGCGGCGGCCAGGACCACGCTCGCGAGCGAAATCCACACACTGGCCCACAGCACCGCCCATTCTCCCGGGCGCGTGAAGAACGCTCGCAGCGCGGTCGTATCGGCGGCATCGAGCGCCACGATCAGAATCGGATACACCACGACCCAGGCGAGCAACAGCACCAGAGCGCCTGCGGCGAGGGCGCTGCCGCGGGGCCGCTTCACAACCGAATCGCTCGTACCGCTTGGACGTGCACCCGCGCGCCGACCCGGGCAGCGCCGGGCTCGGCCAGGACCTCGAACCGGTCACCGCTCTCGGATTCGACCGTGAAGAACGCCGCCGGTCCCGTGTAGCGCCGCTCGCGTACGATACCCGGCAGACCGGTGTCGGCGAAGCGCAGCCCCTCGGGACGCACGACGATCACGCCGCCGGGCCGGTCGCCGCACAGGGCGCGCGCCGCTTCGCCACGGAACACGTTCGCGCGGCCGACGAACGTCGCGACGAACAGGTTGGCGGGTCGCTCGTACAACTCCTCGGGCGTGCCGGTCTGCTCGAGCCGTCCCCCGTTAATGACGGCGATGCGATCACCCAGGTCGAACGCTTCTTCCTGCTCGTGCGTGACGAACACGGTCGTGATGCCCACGCGCTTGATCACCTGGCGCAGCTCCCGGCGCGTGCGCTCACGCAGCGCGGGATCGAGGTTCGAGAGCGGCTCATCGAGCAGCAACACGCGCGGCTCGGGGGCGAGCGCGCGCGCCAGCGCGACGCGCTGTTGCTGGCCGCCCGAGAGCTCGTGGACTCTGCGCCGCTCGTAACCGGCGAGATCCACCAGCGCGAGCGCCGCGGCGACCTTCTCCCGGATTCCGTGGCGCTCCGCGCGCGCGCCCGCGCGCAGGCCGAAGGCGACGTTGTCTCCCACGTCGAGATGCGGAAACAGCGCGTAGTGCTGAAACACCATGCCGAACCGGCGCCGCGCCGGCGGCGTCGCCGTCACATCCTCGCCGGCGACCAGGATCCGGCCTTCATCTGCCGTCTCGAATCCCGCGAGCAGGCGCAGCATCGTCGTCTTGCCGCTCCCCGACGGCCCCAGCAGCGCGAGAATCTCGCCGCGCGCGATGGCGAGCGTCATCGGCCCGACGGTGACGTCGTGCCCCCAGCGCTTGGCCACCCCCGCGATCTGAAGAAACGCGCTCACCGCTTGTCCCCGGTGCCGCGCACGTGCTGATCCCACCACCGCATCCATTCCGGCCCGCGCTCGGCGAGAACCCGCCAATCGACGTCGGCGACGACCATCTGCCGCCGAACGTCGCGCACCCATTGCGGCAGCGAATCCGCCGGCAAGTCGAGGCGCACGGGGAGCCGGAACACTTCCCGCGCCGCGGCGAGCTGCATCTCGGGACTGCCGACGAAGTCCACGAACGCGCGCGCGACATCGCGGTGCTTCGCGCCGCGCACGACCGCGATGCCGTCTTCGATCACGACGGTGCCGCTCTTGGGGAAGACGTACCCGACGGGCATGCCGCGCCGCCGGCTGATCAAGACGTCGGGCAGGTCCCACACCGTGATCAGCGCTTCCTGGCGCGCGATCTTCTCGCTGACGAGGGCGGGATTCTGCAGGTACTCCTTGGTCTGCGCGTCGAGCCGGCGCAGCCAGGCAAACCCGCTGGCGGTGTCCCCCGGGAATTTCTGCTCCCGGAGCACGATGTAGCCGAACACCGACCGCATCGTGCCGCTCGCGAGCGGATCGCGAATGATCAGTTTGCCTTTCCACTTGGGGTCGAGGAGGTCGTCCCAATCCTGCGGCGCCTCCGCCGGGGACAGCGCGCGCTCCGCGTACAGGAACAACGCCGGCGTCTCATAAGCGGCGAAATAGCAGTCGCCATCGCCGCGACCGCGGCGCGGAATCGCTTCGGCCCAGGACGGGCGCGCGCAATCGAGCAGCGAGTCGCTCGCGGCCTGCGCCAGAATCAGCGACGGCCCCCCGAACCAGACATCCGACTGCGGGTTCGCGCGCTCGGAGCGCACCCGGTCGTAGACATCCTGCGATCCCATGTCGAGCCAGCGGACGTCGACGTCGGGATGCGCGGCCTCGAAGCGATTCTCGAACAACGTCAGCAGGTCGCGTCCGTGCGGGCTGTAGATGACTAACGGCGTGCGGTGATCTCGCGAGCACCCGACCAGAGGCAGGAGGAGCGCGCCCAGCCACATAGTGCGCCGTACGTGGTTATGGAACACTGCGTCTCTTGAGCCCAAGGAGATTTACGAACAGCCGGTAGGCTCCCGGCACACCCGCCGGCAATTGCCGGAAGAAGCTCAGCCCCGTGTACACATACGTCCCGCGCCCCAGCGGCGCGATCAGCAGGCCACCCTTGAGCTCCTGCGCGGGCGGGCCGGGATCGTGCGTCTCGAGTACCGGCGTGTACGCGCTGTCCCACGTATGGGCGAAGTACAGGCCGCGCTCCTGGACCCAGCCGCGCCAATCTTCGGCGCCGATGTCGTTGGGATAGTGGAAGACGGCGTGGGCCGGGTCGATCGGCGTGACCGGCGCGTTCTCGTCGCTCACGCGGTCGTGCGGGCGCGCGATCGTGAGCGGGTACGGCGCGAATCCGCCGTCGACGAACGGATACTGCTGATACTGCACGATGATGAGCCCGCCGTTGCGGCCGAAGTCGAGCAGCCGCCCATTGTTCGTGACCAGGGCCGGCTCGGTTTCGTAGGCGCGGCTGCCGATCACGATCGCGTCGTAGCGCGACAGGTCGCCGCGCGCGAGGGAGTCTGCGCTGATCAGCTCGAGCGGAATACCGACGGCGATCAGCGCTTCCGGAACCCGGTCGGCGGCGCCGCGGATGTAGCCGACGCGCGCGAGAGCGGGAAGGGCCAGTCGCGCGGCGCGGATCTGCGCGACCGAGCTTCGGGTGAGCGCGCGGGGCCGGATGTGCGGATAATCGATGATCTCGAGCCACCCCGTTCCAGCGCGCAGGTCGTAGCTGCCGGGCTTCATGCCATCCGCGGTGGGTGGCGCGACCGGCACGATCACGCTCCTGCTCTCGTCCTCGCGCGTAAACGAAAGGCTTTCCGGCGGAATCGGCGGCCAGCCCGGAGGGACGCCGAGGCGCAGCGCCGTCGACGCGGCCCCGCGCGCCCGGTTCGTGACGGTGACCGTGAAATGCCGCGCTTCGCGCGACGACTCCTCGACGGGCCAGAGCAGCTCGTCGGGCTCGATCGCCACGTCGACATTGCGCGTGATGAAGATGGGGCGCCGTACTTCACCGATGGCCTGGTCGCGGTAGCGATACACCACTTCGCGCGTGAGGGTCACCGGATCGCCGGCGATCGTGAGTCGCACGCGCGCGCTCACCGGTGGCGGCTCGAACGGGAGCCCGCGCACGTCG
>DASSUS010000022.1:0-11220 GCA_035706765.1 Gemmatimonadales bacterium
CCGCATGATCGCGGCGCTCAAAGCGGCCGGGCTCGGACACATCATCGACACCGTGCCGAACCACATGTCGATCGCTACGCGCGACAATCGCCTGTGGTGGGACGTGCTGCGGAATGGACTCGCCAGCCCGTACGCGCGCTACTTCGACGTCGATTGGGAACCGCCCGAGGCGCGGCTCCGCAACACCGTGCTGCTCCCCGTGCTCGCCGACCAGTACGGCCGCGCGCTGGAGCGCGGCGAGATCCAGCTGCATCGCGAAGAGACGGCATTCACCGTGCGCTACAAGGATCACGTCTTTCCGGTCGAGCCTCGCTCGCTCGCGGGGCTGCTGCGCGTCGCCGCGCTGAGCATCCAGTCGGAACGGCTCGCGTTCGTGGCCGACACCGTCGAGCTGCTCCCGCCGCCCACCGAAACCAGTCCGGCCGGCACCGAACGGCGCCGCCGGGACGATCGCGTGGCCGCGGAGCTGCTGCTGCAGCTGCTCAGGGAGGAGCCGAAGGTGGCCGAAGCGCTCGACCGCGCCGTCGCCGCGTGCAATGCCGACCCCGATTCGCTCGACCGGCTGCTCGAGCAGCAGAACTATCGCCTGGCGTGGTGGCAGGCCGCCGAGCGGGACCTCGGCTATCGCCGGTTTTTCGACGTCAACAACCTCATCGGCATGCGCATGGAAGTGCCCGAAGCGTTCGACGAAGCGCACCAGCTGATCTTCGACCTCGTGCGTTCGGGCGCCGCCGACGGTTTGCGCATCGATCATGTCGACGGCATCCGCGATCCGGAGCACTACCTGCGGCTGCTGCAGGAGCGCTGTCCCACGTACGTGGTGGTAGAAAAGATCCTGCAGGACGAGGAGCGTCTTCCGGAGGAATGGCCCGTCGAGGGGACGACCGGCTACGAATTTCTCAATCTCGTCGGCGGACTGTTCATCAATCCGCGGGCCGAGGCCCCGCTGACGCAGTTCTACGCGTCGTTCGCGGGCGTGTCGGATCGTTATGCCGACGTCGCGCACGACAAGAAGCTGCTCGTGCTGCGCGAGGGGCTGGGCAGCGACGTCGCCCGGCTCGGAGAGCTGCTGCTCCGGATCTGCGAGCGCCATCGCCGTCACCGCGACTACACCCGCCACATGCTGACGGAAGGGCTGCGCGAGCTGCTGGCCTGTTTCCCCGTCTACCGGACCTATGTTCGTCCCGATCGCACCGAGATCCGCGAGGCGGACCGCGCCACGATCGACTTCGCGACCAACGAGGCCAAGCGGCGCCGTCCCGATCTCGATCCCGAGATGTTCGACTTCATGCGCGGGATCATGACGCTCGAGATCCGCGGTGACCTGGAAGGAGCGTTTGTCCGGCGGTTTCAGCAGCTCAGCTCCGCGGCCACCGCCAAAGGCGTCGAAGACACCGCCTTCTACTGTTACAACCGGTTCGTGGCGCTGAACGAGGTGGGGGGGAATCCGGCGCGGTTTGGGATCAGCCCCGCGCAATTCCACGCGCGCATGGCGGAAGTCCAGGACCGCTACCCGAAGACCATGAACGCCACCGCCACCCACGATACCAAGCGGGGCGAAGACGTTCGCGCGCGGCTCGCCGTCATCAGCGAGTGCCCCGCCGCGTGGACGGCGGCCGTATCCCAGTGGAAGACGCACAACGAGCGCCACCGCAGCGGCGGCTTCCCGGACCGCAACACCGAATATCTCTACTACCAGACGTTGGTCGGCGCCTGGCCCCTCACGCGGGAGCGCGCGCTCGCGTACATGGAAAAGGCCACGCGTGAGGCGAAGCAGCTCACGTCATGGACGTCTCCCAACCAGGAGTTCGAGACGGCGCTGAAGGCGTTCGTGGAGCGCACGCTCGACGACGCGGAATTTGTCTCATCGCTCGAGCGCTTCGTCGAAACGATCCTCGCGGCGGGGCGCGTGGTCTCGCTCGCCCAGACGCTGATCAAGCTGACCGCGCCCGGGATTCCCGACCTCTATCAAGGCACCGAGCTGTGGTCGCTCGCGCTGGTGGACCCCGACAATCGCCGGCCCGTCGATTACGAGCTGCGGCGCCGCCTGCTGGGCGAAATGGAGATCACTTCGGCGGAGCAGGCGCTGGCGCGTATGGACGAAGGCGTCCCCAAGCTCTGGATGATTCAGCGCGCGCTGCGGGTCGGCGCGGCCGGCTGCTATCAGCCGCTCCAGGCCGAGGGCGAGCACGCCGATCACGTGGTCGCGTTCGGGCGCGGCGGCCAGCTCATCACCGTCGTGCCGCGGCTGACGCAGGCGCTGCGCGGCGGCTGGGGGAGCACCGCGCTCGAGCTTCCGAACGGTTCGTGGCGCAACGTCTTCAGCGACGAAACGCACCGCGGGCGCCAGCGAGTAGACCATCTATTGGCCCCCTTCCCCGTCGCCCTGCTCGCGCGCGAGAAGTAACCGATTATTCTCAAGGCAATGAAACAGCAGCTCGCGGTGCTGTGCGCTGCCCTGTTGCTGGCCGGCTGCGGGCGCGCGCAGCCTCGCCCAGACGTCAGCGCCGACACCGTCCGACCCTCTGACACCGCGCGCGCCCAAAAGGCACCGGTTGTGAGCCAGCGATCCAGGACCATCGACGACGTGCTCGCCGCACACAACGACTCCCTGCTCGCGCTTCCGGGCGTGCTCGGCACCGCCGCGGCGCGCTGCGAGGGCTCGCCGTGCATCCGGGTGCTCGTCAGTCGCATGAGCGACGAGCTGCGCCGCCGCCTGCCGAGCCAGCTCGAAGGATTCCCGGTCCGCGTGGACGTCACCGGCCCCGTTGTCCCGCACTGACGGTTTCGAAGCCCTGGCCGCGGCGCTGGCCGAGATCGGCCGGCTTTGTTACGCGCGCGGCTGGGCCCTCGGGACCAGCGGCAACTTCAGCGCGGTCACGAGCCGGAGCCCGTTGAGACTCGCGATCACCGGCAGCGGCATCGACAAGGGACTGCTCGAGCCGCGTCAGATCGTCGAAATCGACGAGCACGGACAGGTCCTGCACGGCTCGGGAAAGCCGTCGGCCGAAACCGCGCTGCATCTCGCGATCGTACGCGCGCGCGGCGCGGGCGCGGTGTTGCACACCCATTCGATCTGGAGCACCGTTCTGTCCGAGTCGGTGAGCGATGATGCGGGGGGACTGGGCATCGACGGGTACGAGATGTTGAAGGGGTTGGACGGGATCCGCACGCACGAGCATAGCGAATGGCTGCCGCTGGTCGAGAACACACAGGACTGGGCTGGTGCGGCACCGCGCATCGAGGCGAAATTGCGGGAGCATCCCGAGGTACACGGGTTCCTGATCCGGCGCCACGGCCTGTACACCTGGGGCCAGGATCTCGCCGAGGCGAAACGACAGCTCGAAATCCTCGAGTTTCTGTTCGAGGCGATGGGTCGAAAGCGAGGCATGACATGGCAACCGTGAGAATTCCCGCCGAACAGCGGACTCTGACCGATCCGCGCGAAGTGACCGAATACCTGGCGACGCTGGGGATCGACTACGAGCGCTGGCCGCTCGCGCAGAAAGCGGCCGCCAACGCGCCCGCCGACGCCGTGCTCCAGGCCTATGCCCCGGAGATCGATCGGCTCAAGGCGCGCGGCGGCTATGTCACCGCCGACGTCATCGACGTCACCCCGGCCACGCCCGGTCTGGACGCGATGCTGGCCAAATTCAGCACCGAGCACTGGCACGACGAAGACGAAGTGCGCTTCATCATCCGCGGCCGCGGGCTGTTTCACATCCATCCCACCGACGGGCCCGTCATCGCGATCGAGGTGGAAGCCGGCGACCTGATCCGCGTGCCGCGCGGCACCCATCACTGGTTCGATCTCTGCGCGGACAAGGACATTCGCGCGATCCGGTTGTTCCAGGACAAGGCGGGATGGACGCCGCACTACACGAACAGCGGCGCCGACAAGGGCTTCCAGCCGCTGTGCATGGGCCCCACCTACATACCGATCGGAGCGGGAGCGCGTCCGAGCTGAGCGCGGCCCGCGCCATCCTGCTGGACATCGAGGGCACGACGACGCCCATCGAGTTCGTCCACCAGGTGCTGTTCCCTTACGCGCGCGCCCGCGCGCGCGAGTATCTCGCGGCACACGCCGCTGACGATTCCGTCCGGGCCGACATCGCGCTGTTGCGGCGCGAGCATGCCGCCGAGCGCCCCGCTCCCCCCCCCGACCTGCCGCCCTGGGATCCGACCGACGAGCTCGCGTCGGCCGAAGCGTTCGTGTACTGGTTGATGGATCGCGACCGCAAGTCGACCGGCCTCAAGTCGCTGCAGGGGAAGATCTGGGAGGCCGGGTACCGCTCCGGCGAACTGAAAGGCAAAGGGGAGGTGTACCCCGACGTGCGCCCCGCCCTCGAGCGCTGGCGGGCAGCGGGCAAGCGTATCGCCATTTTTTCGTCAGGAAGCGTGCAGGCCCAGCAAAATCTGTTCGCCAACACGACCGCGGGCGATCTCTCGCCGTTTCTCTCAGGCTACTTCGACACGACCACGGGGCCCAAGCGCGACGCGAACAGCTACCGGCGCATCGCGGCCGAGCTGCGACGCCCGCCCGAGGAAGTGCTGTTCGTCTCGGATGTGAGAGAGGAGCTGGACGCGGCGCGCGGCGCGCGCATGCAGACGGCGCTCTGTGTGCGCGGCTCGGCTCCTCCGGCTGATAACGGACACGCCGTCATTCACACATTCGCGGAGATATGCTAGAGGTACTTCAGCCAGCGCAGGTCGGTGCGGCGAGCTTTCAGATCGGCATACCAGCGCGACGGGAAGTACAGTCCCACCACCGCCACGGCCCACACGAGATACAAAAGCCCCAGGCTCCAGGTGTATCCGTCGGGTACGGGCGGGTTCCCCATCGGATGGTTCGTGAACAGCCACCATGTCGCATCCGGCGAGCGGAGCGTCGACACGAGCACCGCCAGTGCATGAATGAGTGGGATGTGCAGCAGGTAGTAGAAGAATGGCACTCGCCCGAACACGCTGAGCCACTGCCCCACCTTCCCACGGACCCGCTCGAGTACCGGGATGACCGCGATCGCGGGTCCCAGCGTCATCAGCAGGAAGGCCAGCGACGCCGGATACTTCGACGTGTTCAGGAACGAGAGCAGCGCCGGCATCGGCGATGTCGAGCTCCAGGGACGTGGATCGCCATACAGATTGAGCCCGCGCAGCATCAGGAATAACGCGATCGCGCCGAATCCGATCTGGAGGCAGAGCCGGTTGCGCCGCGCCGGTTCCTGCGTCAACACAGTGCCGAACCAATAGCCGGCCGCCATGACGCCGATCCACGGGATGATCGAGTACAGCACGATCAGCGGCGTCCCCTCGATCGGTCCGATCCCGTAGAGCACCGGCCAGAGCGCCGGGACGTGCCCCACGAGCCAGGGCATCACGCCATTGTGCAGCGCGATGATCGCGACCCCGATGATCCCGACGGTGCGCGGCCGCAGCCGCACGAGGCCCGCCATGATGATCATGCACCAGCCGATCACCCAGATCACGCCGGCCAGCATGTAGTTCGTGAAATCAAAATTGAAGGTCCATGCCACGCGAATGACGGTCAACTCGAGCAGGATCAGCCAGGCGCCCCGCCGCAGCAGGAAACCTGAGAGATCGTTGTGCTTTTTGCCGTAGAAGAACGCGCTCGTGCCGGCCAGGAAGATGAACGCCGGGGCGACGAAGTGCGTGATCCAGCGGGTAAAGAAAATCCCCGCCGTTGGTCCCCCGGCGGGGACGCCCGAGTACACACGAACGTGGTCGATCGCCATCAGCACCATGACGACGCCGCGAATCAGATCGATCGACGCGACGCGGGAGGTGGTTCCCGCCGGGGCCGGCGCTGCGAGCGGCGCGCTCACCGCTCGAACATGCGCTATCCCGCGAGGGTCTGCAACCGCTTCGGCTCTTCGCCCAGCCATTCCGGATTCTGGGCCGTCGCGTCGAACAGACTGGACGTCTTGAACAGCTCGTACTCTCCGCTCGCCGCGGCGTCGCGCGTCTTCGCGCGCAGCGCGTTCATCTCCGCTTCCGAGAGCGGCCGGAACGTGCGCGCCACCTGAAGCGCCTGATTCAGAATCTTCATGCTGTCGATCCCGGTGATCACCACCGATGTCGGCAGCGATAAGGCATAGCGCAGACACTCCTCCGCGGTCACCACCTTGGATTTCAGAATGATGCCGTAGCCCATCGACTTCATCCCCAGCACGCCGATCCCGCGCCGCACGAGCTCGGGCAACACCAGCTTCTCGAAGCTGCGATAGTGCGCGTCCATGAGATTGAGCGGCATCTGGACGGTATCGATCGGCGCGCCGTGCTCCTGGACCATGTTCAGCATGTACAGATGGATCGTCGGATCCTTGTGACCGGTGAAGCCGATGTAGCGGATCTTTCCCGCGTCGCGGGCCTTCTCCAGCGCGCGCTGGGCGCCATCCTTCCGGAAGATGCGGTCCGCGTCCTCGTACCTGATGACCTCGTGATGCTGTACCAGATCGATGTAGTCGACCCGGAGCCGCTTCAGCGACTCGTCGAGCTGCCTGGTCGCGGCTTCGGCGGAGCGACCGTCGATCTTGGTCATGAGAAAGGCCCGCTCGCGGTAGCCGTCGCGGAGCGCCTTCCCCATGCGTCTTTCACTCGCCCCCTTGTGGTAGTCCCAGGAGTTATCGAGAAACGTGATCCCGCCGTCGATCGCGGTACGAATGATGCGAATGGCAAGCTTTTCGTCCACATCCTCGCTGCCAAGGTGCGAGCCACCGACACCTAAACAGGACACATGTACTCCAGTTGAGCCAAGTGGTCGGGTGGGAACGGCGGAAGACGGCAGCATCAGCATGATCCTGAAGGAGATCGGGTTCATACCCGAACCGGCTGGGAACGTTGTACGTTCTGTAGCGAGCAGGTAGGGGTTGCTATCAGGCAACTTGTCAGGGACCGGGGGTAATCCAGAGACATGAACATCATTCGTCGGGTCAGCCTGCTGCTGGCGGTGCTGAGTCTGTTCGCACTGCCCGCAGAGGCGCAGTACTTCGGCCGCAACGCTGTTCAGTACGAAACCTTCCACTTCAAGATCCTTAGGACGCAGCACTTCGACGTTTACTTCTACGACAAGGAAGCAGCGTCCGCCGCCGAAGCGGCGCGCATGGCCGAGCGCTGGTATGCGCGCCTCTCCACCGTGCTGCGTCATCAGCTCAACGGCCGTCAGCCCCTGATCCTGTACGCGGACCACCCCGACTTCGAGCAGACGAATGTCCTGGGCGAGCAGCCCGGCGAAGGCACGGGCGGAGTCACGGAAAGCCTGAAGCGCCGCATCATCCTGCCGATGGGCGCTTCACTCGCCGAGACCGATCACGTCATCGGCCACGAGCTCGTGCACGCGTTCCAGTATGACATCACCGGCGTGGGACGGGGCTCGATGGCGACCGGCCTGAACCGCGTGCCGCTGTGGTTCATCGAAGGGATGGCCGAGTATCTGTCGATTGGGCCCGTCGATCCGAACACGACGATGTGGGTGCGCGACGCGGTACGCCGCGGCGAGCTGCCCAAGTTCGGCCAGCTCGACGACTTCAAGTACTTCCCGTACCGCTGGGGCCAGGCGTTCTGGGCCTACATGGGCGGGACCTACGGCGACGACGTCGTCGGCGCCCTGCTCCGCTCCGCGGGCCGCAGCGGCAACGTGCAGCTCGCCCTCGAGCAGATGACGCACCGTCCCGTCGACAGCCTGTTCGCCGATTGGCATCGCGGGTTGACCGAGAGCGCGCGCCAGGTCGCGGCCGCCACCGGCACCGAGCTCCCAACCGACAAGGCGCGCTACGATCGCGAGCGCGAGCGGCCGGTGACGGCGAGCGGCGCGCGGCTGCTCGTGACCCCCGGCAAAGAGCGCCACTACAACCTGGCGCCGGCGCTGAGCCCGGACGGCCGGCGCATGGTCTACATGTCGGACGCGGGACTCTTCTCCATCGACATGTACCTCGCCGACGCCGAGACGGGCCGCACGATCCGCAAGCTCATCTCCGCGACGCGCGATCCGCATCTCGAGAGCATGCAATTCATCAGCTCGGCGGGCGCGTGGGACGCGAGCGGGACCAGGTTCGTCTTCGGCGCGGTGGTCACCGGGCACCCGGCGCTGCGGATCGTCAACGGGAGTAACGGCGACCTGATCAAGGAAGCCAAGTTCTCGTCGCTGGGCGAGATCTTCAATCCGACCTGGTCACCGGACGGGAACAAGATCGCGTTCAGCGCGCAGGTGGGCGGCTATACCGACCTGTTCGTGTACGACGTCGGCAGCGGACAGCTGCAGCGCCTCACCGAGGACGCCTTCGCCGATCTCGAGCCGGCCTGGTCGCCGGACGGCACCGAGATCGCGTTCGTCACGGACCGGTTCGGGACATCGATCGAGACGCTGTCGTACGGCAACTACCGCCTCGCCCTCATGAACGCGAACGGCGGGCAGATCCGCGCCCTGCCGCAGATCGAAGGCGCGAAGCACATCAACCCGCAGTGGAGCGCGGACGGCGCGAGCATCTACTTCATCTCCGACGCGGGTGGCATCAGCAACGTGTACCGGCTCGGACTCGCGGACGGCGCGCTGGCCCAGGTTACGAACCTGTTCACGGGCGTGAGCGGCATTACCGCGCTGAGCCCCGCGCTGAGCGTGGCGCAGAAGTCGCAGCGCGCCGTGTTCTCCGTCTATACGGGCGGCGGCTACGCGATTCAGGCGCTGGACGATCCGCAGATACTGGCGGGCGGGCCGCTGCGCGATCTGCCGAAGGCGGCGGCCATTTTGCCGCCGCTCGATCGGGAAGTCGTGGGTACCGGCATCGCCGCGCTGCTCAACGACGCGTCGCAGGGCCTGCCGCAGCAGGCATCCGTCGAGCTCGCCAGTGCGGTGAAGGCGTATCACCCCAAGCTCTCGCTCGATTTCGTGGCGCAGCCGAGCCTCGCGATCGCGGCCGACCGGTTCGGGACGTACGTGGGCGGCGGGGTCACGCTGTACTGGAGCGACATGCTCGGCGATCACAACCTCGTCACGATGGCGCAGGTCAACGGTCGGATCGAGGACTTCGCCGCGCTGCTCGCGTACGCCAACCGCAAGTCGCGGCTCAACTGGATGGTGGGCGCTCAGCAGATCCCGTACATCACGGCGGGGATTACCGGGTACGACACTACAGGCACGTTGTCGGTGGCAGAGATTCATCGCTTCAAGCAGACGAATCAAGAGCTAAGCGGCATTTTCGCGTATCCATTCAACCGCTCACGCCGCGCGGAATTCTCAGCCGGAGTGTCCCGCATTTCGTTCTCGCACGACGTGCAGCGAATCCTGTACGATCGTTTCACTGGCCAAGTGTTCGATGAATCGGGTCGTCAAGAAATCGACGACGCACCGAATGCTTTGAATCTCTTCTCTACAACCGCCGCTCTCGTGCACGATAACTCCTTCTTCGGCGCCACCGGGCCGATCCTGGGGGATCGCTGGAGGATCGAGGCGGATCCGACCTTCGGTTCGCTGCAGTTCGTCACCGCGCTCGCCGACTATCGGAAGTACGTCATGCCGATGCGACCGTTCACGCTCGCGGGACGCATTCTCCACGTGGGCCGCTACGGTCGCAACGCCGATGACGGTCGCATCTACCCGTTGTTCATCGGCTACCCAAGTCTCGTTCGTGGCTACGACATCGGGAGCTTCGACGTCAGCGAATGCGGCGGCACCGGTCCAACCTGCCCCGTGTTCGATCAGCTGGTCGGATCGAGACTGCTCGTCGCGAATGCCGAGCTGCGGTTCCCGCCCTTCGGGCTCCTCGGCCTCGGTGGCGGTTATTACGGCATCCTGCCGGTCGATGCGGGCATCTTCTACGATGCCGGCGTCGCGTGGACCGGCGCCGAGGGCGCCAAGCTGTTCGGTAACGGCCCGCGGCGCATCGTGCGCAGCGCGGGGATCTCGTTCCGGATGAATCTGCTGGGGTATGCGATCGGCCAAATGGACATCGTGCATCCGTTCGACCGGCCGCAGAAAGACTGGATGCTGCGCTTCAGCCTGACGCAGGGCTTCTAACGGCGCGCCGCGTGCGGCGCGCGGCGTCCGTACGACGTGTAGTGCGTGGTGCGTGAATCCCGTCACGCACCACGCATTTTTTTTAGTGCACAGGCAGACCGCTCGGCACCGACGCGGGCGTAATCCCCGACATGTCACGCGCCGCCGGATCGGTGAGCGATTTCAAGAACGCCACCAGCTCGGCGACCTGGGTATCGGTCAGGTTCAGCGGCTGGCGCAGGCGGAAATCGAGCCGGAACAGCACGGAGTCGATCGTGGCCAGCTCTCCGTGGTAACTGCTCTGGTACGCGGGCGGCAACGTCGACGGATTGAAGGTGCGCAGCGACCTCGGCACGTCGTTGTAGTGGCGCACCGCCGCTTCCAGCGTGGGAATCGTGCCGTCATGGAAATACGGCGCCGTGAGCTCGACGTTGCGCAATGGCGGCACGCGGAACGAGAACTGGTAAAACTCGTTGTTGGGGATCTCACCGCGGCCCTTGTCGAGCGGCGCGCCCCTGCCCACTCCCGGGCCGAGCTGCGGCACGCCGGTGTTGGCGAAATCGCTCCCGCCAAGCAGCGGTCCGTTGTGGCAGCTGTTACAGCGCGCGTCGCCGAAGAACAATAGGGCGCCGCGCTTCGCTTCCGGCGTGAGGGCGTTATCGTCGTGCTTCAGGTAGCGGTCGAACGGCGAGTCGGTCTTCGTCAGCTCGGCGCGCTGGAAAGCCGCGATCGCCCGGGCGGCGTCGCGGAATGTGAGCGACTGTGTCGACGTGCCCGGAAAAGCGGCGTTGAACATCGTCACATAGCCGGGGATCGCGATGAGGCGCTGCATTACCGCTCGCCAGAGGAGCTCAGGCTGGGTATCGCTGATCGCCGCGAGCTCATTGGGATTTCCAAACACGTCCACATCGCCCGGCGCACCGCGCATCTCCTGGCGGTTGAGCACCGGCAGCAGGGCCTGGACTTCCAGCACGTCGTCGCCCGGGAAAAACGGGACCGGCACGTCCGGCACCGACGGCCCGAAACGCTGAAGCCTGCCGTCCCAGAACACGTAGAACAGCCCAAGCCCGGAGTTGATGAGCGTGGGCGAGTTGCGCGGAACGAAGGCGCGGCTCGGACCAAGAGCGCGCTGCGGACCCACGCCCGTGCCGCCCGTTCCGACCGCGAGCGGCAACCCGTCCGTCATGTGCTCGCCCGGAACATGGCAGGTC
>DASSUS010000023.1:0-12977 GCA_035706765.1 Gemmatimonadales bacterium
GCCGCGCAGGTTGAGCCACGAGAACAGCGGGATATTGTCGCGCCAGGCGATCGGCTGCTTGCAGTTCGGGCAGGTCGAGCGCGGGCGAATCAGAGACTGATCGCGCGGCAGGCGCAGGGTACAAACGTTGAGAAAACTGCCGACGCACAGGCCGACGAGCACGGCGCCGATGAGCAGGACGGGATCAGCGCCCACGCACCACCTCATAGAGAAGAATGCCGGCCGCGACGGCCACGTTGAGCGATTCCGCGCCGTGCGCGAGCGGAATCGCCACGCGCTGCGCGGCGATCGCGTTCAGCTGCGGGCGAATCCCGGCGCCTTCGTTCCCCACGATCACCGCGATGAGCTCCTTGTTGGACGTTTGCGCATCGAGCGCGCGGGCGATCGGCACGCCGTCGGCGGCCGTGGCCCAGAGCGTGAGTCCCTGCTCGCGGGCCCACGCGATGAACGGGCCGTCGTCGAGCTGGACCACCGGATGCCGGAACGTGGCACCCATCGCCGCGCGCAGCGCCTTCGGATTCATCGGATCCGCGCTCCCGCGGAGCAGCACGCTCGCGGTCGCCCCGAGCGCGTGCGCCGTGCGGATCAGCGTTCCCACGTTCCCGGGGTCCTGCACGCCGTCGACGACGAGCAGCGGGCCGCCTTTGATCTCCGCCAGCGTCCAGGCGCGCGGCTGCACGATCGCGAGAATTCCCTGCGGCGTGTCGGTCCCGGCGAGATCCCCGAACGCGCGCGCGCCGATTTCTTCGATCGCCACGGCATGATTCGCGAGCTCGGTGGTCAGCGCCTGGCCGCGCGTGGTGCGGGCGAGATCGGGCGATACGAGCGCGCCCTTGAACTCGAGTCCGGCCGCGAGCGCCTCTTCGACGAGGCGCACCCCTTCGACCACCGCCAGGCCGCGGCGACCCCGCGCCTTGCGCCGTTGGAGATCGCGCACGGTCGACTGCAGATTACTGCGAATGCGGTTCCTCGTTCCGGTCACAGGTGCCCCTAAGATTGCGCGTGCCCCTGCTTTCGCCAAGGCACGACGCCGGCGCGCATGAAAGTCGCGCTTACGATTGCGGGCTCGGACTCGGGCGGCGGCGCCGGGATCCAGGCCGATCTCAAGACCTTTCACCAGTTCGGCGTGTTCGGCACCACCGCGCTCACGGCGGTGACGGCGCAGAACACGGTCGGCGTGACGGCGTGGGAGCCGGTTTCCGCCGCGCTGGTGGCCCGGCAGCTCGACGCGCTCGCGGCCGATCTTCCGCCCGCCGCGGTGAAGAGCGGCATGCTGGGCTCGGCGGAGATCGTGCAGATCGTCGCCGAGCGGATCGCGCGCCACCGCTTGCCGCAGTACGTGCTCGATCCGGTGATGGTGGCGACCTCGGGCGATCGCCTGCTCCATCGCGACGCGGAGATGCTGATCGCGCGGCGCCTCGCGCCGCTCGCGCTGCTGGTCACGCCGAACTTGAACGAAGCGGAGATCCTCGTCGAGGAATCGGTGCGCACGCCGGAGCAGATGGAGCTCGCCGCGCGCGCGATCATGGCGATGGGCGCGCGCGCGGCACTGGTAAAGGGCGGGCATCTCGCGGATTCGGCGAAGGTCGTCGATGTGCTCGTGCACAACGGCACGGTGCGGCGCTTCGAGCACCCGCGCATCGACACCACGTCGACGCACGGCACGGGCTGCACGCTCTCCGCCGCGATCACCGCCGGCCTCGCCCTCGGCCGCCCGCTCGAGCGGGCCGTGAGCGATGGGCTCGAGTTCGTGCATCGCGCGATCGCGGCGGCCCCAGGACTGGGAAACAGCGAGGGGCACGGGCCCCTGAATCACTTCGTGCCCGCGCCCCCCAGACCCCCGACGGACGGTCTCTAGCTTACGGATTCCACCAGTACGTCGCCTTGACCATGAAGATGTTCTCCGCCGGCGCGCGCAACATCCGGCTCATCGACGAGCCGAAGCGGAAATCGCCGCTGTCTTCGAAGTCGGCGCGGCTCTGCGTCCACACGAAATAGAGCGTCGAGCCGGGCATGTACTCCCACCGGAGCACCGCATTACCGCGCAGTGACTTGAAGTTGAAATCCGGTTTGCCGAAGGAAAGCACCTGCGCCGGCCCGGCGCCGTCCGGATCGACCTCGTACGAATTGGTCGAGTCGACGAATGCGATACTCGAGCTGTTGTCGCGGCCGTACTCGTTGTACGAGTTGCTGCGCGGCCGCGCCAGCTCGCGGAACTTGTCGTAGCGCCCCGCCGAGATCAGCGGCTGCGCGTAGAGCTGCAACGAGAGCGTGGGGCTGTAGGTCCAGTTCAGCCGGATGCCGGCCGACAACTCGGTCTGATGGAGCCGGCCGAACACGTAGCGCGTGTCGTACGTCGCCGACGCGGTCGAATCGGGGAACGCGTCGATGTACTGCCGCAGCGTGGTGCCACGATAGAGCTGCGGTCCCACCGTGACCTGTACGTTGGCCTTCGGGCGGTACTGCAGGTTCACATACCCCTGCCAGTCGAAGTCTTCGGCCGATCGAATGTAGGTGAACGTCCCGAACCCGAGCGTGAGCGACTTGCGGCTGTCGGTCGCCATGTCGAGACCGACCTGATACCCGGGCGGCAGGGTGACGAGCGGCCCGCCGCGCGTGCGACGATTGTCCACCGTCCAGGGATTCCAGGCCAGGTTCCAGTTGATCGAGAAGTAGTTGTGGAACTGGGCGTACCCGAAATTGAACAGACCCGACCAGTTGATGTTGCCGTCCCAGTCGTAGGTCCGGAACAGCGCGCCGCCCGTTTCCGCATACCGGAAGATTTTTCCCGGCTTGGTCCAGGTACGGCCGCCGCCCACGTGTGCATTGATGTAGCCGGTGCGCGAGTGGAAGCCGAGGTCGTTCACCTCGAACCCGGGTGACGTGAACCCGAACGCCGAGTTGACGAAGGTGTTGCCGCGCTGCTTCGCCAGGGTCAGGCGGCCGGCGGTACCGGTCAGGGATGTGGCGTTGGGATCCACCTCGACGGTCGACGCGTCAGGCTTCTGGAAATAGTGCGTCGGATTCTGCTGGACATCCGTGATGCGCGCGGTCGAGCCGGTGATCCGCGAGCCCGCGAGCCAAGCCGTCGTCACCCACGTCTTGGACGAATCGAGGAACAGCCAGCCGTCGGTGCCGAAGACGGTAGCGCTGCTGTTGCGCGAATTCCGGAGGGCCGGATCATCGAACGCCCGCGCGGCGACCGTCGAAACAAACCCCAGCCCCTGGCGCCCCTTGTCGAACTCCTTTTGCACGCGGTAGACGCCGTACGCGGTCAGCGGTTCGATCTCCTGGTTCCAGCGCGAGCCGACGCCGTTCTGCAGCGTCGCGTGCTCGCGCCCCGTGACCGCGGTCAGCCCGCCGACGTTCCAGCTCCCCGCCACTTTGCCGGTCAGCTTCAGCGCGCCGAGGATGTGCGCTCCGGTCGGTCCATCCACGTAGCCCGAGTCGGGCACGGCCGGCAGTGCCAGCGCGCGGCCGATGCGGCGGCTATAGAAGAACTGCGGGCCCGACCAGTTGAAGCCCCAGAAATTGCGCTGCCCACCGAACCCGAATTCGAAGATCGAAGAGCCTTCGACGAAGAACGGGCGCTTTTCATTGAAGAACGTCTCGACGTCGCTCAGGTTGACGACCGCCGGGTCGACTTCGACCTGGCCGAAGTCCGGGTTGACGGTCGCGTTGAGCGTCAGATTCGAGCCGAGTCCGATGCGCGCGTCAGCGCCGAAGCCGGGCGAGAACTTGGATCCGTCGTTGAACGGATCGCCGGCCGCGCGATTCATGAACTCGGCCTTCCCGGTCGTGTACGGCATCACCTCGACACGCCGCGGCGGCGTGATGCGCTCGATCCCGACCAGGTCCGGAAAGCGCGAAACGAAGCCCGAGCCGTTCTTGGGCGTAAACGCGATGTAATCGAATTCGTTCTTGCGGGCGATGTCACGGCGAAAGTTGATGCCCCACACATATTGTTGCTGGCGCACGAACCGCAGCTGGGAATACGGAATCCGCAGCTCGGCGATCCACCCCAGCTCGTCGCGGGTGACCTTCCCTTCCCACACGCCGTCCCAGCTGTTGTCGTCCCACTCGTCGTTGAACAACGTCCCGTCGTAAAGCGTCCCAGCGGCGCTGATCCCGAAGTAGAAACCGCTGCGCTTGTCGTGATAGGGGTCGATGAAGACCTGGAAGCGGTCCGAGCTGGCGTCCTCGTCGCGGCGCGCCAGGCGCGAAACGATCGAGTCAGGATGCGAATCGTACAGCCGCGCGCCGATGTAGAGCGCGGCGTCGTCGTAGGCGATAAAGACCACCGTGCTCTCGCTCGGCACCGCCCCTTCGGTCGGATCGCGCTGCGTGAAGCCGCTGATCCGCTCGGCCGATTGCCACAACGCCTCACGCAGCATGCCGTCGATCGTGATCGACTGGCCGCCGTTGAGGCGAATCGCGCGAACCTGTTGGGGACCCGGCAATGCCGGAGGAGGTGAGTCGACTGCAACCGCCGGCGGGTGAACTCCGACCAATGCGAGGAGCAATTGGAGCGTCGTCGTCATGATGCGTCCGGAGCTGAGAGTGAACGGTGAACCCCAGTCGCGAACGCTGACGGCGAGCGCGCGGCGGTTAACGATCCATATGACAGAGCTTGTTCGAAAAAGGTTGCAAATCGGGGATGCGGCGATGGGTTAAGCCAATGTCAGGTTTTTCAGCACTCCTTTCACGACGATCGAGAGCCCGCGCGCGATCGCCTTGCTCGCCTCGAGCACTTCCGCGTGCGAGAGCGGCTGCGCGCTGATCCCCGCGCCGGGGTTGGTGATGGAGGAAAAGCCCAGGCAGCGCATCCCGCGCGAGCGCGCCACGATCACCTCCGGGACCGTGGACATTCCCACCGCATCGCCGCCGAGGCGCTCGAGCATCCGGACCTCGGTGGGCGTCTCATAAGAAGGCCCCAGCAAGCCGACGTAGACGCCCTCTTCGAGCGCGACCCCCTCCTGTCGCGCGACCTCGCGGGCCAGCGCGCGCAGCCGCCCATCGTAAGGCTCGTGCATGACCGGAAATCGTTCCTCACCAGGCTGAGACGGACCGGTCAGCGGATTGCGCCACATCAGGTTGATGTGGTCGGCGATCAGCATCAGGGTTCCACCGGGGAACGTGCGCCGCAGCCCGCCGGCGGCATTCGTGACGATCAGAATCTCGACGCCCAGCTCGGCAAAGACGCGCACCGGCAACGCCGCGACCGTGGCGGAATGTCCCTCGTACAAATGAAAGCGGCCGGCCTGAACGATGACCGGCACTCCTTCGAGCGTCCCCGCGACGAGCTCGCCCTTGTGCCCGGCTACACCCGGCTCGGGAAAGCCGGGGATCGTGCCGTACGGGATGCGAATCGATTTGTCGACTTCATCGGCGAGAAAGCCCAAACCGGAACCGAGAACGATCGCAACGCGCGGCTTGAAATTTCCAAGTCGATCGGCGACGGCCCGCACAGCCGCCGTGACCGCGCTCCCGCGTTCCTCGTCCCCCGACCGCATTAGAGCAGGATGCCGGCGAGCGTGGCCGAGAGGAAGTTGGCGAGCGTACCCGCGATCATGGCCCGAAAGCCGAGTCGCGCGAGGTCGTGTTTGCGATCAGGCGCGAGCGCGCCGATGCCGCCGATCTGAATTCCCACCGAGCTGAGGTTCGCGAAACCGCACAGCGCGAACGTCGCGATCGTGAACGAGATCGGGTCGAGGCTGCCCTTCATCCGCCCCAGATCCGCGTAGGCGATGAACTCGTTGATCACCATGCGCTCGCCGAGCAGTGACCCCACCTGGCCGCTGTCCTGCCAGGGGACGCCCATCACCCAGGCGATCGGACGGAAGATCCAGCCGAGTACGGTCTGCAGGCTCTCCGGGAACCAGGGGAGCCCGGTGTGAATCCAGCCGAACAATCCGTTGATCAAGGCGATGAGCGCGATGAATGAAATCAGCATCGCGATCACGTTGAGCATGAGCTGCAATCCTTCACTCGTCCCGCGCGCGGCGGCGTCCAGCACATTCACATCGGTGCGCGGAATGTCGACCTTCACGCCACCCAGCGTCTCCGGCACTTCGGTCTCGGGCTCGAGGATCTTGGCCATCATGATCGTGCCCGGCGCGGTCATGATCACCGCGGTGAGCAGATGGCGCGCCTCGATGCCGAACGCGATGTAGGCGGCCATGATCGAGCCGGAGACGTGCGCCATGCCGGCCGTCATGACGGTCATCAGCTCGGAGCGCGTCATGCGCGGCAGGAAAGGCCGGATCGTGAGCGGCGCTTCGGTCTGCCCCATGAAAATTGACGCCGCCACGTTGAGGCTTTCCGCCCCGCTCGCGCGCATGACCTTGTTCATCGCGATGGCCAAGACCTTCACCACCGCCTGCATCACGCCGAGGTAGTACAGGATCGCGAACAGCGCGGAGACGAAGATGATGGCCGGCATGATTTGGAACGCGAAGATCACGCCGAGGTTCGAGTGCTGCTTTCCGATTTCGCCGAACACGAATTCGGAGCCGGCGTAGGAAAAGTTCAGGATCTTCGTAATGATGGCGCCCAGCGCCTTGAAGATCTCCTGGCCGATGGGCACCCGCAGCACGAAGATCGCGAACACGAGCTGCAGGCCCACGCCCCACGCCACGATGCGCCAGCTGATGGCGCGCCGGTTTCGCGAAAACGCGATCGCGATCCCCAGAATCACGACCAGCCCGAAGATGCCCGTCAGCCGCGATCCGATCGTGCGCGCCGCTGGCGGCTCGGTCTGGGTCGGTATCTGTTCCGTGAGGGGAGCGGGCGGGGCGGGCTGCGCCTTGGCGGTGTCCTGCGCGGGGGTCTGCACCACTGCTCCGCTCACGCTGTTGAACACGAAGCGCGGCAGCGTGAACACGATCAACGCACAGGCGAACGTGATCGCGAACGACAGCACCACTCGGCGCCAGGACATCAGCGGATTCCTCCTTCGAGCTCGCTCTGCACGCGGGAGACGAGCGCCACTTTCTCGAACTCCGGGAGAAACGCGCTCTCACAGGTGTTCAGCACGACGCGCGCCAGGTCGTCGGGCGAAAGCCCGAGTGCCGCGTGCGCCTGGAAGTACTCGTCAGTCAGGGTGACGCCGTCGGTCAGCGGGCCGTCGGTGTTCAACGTGACCACGACGCCCTGCTGGAGATAGCGCTTGAACGGATGTTCCGCCACCGACGCGACGACGTGCGTGTGCACGTTGCTTGTGAGGCACATCTCGAGCGGGATCTTGCGCGCAACCACCTCCTCGAGCAGCGCCGGATCTTCGCCGAGCCGGACGCCGTGGCCGATGCGCTGCGCCCCGACCTCGTGCAGCGCCTGACGGATCGAATGCGAACCGTCGCCTTCACCGGCGTGACAGGTGCACGCCATGCCGTGGGCCGCGGCGTACTCGAAGGCCGCACGGTGATCCCGCGCGGGGAAACCGCGCTCCGCTCCCGCGAGATCGAACGCGACCACGCCCGCGGAGTGAAACTGCGCCGCGACCTTCGCGAGCTCGAGCGATTCGCTCGGCGGTTTGGTGCGCATCGCGCAGACGATCAGCCCGACCTTGGTGCCCGTCTCGACCATGGCCCGGCGGATCCCGGCGAGCGGCGCCTCGATCGCCTGCTCGAGCGTCAGCGCCGGCCGATGCAGCAGCGGCGAGTACCGCACCTCCACGTAGCGCACGTTCTCCGCCGCTTTGTCGATCACGAACTCGTACGCCACGCGTTCCAGTGCCGCCGCGCTCTGAAGCACCGACAGCGTGATCGTGTACTTCTCGAGGTACTCCTCGAGACTCTTCGCGCCGCGCACCAGCATGGCTTTGGCGAGAGCTTCGGGAGTCTGGGCCGGCAGCGTGATGCCCTGCTCCCGGGCCAGCTCGAGCATGGTCGCGGGCCGGAGCGCCCCGTCGAGGTGCACGTGCAGCTCCGCCTTGGGCCAGCGTCGCAACGCATCCTTGGTGAGACGCGGCTTGTCGTCGCGCCTGGCGGAGACGACGACGCGGAACACGGCGCCCGCTTCGCCCACCTCGTCGCCGGCGTCGATCGGGCGGCCGGCGGCATCCGTGACATAGGCGGCGCTGTCGAGCAGGCGCGCCAGCCCGTCGTCCGCCTGCGCGACCGCGTCGCGCACGCTGGCGCCGCGGGGAACGTCGACTGCCTTGTCGTTGATGAAAACCCGCATCAACGCCCGGCCCGATGGAAGCGCGGCGCGGTTGGCGCCTCGACGGGTGGGCGCAGCACCGCCAGATAGCGGATGAAGGCATCGACATCGATCACGTCGAGGTCTTCGCGCGGCGCGCCCTCGAGCATCCCGAATCCCGAGCCCCCGGTCGCCATGAAATCGCTGACCACGAGGGTGTAGGTGCGGCCCGCCTCGAGGTTCTTGCCGTTGTCGAACCTCACGCGATCGATTCGCTTCCCCGACGGCTTGCGCGGGTCGAACCATACCTCCAGCCCGGCGACGTGACAGTCGGGCACCCGATCACCGTCGCCTTCGACGCAGTGCTCCAGCGCTTCCTGCAGCACGGCGCCCTTCACCGTCAAGCGCTGCAACCGGTTCTGGAACGGCTGGACCTGGTAGACCATCCCCCAGGTGATGGGCCCCGACGGCAGATCGGCGCGGATCCCGCCGTTGTTCATGATGGCGGCGTCGGCCCGGCCGGCGCTGCGCTGCGCCTCCGCGATCAAGCGCCCCAACCCGTACTCGGCGCCCTCGCGCTTCAGCGGGAATTTGAGCCGTCCGACCGTGCGTTCCGTGATATTGCGGAGCGCCTGCTGCTGGCGATTCAGCGCATCGGAGAGCGCGGCGTCCGGCCGGAACTGATCGGCATACGGCGTGATGAGCTCGGCGCGGATCTGGCGCCGCCCGCCGACGCGCGAGATATCGATGACCGCGATCGTGCGTCCGTTCGAGCCCGCCTCGACGATCGGAATGCCGTTCACCACGGTGTTGACGCGTTGATGGCTGTGCCCCGCGACGATGAGATCGACCGAGCCCGAATCGAGCTGGCGCGCCACGTCGAGAATCTCGCCGCGGCATGAGCCGCCCATCCCCGAATCGCACACGGCGCCGGCGTGCGCCACGACGATCACGTACTCCGCCTGTGCCCGTGCTTCGGGCAGGTAGCGCTTGACCGCGGCGGCACCGTCCTGGAATGCGAGCCCCTGCACGTTGCGGGGCGCGGTCGCCGTCGGCGTCTCGGTAGTGGTCAAGCCGATGACGGCGATTCGCGTGCCGTACTTCGTGATCAACGTCCACGGTTTCGCCCAGTCGGGGCGCGCGCTGCCGTCGCGCGTCGTGATGTTGGCGGAGACATAGGGATATTTGGCCTCGCTCATGCGCTGGCGCAGCGTGTCGATCGACCAGTCGAACTCATGGTTCCCGATCGCGGCGGCGTCGAGGGCGAGCGCGTTGAGCGCGTCGATCGTGCCGCGGCCGTACGTCGCGTTCGAGAGCGCGGTCCCCTGCATCTGATCGCCGGCGTCGAGGCGGATCGCAGTGCAGCCGCAGGCGCGCGCCAGGCTGTCCATCCACGGCTTCATCGCCGCGACGCCGCCCACGGGCCGGTTCTGCGACCAATCCCACACGCGCGGCTCGAGCTGGCCGTGCAGATCCGTGATGGCGAGAATGCGCATCAGCGTGCTGTCGCGCTGGCGCACGACGGCCACCGGGGCCGGCGCCGGAAACGCGGCGCGCGCCGCGGCACGGGCTGAATCGGGGATGATCGCCCAGCTCGGCTTGTAGTACGCGGCCGGCTGGAGATTGCGCACGCGGCTGATCTCGTTGACCAGCAGGGTGCGGATGTCCTCGCCCTTGTCGTAGACGATCGGCGCGCGCGACAACATCGAATAGCCGCCGCCGCCCGCCTGGCGGTAGCTGTTCACCGCCATGGTGAAGCTGTCGGTGGGCTGGACGATCCTGCCCTCGTACGCGAGACCGCGGATGCGTTGACCCACCGGGCGCGTGAGGTCGATGTTGTACACGACCCCGCTCACCACGTCGAAGTTGTAGCCCGGAACGCTGTCGTTGATGATCGGCGCGCCGGGCGCATACGCGCGGAAATACCGGGCGGAGTGCTCGAGAAATTCGCGCAGCTGCCGCCCCGAGATTTTCACGGCCCGGAGCGTGTTCTCGTATGGATAGACGCCGGACACTTCGCGCTGGTGGATCTCGCCTTCGGGGAAGGCCGCCTGGACATCGAACGCGGCCGCCGCCGAGAGCTGCGTGCCCGCGGCGCGGCGCTGTACTTCGTTGATGAAGTCGAGCAGCGGCGTGTCCTGCACCCGCGCGTAGCGCGCGTCGAACCCCGGCGCCGCGCGGCCGAGCGGAGTCGCCGCCCAGAGGCGCGCCGCCTGATGTACCGGCTCGAGCCGGCGGGTGAAGCGCTGCTGCTCCGCAACGTTCGCTATCGGGAGCAGATCACCCTGAACGCGGGACACGCGGTAGCGTCCCGCGGCGTCTTTCGTCAGCCACACGTGCACGACGGAAACGCTCTGCGCCCAGTTCTTCGGCTGGACGAAATGCACGCCGTTGATCACGGTATCGCGGATCTCGCGGTGGGTGTGGCCCACGATCACGACGTCCGGTTTGGGATTCAGCGCCGCAAGCGACGCCGCGTCGTTCTCCGCCCCAACGCCGGCAGTGTCGTAGCTCGACTCACCGAAGCCGCTGTGCGTGAGCACGACCTTGAGATCCGCGCCCGCGAGCTGTGCCAACGCCGCCGGCGCCGCGGCGGCGATCCGGCGCACGCTCGCCTTGCCGGCGAGCTGCGCGCGGTCCCACAGCATCACGCCGGGAGTCGTGAAACCGGTTACACCGACTTTGACCGGCCCGCGCTGGAGCGTCACCGTCTGCGGGAAGAACGGCGCTCCCGCCGAGTCGAATACGTTCCCGGACACATACCGGTACGTCGCCTGCCCCGCCGCGCGGCGCAGGAAGTCGAGTCCGAAGTCGAAGTCGTGATTGCCGGGCGTCACGACGTCGTATTGCAGCGCGTTGAGGGCGTCGACGATCGGATGAGGCTGGCGCGGGTCGTAGCGGCCGTAAAACGTTGCGAACGGGTTGCCCTGCAGCAGGTCACCCGCATCGACGAGAACGACGATACCCGGATAGCGCGCCCGCAACGTCTCGAGTGCGGTCGCGACGCGCGACAGCCCGCCGGGCGCCGCGGCGTCCTTGACGTAGTCCCAGCCCAGCGCGCGGCCATGCACGTCGGTCGTCGCGACGATGACGACATGGGCGGTGTCGGGCGAGGAGGGAGCAACAGGGTTTTGGAGCGCAAGCAGCAGCAGTGAGATCAGATGCATAGTGGGCACAAAATTGCGGAACGAGTGTCGCCCGCGCTACCTTGCGCTCGGCCCAAAAGGAGCCGCCGTGCCCCCGAAACTCGCCGTCTCGCTGTGTGCAATCGCTTTCATGACCAATCCGCTGGCCGGCCAGTCACCACCGCAGGTCGCGCTGAGCGGAGTCGTTTTCGGACAGTACCTGTACCAGCTGAAGGACAGCGTCGGCGCCGGTCACCAGAATCAGTTCTCGATTCAGCGAGCGTATCTCAATGTGCTGGGGCGTTTCGGCGGCGGCATCCAAACGCGTCTGACGACCGACCTGGCGCCCGCGGGCACCGGCAACCAGCAGATTCGGCTGAAGTACGCCTACCTCGCGTGGACGCCGGCCAACAGCGGTCTCACCTACAAGTTCGGCATGATTCAGCTGCCTTATGTCGACTGGGAAGAGGCGCTGTGGGACTATCGCATGCAGGGCACGGTGGCAGTGGACCGCAACGGCTACATGTCCTCCGCCGACGTCGGAGCCGGCATCGACGGTCGCTGGAACAGCGAGCAAGTCAACGCCCAGCTCGCGGTGTTCAATGGAGAAGGCTACTCGGGCGGCACCGGCGACAGTCACAAGGATGCGGGCGTGCGCGTCTCGGTGCGGCTCTCACCGACGAACGATGCAAGCCGCGTCGGCGGATTGCGCATCACCGGGTACGGCGGTATCGGCAAGGCGACGGGGGGCGCCGATCGCAATCGGCTGCTCGGCATCCTGTCGTACAAGACGCAACAGATCACGCTGGCCGGCGAATTCGTCGCGACCAGGGATTCGGCGATCACCGGCAGCATCTTGAGCGGTTTCGGCGTCTACCGCTTTCCCGGCAACAAGCTCGCGGCGATCGGTCGAGTCGATGTGCTCGATCCCGATACCGATACGTCCGGCAACCGACAGACGCGCGTCATCGCCGGCGTGTCGTACCAGGCCCAATCGAACATTCGCGTCCTCGCGGACGTGGACCTGTTGTCATTCCAGGGTGGCGCGACGCCACTCCAGGATGCGACGCGCCAGCGCGCGCTGCTTCAGATGCAGTTTGTTTTCTGAGTTTGATCGCGTTCAATAATTTCTGAAGCGATAGTACGAAGCCGGCGGAGTCGGACGGCTGCGCAGCACCTCGTCCGAGACGAACACGCGGCACAGCAGGAACCCCGCCGCGAACCCGCCGATATGGGCGAAGAACGCCACCCCGCCTCGTTCCAGCTGGGTCAACCCGGCGACCCCACTCACCACCTGAATCAGAATCCAGTAGCCGAGCATCATCCAGGCCGGCAAGGCTATGGTGGTGATCCAGAACGGCAGCACGATCAGGGTATGGACGCGCACGCGGGGATATAGAAGAAGGTAGGCCCCCAGCACACCGCTGATGGCTCCCGACGCGCCTACCATCGGCACGATGGAGCTGGGGTTGATGAACGTCTGCGTCGCCGCGGCCGCGACGCCGCAGATCAGATAGAAAAAGAGAAACTTCCCGTGCCCCATCGCATCTTCGATGTTGTTCCCGAACACCCACAAGAACACCATGTTGCCGATCAGGTGAAACCAGCCGCCGTGCATGAACATCGAAGTGAGCACGGTCCAGTACTTCGGGTCGGGGTCCACGAGGCAGAAGAGCCCCCGCGCCAGCTCGATGCCGCTGCCGGGCTTGGCAG
>DASSUS010000024.1:0-24757 GCA_035706765.1 Gemmatimonadales bacterium
CGCGAGATGCGGCGGCTGAAGCTGCGGATCGAGCAGCCCCGCGATGCCGTAGGCGATCGCCCCTGGCTGAGCCTCCGCCAGATTCGCGAGCACGATGACCGTGAGCCCGCGCTGCGGGTACCGCGCGATGGCGGTCTTGAAGCCCTGCCAGCTGCCGGTGTGAGAAATTCTGGGCTGCGCACCCTGTGGTAGTACGAACCAACCGAAGCCGTATGGGTAGGTCGCGCCATCGGAGAGACGGACCGCCGTCCATGCCGTGTCGAGCAGGCTCGCGCCCACCACGCGTCGATTGTTCAACGCGATCGCCCAGCGCGTGAGATCCCGCACGGTGAAGTACAGCGCCCCGTCGGCCGTCGTGTTGAGCGTGGGCGACACCCAGTCCTGATTCTTCAATTCTCCGTCCACCAGCTGATAGCCCGCGGCGCGGTTCGGGACGATGTCCGCTTCCGAAATCACGCGCGAAGCGTTCATCCCCAGAGGACGAAAGACCGAGTCGCGCAGCAGGTCGCCGTAGAACTGCCCGCTCACGCGCCGGATCAGCGCGCCGAGCAGCAGATAACCGGTGTTGCTGTAGCTCCAGCGCTCGCCCGGCTGAAAGTCGAGCGGGCGCGACGCCGCGAACCTGACCAGCTCGTCCTCGCTGTAGTCCTTGCGATAGTCGAAGGTCGAATCGGTGTACTCGGCGATGCCGGCGGTGTGCGTCAGCAGCCGGCGGACGGTGACGCCCCGCCACACCTTCGCGCCCTCGGGGAACCAGCGCACGATGGAATCGTCCAGCCGGAGACGCCCCTGGTCGGCGAGCATCTCGACGAGCGCCGCCGTGAACTGCTTGCCCATCGAGCCCGACTGATAGACGGTGCTGTCGGAGGCCGGCACGCGCAGCTCGACATTCGCGAATCCATACCCGCGCGACAGCACCACGCTGTCGCCGCGCAGCACCGCGAGGGACAGTCCCGGGATCTGTTGGCGGCGCATTTCGACTTCCACGTAGCGATTGATCGCTCCGGTATCAGCCTGGAGCAGCAGGGCGAGCAGCGCGATCATTCGGCCTCGTCCGGGTTCGAGATGTTGATCTGCAAGCGCCAGTCTCCTTCGGAGTAGATCCACACGCCCACGAACTTCCCGATCTCGATCTCATCGGGAATATCAGCATCCGGCGTAAACCGATAGGTCCCCCGCACCACCGCGAGATCGCCAGCCTCGGAGATCGTGATTTCCTGCAGATCGAATGAATGCCGCAAGCGCGGGAACGCTTCGAGGACCGAATCGTAGAATGCGCGAATCGCCTCGCGACCAACGATGCCCGGTTGCCCGGGGATCAATTCCTGGGCTTCCGGTGCGTAGATCGCCATCATCGCGCCCAGATCCCGCCGGGCCACCGCGTCCATCCAGGATTGTTCGAGCTCGCGAATGCGTTCGGCGTGGCGTGTGGCGGTCAGCTGATCCATGATCTCACCGAGGGTCGTGTACTCCCCATACCCCCCGGAGAATGTCGCTGATCTCCCCTAGCGTGGCTCGCGCGCGCACGGTTTCGAGAATCGGTTCCACGAGCGGCGCGTTCGCCTCTCGCGCGGCGGTCTCGAGCGTGCCGAGCGCGCGCCGCACGCGCCTCGCATCGCGCTTCTCGCGCAGCGCTGCGAGTCGCTTCCGTTGCGACTCGGCGAGTTTCGAGTAGTCAGGCGCGGAGATGGGTGGAATCGGCTCGCCCGTGACATACTCGTTCACCCCCACGACGACCTGCTTTCCTTCTTCTATCCGTCGCTGCTGCTCGTAGGCGCTGCGCGCGATCGCCTCCTGGAAGTAGCCGCGCTCGATCGCCTTTACAGAACCTCCACCATCCTCCACTTCCTCCACCAACTTCCTCGCCTCGGCCTCGAGCCTGTCGGTCAAGGCCTCCACATACCAGCAGCCCCCGAGCGGATCGACCACGTCAGGCACGCCGGTCTCGTGCGCCAACAGCTGCTGCGTCCGGAGCGCGAGCGTCGCGCTGCGCTCGGTGGGCAGCGCGAGGGCCTCGTCGTAGGAATTGGTGTGGAGCGACTGCGTGCCGCCCAGCACGGCCGCCATCGCCTGGAGGGCGACGCGGACCACGTTGTTGAGCGGCTGCTGTGCGGTGAGCGTCGCGCCGCCGGTCTGGGTGTGAAACCGCAGCCGCGCCGCGGCGTCACCGGCGTTGAACCTCTCCTTCATCAGGCGTGCCCACAGACGCCGAGCCGCGCGGAATTTGGCGACTTCCTCGAACAAATCGGTGTAGGATGCGAAAAAGAAGGAGAGGCGGGGGCCAAGCTCGTCCACAGAAACACCGACGGACGACGCACGACGCACGTATTCCAGCCCGTTGGCAAACGTGAACGCCACTTCCTGCGCGGCGGTGGCGCCCGCCTCGCGCATGTGATAGCCCGAGATCGAGATCGGATTGAAGCTCATCCTGTTGCGCGAGGTAAAGCGGAAGATATCCGTCACGAGCCGGAGCGACGGCTCGGGCGGGTAGATGTAGGTGCCGCGCGCGATGTACTCCTTCAGAATGTCGTTCTGCAGCGTCCCCTGCAGCTTCTCGAGCGGCACACCCTGTTCTTCACCGACCGTGACGTACATCGCGAGCAGAATCGCCGCGGTCGCATTGATCGTCATCGACGTCGAAACCTTGTCGAGCGGAATGCCCTGGAACAGCCGCGCGAAGTCATCGACGCTGTCGACCGCAACGCCGGCGCGGCCGACTTCCCCTTCCGCCATGCGATGGTCGGAGTCGTAGCCCATCTGCGTCGGCAGATCGAACGCCACCGACAGACCGGTCTGACCGGCATCGAGCAAATGGCGAAATCGCGCGTTGGTTTCTTCCGCGGTCCCGAAGCCAGCGTACTGGCGCATCGTCCAGAGCTTGCCGCGGTACATCGTGGGATAGATCCCGCGCGTGTACGGCGGCTCGCCGGGAGCGCTCGTGTCCGCGAGCGGACGAGGCTCCCACGCGTTCTTCATGAGTCGGCGATGACCGAGCGCGCGAACTCCACGTCGCGCTTCGAGCCGATGATCAGCGGCGTGCGCTGGTGCAGCTCGCGGGGCGTGATGTCGAGAATGTCGGTCTTGCCGTCGAACGCGGCACCGCCCGCCTGCTCCACCAGCAGCGCGAGCGGCGCGGCCTCGTAGAGCAGCCGCAATTTGCCCTGCGGCGCGTTGGCGTCGGCCGGATAGAGAAAAATCCCGCCCGACATGAGGTTGCGATGAATGTCGGCGACGAGCGAGCCGATGTAGCGCGCGTTCTTCGCCGCCACCCGCCCCGAGTCGCCGTTCTTGAACGCGGCCACGGCTCGCTGTACCCCGGGCGTCCACTTGTTCCAGTGACTCTCGTTCACGCTGTAGTACTGGCCCACCTCGGGACAACGGATGTCGGGATGCGACAGCAGGAACTCGCCGATCGTGGGATCGAGCGTGAAGCCGTGGACGCCCTGGCCCGTCGTGTAGACCAGCATCGTGCTCGAGCCGTACAGGATGTATCCCGCCGCCACCTGCGCGCGGCCCTTCTGGAGACAGTCCTCGAGCGTCCCCGGCCCCCGTTTGGTGGAGCTGCGCCGGTGGATCGAGAAAATCGTGCCGATCGACACGTTCACTCCGATGTTGCTCGAGCCGTCGAGCGGATCGTACATCAGGACGTATTTCCCGCTGCGGCGGTCGTCGCGCACATTCACCGGAATCGGATGTTCATCCTCCTCCGACGCGAGCACGCACACGCGCCCCGTGTGCTCCACCGCGTGCCGCACCGTCTCGTTCGCGAACACGTCGAGCTTCTGCTGCACCTCGCCCTGCACGTTGACCGCGCCGAACTCGCCGAGGATGTCGGTGAGACCGGCGCGGCGAACCTGGCGCGAAATGATCTTGGCGGCGAGGCAGATGTCGTACAGCAGGTTCGACAGCTCCCCGGTCGCTTCGGGGTGCAGCCGCTCCTGCTCCATGATGAACCGCTCAATCGTGACGACCGATGTCGCTGATTGCGATCGTGCCATGACTCGAGACCGTGAGTGTGATCGTGCCCGCTTCGTCGGTGCGCAGCACGGTGACGCCATGCGCCCGGAGCCGCGCCAGCGTCTCCGGCGCGGGATGTCCGTAGCGATTCTTCGCGCCGACGCTGATCACCGCGTCGGCGGGTTGAAGCTCGTCCAGCCAGCGATCGGACGTCGCGCCGCGCGAGCCGTGGTGCCCCACCTTCAATACCGCGACGCGCCCGATTCGTCCCGCGAGGTGCAGCTCCGTCGGCATCCCCGCGTCCCCCGCGAACAGGAGCCGCGCGCTGCCATAGGTCACGAGCAGCACCACGGAGCCTTCATTGATGTCCGTCTGCCGCGCCACCCAGCCCGAATCGGGGCTCACCACCTCGAGCGCCACGCCGTCCAGCTCCAGCCGATCGCCCTGCCTGGCCGGCCGCCACTCGGCGCCGTCCGCTTCGACCGCGCTCAGAAAGCCGAGGTATCCTGGATCCGGCACCGCCTGACCCGGCTCGAGCACGAACGCCGGATCGAATGCATCGAGCACCGCGAGCAGGCCGCCAAAATGGTCGAGGTGCGCGTGCGTGGCGATGACGGCCGCCAGCTGCGAGGCACCGTACCGCCGCAAGAATGGCACCACCACCCTCCGGCCGGCATCGCCCTGCGGACCGCGGGGTCCGCCATCGATCAGGACCCAGCGTCCCTTCGGACTTCGCAGCAGAACTGCGTCACCCTGCCCGACGTCGAGGAAATGTACGGTGAGGCATTCACAAGCAGAACGGCGTGTAAAGGCGTGGAACAGCGTGGTGAGTGAGAGGACAGCGGCGGTGAAGCACACACGGGCCGCCACGGTCCAGCGGCGCCGCGGAGAATTCCACAGCCACCACGCACAGGCGAGTATGCCGAGCCACAGCAGCGCCGCGCGCGGCCCCGCGACCATGATGAAGTGCCCGCCCGGAAGCGCCGCGGCCCACTGTGCCACGAGGTCCAGCAGGGCGAGACACAATCCGGCGCCGGCGGCGAGCCAGCTCGAGGAAACGAGCAGCGCGACCATCAACCCGGGGACCGCGAGACCGGCCAGCGGGATCGCGGCGAGATTGGCCAGAACTCCGATCGGCGCAACCGTCCCGAATGCGAGCGCGGTGATCGGCGCGGTGAGCAGCGTGGCGGCGGCCGCCGGGCCGAGCATCCGCACCCATTTCGGATAGCGCTCGGTCGCGCGCGCGGCCCAAATCACCGCGGCCACCGCGGCGACCGACAGCCACGCACCGATCGACTGTGCCGCCCATGGATCGACGAGCAGCACGCACAACGCCGTGAGCGCCACGAGGCCGCGCGGCGCGACCACGCGCTGGCGCAGTTTGGCGACATCGAGCAGCGCCAGCATCGCCGCCGAGCGCGTCGCGGGCGCCGGAAGGCCCAGCAGCCACACGTATCCGAACATCACGAGCGTGCCCGCGACGAATCGCGGGCGTGGCCCGAGTCGCAGCCGGACGAGCAGCACGTTGAGCCAGGCCGCGAAGAATGCGACATGCAGCCCGGAGATCGAGAGCAGGTGCGCGAGGCCCGAGCGCGTGTAGCGCTCGCGCAGCTCGGCATCGAGCTCGCTGCGCCGCGCGATGACGAGCGCGTCGACGAGCGGTGCGCGACTGCCAAACAGCCGGCGGCTGCGCTCGGCCACGCGGTCGCGCAGCGCGCCGCGGCCCCGCGGCTGGTCGTCGAGCTGGCGTACGCGCCGCGCCACGAGGATGCCGCGACCGGCGTCGCCCATGAATCGCCCCGCAACGACCCAGCTGGTGCCGCCGCGCGCCGGATGGCCCTGAGGCCAGCGAATCACGAGCGTGCCGCGGCACCGGCCGTGGATCACGGCCCCCTCCACGACGCCGCCGGATGCCGCGGCAGGATCCGTGAGCCGAACGATCGCGGCGCGCGGAACGCCGGGCCTCGGCGCCGCGGCCCACACTCCCGCACAGCTCAGCGCACGCTCCGCTCGCGCGCTCGCGCCCCACAGGACTCCAGCGACGATCATGACGCCGACCGCGGCGCCGAGCGGGGCGCGACGGGAGAGCGCGGCCGCTCCACACAACACCAACAGCGCCGTTACGCGCAGTTCCGCGCCGGCAAGGGCCGCGACGAGTCCGGCCCCGAACGCGACAGTTAGATAGAGGATCGGCGGCCGCACGGCCGCCCTAGGCTAGAGCTGGCTGGGCTTGGCGCCGCAACGCGGCGCGGAGGCGACTTTGCGGAATCCTTCGAGCAGCGCGACGTCGAGCTTGGCCTTCTCCCCGTCGCTCTGCAGCGTGAGCCCGGTGAGAATCTCGCCCTGGCGCGTCGACACGTAGTGCGGCGTCAGGCGGTTCAGCGCGTAGATCAGCACGTCGCCGCCGCACGTTTCGCAACCGCAGAACCTGGGAAATGATCCGCGCAGGCTCTGGTACTCGCGCTGGGCGACTTCCAGGGTGACGTTCGTTACCGCCACACGGCCTCGACTTCGAGCGGCCACGCCGTGAACGTCGAACCGGTGGTGCCGGTGAACCGCACCCGCCGGTACGTCCCGATCCACTCGGCCGGCCCTTCCAGCAGGGCGATCTTGTTCGTCCGCGTGCGCGCCTGCAGCAGCTCGCCCCGCTTGGCGCGACCCTCGACCAGCACTTCATGCGTCGAGCCGACGAGCCCCATATTCTTCCGCTTCGCGACGCGCCGCACGGCTGCGATGAGCCGCCCGATGCGCTCCGTCTTGATCTCCTCGGACACGTGATCCCTGATGCGCACCGCGGGCGTTCCCTCGCGCACCGAGTACTTGAACGTGTAGGCGTCGTCGAATTCGACCTGCTCCACCAATGAGAGCGTCTCGGCGAAATCGTCTTCCGTCTCGCCGGGGAATCCCACGATGATGTCGGTCGAGAGCGCAATGCCCGGAATGGCCGCGCGCAATGCCGCGACCACCTCGAGATAACGCTCGCGATCGTAGCGCCGCAGCATGCGCTTGAGCGTACGCGAGCTGCCGCTTTGCACCGGCAAGTGGACGTACTCGCACACCGCCGGGGTCTCCGCCATCGCCGCGAGCACCGAGGGAGTGAAGTCGGTGGGGTACGGCGAGGTGAAGCGCAGGCGCCGGATGCCGTCGACCGCGCCCACCGCCCTGAGCAGCGCGCCGAAATCGTGCTCGCCGTCGTGATAGCTGTTGACTGTCTGGCCAAGGAGCGTGACCTCTGTCGTCCCCGCGGCGGCAAGGCGCGTCACCTCGCCCACCACGTCGGCCAACTTGCGGCTCCGCTCCGGGCCGCGCGTCATCGGAACGATGCAGAAGGTGCACCGATAATCGCAGCCGCGTTGCACGGTGACGAACGCGGACACGGCATTCTCGCGCACCGGCGGCACGTCTTCGTAGTGCTCCCACTCCTTGAACTCGACTTCCGCGGCGCGCTGGCCGTCGCGCGCCCGCGCGATCAGCTCGGGCAGTCCACGATATCCGTCGGGACCGATCACCAGATCGACCTGCGGCACGCGCTCGAGCAGCTTGGGGCCGAGCCGCTGGGCCATGCACCCCACCACGCCGAGCACGTCGCCGGGCCGCTTGTAGCGCTTCAGCTCGCCCATGCGCCCGAGCACGCGCTGCTCGGCGTGGTCGCGCACGGCGCAGGTGTTCACCAGCAGCACGTCGGCCTCGACAGGATCGTCGGTGCGCACGTATCCCTCGCGGCCCAGGACTCCGAACATCAGCTCGGAATCCGAGACGTTCATCTGGCAGCCGTAGGTCTCGATGTAGATACGCGGCATCAGTTCACCGTCACGTCGAAGCGAGCCCGCCCGTTCCAACTGTCGCTCGGAAGATAGACACTCAAATAATCTTCGGTCATCAGCTCAACCCGGGCCTTTACCCGGCCGGTGACCACGCCATCGGCGATTTGCCCTGTGCGCGATTTGCGATATGCGGCAGCCTTCGCCTCGCCGAGCTCGCGCAGCTCGCGCGCACGGTCCTTGATCACGCCGGGAGCAAGCTGGTCCGTCAACCGCGCCGCCGCGGCGTCGGGACGCACCGAGAACGGGAAGACGTGGAGGTACGTGAAGGGCAAGGCGCTTAGAAGCGTGAGGGACGCCAAATGGTCGGCGTCGGTCTCACCGGGAAATCCGGCGATAACGTCCGCACCCAGACCGAATACAGGCATCCGTTCCGCGAGCCATTCGATGCGCGCGCGGTACAACTCCGCCGTGTACCAGTGGCGGCCCATCCGCTTCAGAACGCGATCCGATCCGGACTGCAGCGGAGCGTGCAGATGCGCGGCGAGATTCCTCGGTGCCTCGATGAGCAGATGGGCTAGTGTGTCGTCGACCTCCGTGGCTTCGACGGAGGACAGCCGAAATCGCACCGTGGGCACGGCGGCGATGAGCGCTTCCAGGAGCCCACCCAGCGTCACGCTACACGCCACAGGCCGCGCGTCCCGCCCGTACGTGCCAATGTGCACACCCGTGATTACAATCTCGGCGTGATGCTCGGCGAGCACCCGCGCCTCTCCTACCAGCTCCTCCACCGATCGGGACCGGTTGTTGCCACGCGCGAGCGTCGTCGCGCAGAAGGTGCAGTGCTCGTTGCATCCGTCCTGAATCTTGAGCAGTCCGCGGGCGCGGCTGATCTCGGGGCGTCCCCCGGTCGTGTGCGACGCATCGATGCCCGCCGCCTTCAGCACCGTCGCGGGATCTGCATTCGCTACGACCGCGCGCACCGACGGTAATGCGGCGATCGTCCCGTCGTCGAGCGCCGCCGCGCAGCCCATGACGATCGTCTCCCCCGGCCCGCTCCGGGCGAGATGCCGGACATAGCGGCGCAGCTTCACTTCGCTTTCACTGGTGACGGTGCAGGAATTCACGACGGCGAGATCGGCCTGGGCAGGATCTTCGACGATGGCGGCGCCGCAGTCGGCGAACGCCTGGCGCACCTGATCGGTGTCGTACTGATTCGCGCGACAACCGAAGGTGTGGAAGTAAACGTTCACGGCCGCACGGTGAGCCCGAGCAGAAGCGTCCAGACGCGTTCGGTGACGCCG
Organism: Gemmatimonadales bacterium; assembly: GCA_035706765.1. Taxonomy (GTDB): domain Bacteria; phylum Gemmatimonadota; class Gemmatimonadetes; order Gemmatimonadales; family GWC2-71-9; genus 20CM-2-65-7. The sequence continues at coordinate 9,023 of DASSUS010000024.1, forward strand.
TTGCCTTTGCGTTGCAGCCGCTCGAGCCCGATATCCAGTCGCCCGCGGCCGCCGGAGAATTGCCGCCCGAGTCCCGCCGAGTAGCCGACTTCAGTGGGCGCCTCGCCCACCCCGAAGGGCAGCTTGCCGCCGCGCAGGCCCAACCGGATCGGCGAGCTGGGGGAGCCGAGCTCCGCGCCGAGCGACCAGTTGAAGGTGTCGTGCGCGTTGGCGCTCGCGCCCGCGACCGACCAGTTGCGCCAGGCGACCGCGCCCGCGACTACCGCCTGCCCGCCCGGACGCCACAGGACGCCCGCGCCGTACGAGGTAGGCAGGTCGTTCTCGGCGGTCGGCCGGCCGCGCACGTCCGCGATGAGCTTCGAGTCGACGCGATACCAGCCCGCCATGCGCAGGTCCCGCTGCACGTCGATCAACGCGCTGATCGATCCGCCCTTTCCATCATAGGCGACTTCGTCCCGCGACGTCGACGTGCGATACGTCGTGTCGGAGAACCGGCGCGTGGCGACGATGCGCGACGAGCCGGTCAGGAGATGGAAGCCGGCACCGATGGTGAGCCAGCGCTTCGCGCGCACGGCCGCCGCAAACCGCAAATCGGTGACCGCGCCGTCGCTCGTCACTTCGTCGTTGACTTCCTGGGGAACGCCGCGCAGATCGATCGTGTCCGTCGTCGTGACGCCGAACGAGCGGTCGAGATAGGTCGAGAAGCCGCCGCCGATCGTCACCGGACCGTACAGCGGCCCCGTGATTACGAGCGCCGGGAACCGCGTGCCGCGCAGCGACACGTCGCCGCTATCGGCCTCGAACGAACGCCACGATGCGCCGCTCGTCACGCTGGCGCTCATGCGCCGGATATCGGCCAGCGGCGCATCCATGAGCGGTGAAAACGGATCGAACGGCGCGAACGCGCCGCCGGCGGACCGCGCGCGTACGCTCTCCCACTTGCCCGGCGTCCCGAGGCCGCGGATGCCGAACTGGGAGTCCTGGGCGGACAGACGGCCCGACGGCGCGACGGCCAGCAAACCGGCGAGCGCGAACAGGGCGGCGGCCGTCCGGCCGTCCGGCCGTCCGGTCCTCACGGTTCACCAAAGGGGAAGCGTTTCACATACGTCACGTGCAGCGCCGGTCGAAATGCCGGCGTGCGCGACGAGAAGAAGCGGATCTCGGTGAACGACGCGGCTTCGGGCGAGTGCCCCAGGATGAAAGCGGTCGTCAGCGACGTGTCGATCGACCACGAGCGCACGAGATCGGTCAGCTCGATCTTCACGGTGTCGACGACGCCGGGATGAATGCGCACGCTTCCGGCGACTTCGGTGCTCATCGGAGACTTTGCGCCCAGGTCGGTCAGGAGCGGCCGGACCACGATGGAGAACGAATCGCTCGGCGCGCCGGCCACCGGTCCGCTCGGAACCAGAATCAGCGTCGCGCGCACCACATCCAGGCTGTCATGCAGGAATTCCGGAAAGTTGACCCGGAGCAGGCTGCGCGCGGACGGGGCTCCGCCGACCGCGAGATTGGAATCGAGCGGCTGCACCGGGGGATCGAACACGAAGTTGTCGATGCTCGGCACGCGCAGCGTGCTGTCGATCTTGGGCGTGACCGAGTCGGGCGGGGTAAAGTGATAGAACCATTCAATCACCGGACCGTTCGACACCGATTCGTTGGCGCCAAGCCGGACGCTGACCGCCGAGTCGGAGGCGACGCGCACGCCGAACGCGAGCTGGCCCGAATCGGCGACCACGAACGGCGCCTGCAGCGTATCCAGCGAGAAGTAGATCTGGAAGGCGGAGTCGCTGCGCGCCACAACCAGCACATGCCCGGCGGAGTCGGTGCGGATCGAGTCACCCCAGGCACGCACCGTCGCCGTATCGCCGATCAGCGGACGCGCCAGCAAATCGCTCACGTTCACGCTATCCACCGCCGGGCCTTGAAAGTACGTGTCGAGGCTCGCAAACGTCTCCAGGGAATCGACCGTCACCGGGAGCGCATACAGCTTGAGCTGGAGATTCGCGGCGTTCTTGTCTCTCCGCACGATCGTGATTCGCAGCCGCGACGAGTCCGCGAAGATCGGGACGGTCGCGGTGTCGGTCCCGCTGGGCCGCACCCGGGTGATCATCTTGTCGAGCAGGAAGTACGGCCGGCTCTGCACGCCCGGGGCTTCCGTCGCGGCCATCGCCTCGGCCTGGTAGGGCTGGAGGTAGCCGCGGAACGAGGAATCGCGCCCGATGATCGCCGTGAAAATCGTATCGTGAATGACGATTTGTCCGCCGGGACAGAAGTCGGGGCAGTCGCCCGGCGCGGTCGTCTGCTCCGTGCACGCGGCTGCCACCGCGACCAGGCCGATCGTCGCGAATCGTCGCATCACCGGTCCAGCGTCTCCCTGGTAAAAGCATGGGGCAGCAGCGCCTTCAACGTCCAGCGCTTTTCGGTCGACGGCCCCACCGCGAGCACTTCGAGATCGAGCCCGAACTCGGCCAGCAGCTGACGGCACGCCCCGCAGGGCGCCGCCGGCGGATCGACTTCCGTCGTCACCACGACGCGTTTGAGCTTGCGCGCCCCACCCGCCACCGCGGCGCCCAGCGCCATGCGCTCGGCGCAAATCGTGAGACCGTACGACGCGCTTTCGACGTTGCACCCGACGTACACCTTCCCGTCCCCCGCTTCGATCGCCGCGCCCACGTGGAAGTTGCTGTAGGGCGCCCACGCGTTGTCCATCGCGGCGCGCGCGCGCTGCACGAGATCGCTCACGCCAGCACTTCCCGCAGAAACGACGTCCCGGCGGCGAGGGACGGCAGTCCGAAGTACTCGGCGACGGTCTGACCCATGTCCGCGAACGTGCGCCGCACGCCGAGCGCCGCTGGCCGGACTCCGGGTCCCAGCGCGAGAATCGGCACGACCTCGCGCGAGTGGTCCGTGGACGGAGTCGTCGGGTCGTTCCCGTGATCCGCCGTGAGGATCACCAGGTCGTCGGGACGCAGGCGCGACGTGAGCCGCGGAATCCACGCGTCCAGCTCCTTGAGGCCTTGATGGAACCCCGGCACATCGTTGCGGTGCCCCCAGGTCTGATCGAACTCGATCACGTTCACGAACACGAATCCGGTTTCCAGCGTGTCCAGCGCGCGCTCGATCAACCGGAACGCGTCGCCGTTGGTCGGCGTATGCTCGCTGCTGATGTTCCGGCCGGCGAACAGATCGTCGACCTTGCCGATGCCCACGCGCGGCACGCCGGCAGTGGCCATGAGGTCCAGCAGCGTCGTTCCGACCGGCGCAATCGAAAAATCCCTGCGACGCGCGGTGCGGCGGTAGTCCCCCGGCTCGCCTTCGAACGGCCGCGCGATCACGCGACTGACCGCATCCGCACCCTGCAACATCTCGCGCGCCACCGCGCAGGCATCATACAACTCGGACAACGGTACCGTCGTCTCATGCGCCGCGACCTGAAACACCGAATCGGCGGATGTGTACACGATCCACTTGCCCGTCCGCTGATGCTCGGCGCCCAGCTCGTCGATGATCGCCGTACCCGACGCCGCCTTGTTGCCCAGCCAGCCGCGCCCCGTGCGCTTCGCGAATTCATTCAGCAGCGCTACCGGAAAGCCGTTCGGGTACGTACGAAATGCCTGCGGCAACAGGACGCCGCAAATCTCCCAGTGCCCAGTCGTGCTGTCCTTCCCGGCCGAGGCAGGCTGCGCGATGCCATGCGCCGCAGTCGGCGTGACCGCGGAAAACCCGTGCAGCCCCGCGGGCCGGCATCGACCCAACCCCAGCTTCTCCAGGTTGGGCAACTTCAACCCGCCTACCGCGCGCGCAACATTACCCAGCGTATCCGAGCCGGCGTCTCCATACGCCGGCGTGTCGGGAGCGGGGCCGATGCCGAGTCCGTCGAGAACGATGATCGCGGCACGTCCCGCCCGCGCGCTCATTTCACGACTCGCGGCAATCGCGGTCCCAGCCCCGTCAGGAATTCGTGCGGCAGCTCACCGCTCCACTCCGAGAACTCCTTCATGGTGATGCGCTGCTTCGCGTCTTCGCCTACGATCGTCGCGATGTCGCCCACCTGCACTTCGAGCGTACCGGTTTCGACCAGCGTCATGTCCATCTGCACGAACCCGACGATCGGCCGGCGCTGACCGCGCAGCAGCACCGAGGCCCCTTTCGTCGTGCCGAGCATGCGGCGCAAGCCATCCGCGTAGCCGCAGCGCAGCGTCGCGACCACCGTATCGCGCGGCGCGATCCAGCTCGCGTTGTAGCTGACGCTTTCACCTTTGCGCAGCCGGCGCATGCTGATCACCCGCGCGCGCACCGTCACTACCGGCTTGGGCTGCGGCAGATCATCCGCCGGCGAGCCGCCGTACAGAAAGATGCCGGGCCGCACCAGGTCGAGCGCGAACTGCTTGCCGCGCAGCGCCGCCGCGCTGTTCGCCACGTGCAGCAGCTCGGGGCGGCGCGGCAACCGCCCGACCGCCTCGAGAAATCGCTCCAACTGCTGCTCCGCCGAACCGTCTCGCCGTTCGGCCGAGTGAAAGTGGGTGTAGCAGCCCTCGAACGACGCCGTATCGAGCGTGTCGCCCAGCTCGTCCACTTCATCCCAGCGCACACCCGAGCGGCCCATGCCGGTGTCGATCTCGAGATGGAAAGGGCGCTCGCCGCGCGTCGTCCATTCGAGAATGCTGCCGGCCTCACCGAGGGCCGGCGTCAGCTGGTGCCGGTCGTAGTCGTCAAATCGGTTCGAGCGGGCGGGCATGAACACGAGAATCGGTCGCGTGATGCCGGCCGCCCGCAGCTCGGCCCCTTCTTCGATCGTCGCGACGCCGTAGCCCCACGGGTCGAGCGGCTCCAGGGCCTTGGATACGAGAACGGCTCCGACCCCGTACGCATTCGCCTTGACGACAGGGAGGAGCCGAGTGTTTGCTATCTTTGCTACCGTTCGGGCGTTGTCGACGAGGGCATCCACGTCCACTTCCACCCAGGCTTCGTGGGGGGGTGCCCCGCCCTTCGTCGTCACGCTCACTTGGCGCGGGAATTCTACCCGGCCGGGAGGCTAAATGCAAGGCGATTCAGCGCTTGGACGTGCTCTGGGACTCGTGCGCGAGCTACGGCAACGCTGTCCGTGGGATCGCGCGCAGACTCCGCAAACGCTCCGTCCCTATCTAGTCGAGGAAGCGCTCGAGCTCGACTACGCGCTCCAGACCGATGATCCCGACGCCATGCGCGATGAGCTCGGCGATTTGCTGCTGCATCTCGCGTTCCAAATCGTGATCGCCGAAGAGCGTTCCCAGTTCAACGCGGAAGTCGTCACGCGCACCCTGGAAGAAAAGATGTGGCGTCGCCATCCCAATCTGTTCGGGCAAGGACGCGTGAGCCGCTCCGATCACGAAGGGTGGGAGCTCGTCAAACGACGCGAGCCGCGCGCGGGGGGGAAGCGCGGCACGCTCGCGGGGCTTCCGGCAACGCTTCCCGCGATGCTGATGGCGTATCGCCTGCAGGAGCGCGCGGCGGGGATCGGGTTCGACTGGCCCGACGCCGCGGGACCGCTCGCAAAGGTAAAGGAAGAGACCGCCGAGCTGGAACGCGAGACCGCGGGCGGTCAGCGGGAAGCAATCGAAGAAGAGGTCGGGGATCTCTTGTTTGCGGCCGTGAACCTGGCGCGCAAGCTCGCGGTCGACCCGCGCGCCGCGCTCGAGCGCTCGAACGAGAAGTTCAAGAAGCGATTCGAAAAAGTCGAAAAGCTGGCGGAGGAGCGTGGCCTGGAGATGGGACGGGCGAGCCTGGAAGAGCTGGACAAGCTGTGGGAGGAGGTCAAAAAGAAGGACGGCCGGAAGCGGTAACCCCCTTGCCGCCCCCCAGTTTCGCGAATTGACCCTTTTCACTATAGTGACGCATGGTCCTTTTGCCTTGCGAGAAGGCATAACGGCTCCAGGCCGGGGTACGCCTGCCGGGGGTGGCCCGGGGGGCTCAGGGGGCTCGGACAGAACCCTGCTGCTGGAGTGTCGGCTGGAACAACTCCGCGGCGCCCTCGATGAAGCGCGTGCCGAAGCCGATCAGGCCCGCATCCGGCTCGCCGAAGCGGCCACCCGCGAAGCCGGCGAAACGCAGCGCCTCAGCGCACTCCAGGCGGAGCTTGCCGGCGCCCGTGAAGAAGTTGCCGCCCTGCATCGCCGACTGGAACACTCCGAGGCGCTCCGCGCCAAACTCCAGGGACATCTCATCGAGTCCGAGCCGCGCGCAGACGCGCAGGAGCTGGTGCGCCTGCGGCGCGAACTGGCGGCGGCCAAAGAGCGCAACAACTCGAGCGAACAGACAGCCGCGCAGCTGCGCGCCCGCGTGGACGAGCTCGTGGCGTCCCGCGAAACCTTGCTCACGCGCGTCGTCGAGTGGCAGCGCGCGGTGCGCGCCGGCGACCCCGAAGCAGTCGATCTTGCCGAGTTCATCGCCAGTCTGCGCCGCGCGGTCCTGGACCTCGAACGCGACAACGCGCTGGGAGAGCGCCGCGAAGCCGCCCTGCGCGAGCAGCTCGAGTTGGCGGTAACCGCGCCGGCGGTGGAGCCGACCCCCGTCTCTCGTCCCCCTTCCCCGGCGGATGATCTAGCGGCCGCGCAGACTCCCCAGGAGCAGGTGGAGCTGCTGCTTCGACTCGGCCGCCAGGGTAGCGACGACGCGTTCTACGCCATCCGGCCCTTCGCCACCGCTGACGATCCGAATGTCCGCGCGGCTGCCTACCAGTCGCTTGGCCGGCTGTTGGAAGCGGATCCAGCCCGGCTCGAACCGCACGTCCGCTGGGGCATCGCCGACGCGAGCCCGCAGGTGCGGCGCCGCGTGGTGCTCGCCGCGGTCGCGGCGCGCGGACTCGATCTGCGGCCGCTGCTCGAGCCGTTGCGCGGCGATCCGGATCCCCAGGTGCGCCGCATCGTTCATCGGATCCTGGGCACTCAAGTCCCTCAGCGCACGGAAGCCGGCATCGTGCAGCGAGCCTCATAGTGGATATCCGCTACAAGCGCAGCCACTTCGCCAAGCTCCTGGGCTTTACCGACAAGCAGCTGGCCGCTGCCGACAAAATGCCCGAGCTGAAGGCACTCGGCGGCGGACCCACGTCCTACCAGCCGCGGCATCTGTCGGCGTACCGTCGCGTGCTGGACCGCCGCCCGCGCCGGGAGCCGCCGTGCCGCCAGCTGTTCCTCAACTTCAAGGGCGGCACGGGCAAGACCAGCCTCTCCGTCGCCTACGCCTACCGGCTCGCGGAGCTGGGCCATCGTGTTCTGCTGATCGATCTCGATTCACAGGGGCACGCGACTCAGCACCTGGGACTCGCCGCGGAGAACCTCGAGCGCACGGTGTTCGATACGCTGGTGAACGGCGTCCCGATCGAAGAAGTGATCGTGCGGACGCCGCTCGCCGAGTTCGACGTGCTCCCGGCGAATCTGCGGATGACGACGATCGACATCTCGCTGATGCCGATGGCCGGGCGCGAGTACAAGCTGCAGCGGGCGCTCGCCGGTGTGGCGGACCGCTACGAGTTCATCGTCATGGACGCGCCGCCGTCGTTCGGGCTGCTGAATCTCAACGCGCTGATGGCGACCGACGACCTGCTCGTGCCGGTGCTTCCCGATTTTCTGTCGTTCCACGGTCTCAAGCTGTTGTTCGAAACGCTGGGGCAGCTCGAAGACGACCTGAATCACCGGCTGCAGCGAATCAAGATCGTCGTCAACCAGTACAATCCGACGACCCGAATCGCGCGCGAGGCCAAACGCGCGCTGGAATCGCATTACCCTGAGTTTCTGTCGGAGACGATCGTGCGACAGTGCACGGAGTTCGCGAGAGGCTCGAGCAAGGGCCTGCCCATCAATGCGTTCGCTCCGTCGTCCAAGGGAGCCCGGGACATCGACGCCCTCATCACCGAGATGATCAGCGCGCGCTTCGAGCGCGCGATGGAGAGAAGCGCGTGAGCACCGGATTCGATGCCAACGTTCCCGCCCGCAAGCCGCGAACGATTTCCCGCGTGCTGACCGAGCTGACGGGAGGCGGCGTCCCCGAGAACGGGAATCCGCCGGCGACGATCGAGCTGGCGGTCGAGCCAATCCCCGAAGTGGCTCCTGCGCCCGCGGCTCAGCCGCCTGCGGCTCCCAAGCCCAGTCCGCGCGCCGCCCGCGCGAAGAGCGGTAAGGAGCGCACCGCGTCGCTGCGAGAGCGTCTTGCAATGGCCGCTCACGGCTCCGCCGGTGGCGCCGAGCCGCAGCAAACCGCGGCCGCGGTACGGGAGTTGATCGAGGCGATGCGAGCCCGGCTCGAGTCCTCGCTCGAGGAACGGACGCGCCTGGCGGGGGAGCTCGAGGAAACCCGCTCCGCGCTGGCCCGGAGCGAGGCGGAGTTGAAGAAGGAGCGTCGAGCGCGCGCGTCGCTGGAGGCGCAGGCGGAGGAGCGCCAGCGGATCGCGGCAGACGCGGTGGCCGAGGCGGAAGCGCTGGCCGCCGAGCGTGATCAGGTGCTGGAGGAGATTGCCCGGCTGCGCGGGCTCGAAGACCAGGCGGCGCTGCTGCAAGAGGCGGAGGCGGAGCTGGCCGACCTGGACGGGCGGCTCAAGGATGCGCACGCCGATCGCGCGCGCGCCGAAGCGCGCTGCCGGGAGCTCGCGGCGGAGGTGGAGCGGTTGTCTGCGGCGGGTGCCGCGATCGAGGCTCTAGAGTCGCTGGTGAAACGAACGGTCTGAAGCTTCAGTCGATCGAGTTCCGTACAATCTGTCCATGACCCCCAAGACCCTGGCGCGCACCGCCGGCGCGCTCTCGCTGCTCGTGCTGTTCGGCGGCATCGTAGGACAAGCGCTGATCGCGGACGGCATGGTGGTGCGCGGCGATGCTGCCCAGACCGCCACCCACATCGCCGCGCAGCCGAAGCTCTGGGCCCTCGGCCTCACCTTTTTCATGTTCGAAATGGCGGCGCAGGTCGCCGAAGTTACGCTCTTCTACCTGCTGCTCCGGCCGGTCAATCGCACGGCCGCGCTGCTGGCGCTCACGTTTGGCCTCGTGGGCGCGACGATCAAGACCGCCGCGCGGGGATTCTACTACGCGCCGCTGTTCGTGGTCGGCGGGGCTGACTATCTGAAGGTGTTCAGCGAGGGCCAGCTGCCGGCGCTCGCCTATTTGTTCATCAGGATCAACAACAACATCGCAGGGATCGCGCTCGTTTTTCTCGGCCTGTCGACATTCTTCAAGGGTTATCTGATCGCGAACTCGACGTTCCTGCCGCGCTTCCTCGGCTGGATCGCGATGGTCAGCGGGCTCGGCTGGGCGACGTACGCCTATCCCGCGCTCGGCTCGGCAATTTTCTATCCGCTCGTGCTCGTCGCCATACTGGGATTGCTGCTGACGAGCGGCTGGTTACTGATGAAGGGTGTCGATGAGGAGCGCTGGCGGGAGCAGAACGCGAAGGCGTGAATGGCCCTGAACCCTCGAAAGGCGACGGAACCGATCGAGCGCTAATGCTGTTTGGACCACAGACCGAACCTGCCGAGGGGCTATGCCGGGACGTACGACACGACCATTACTGTGGGTGCTGCTTGCCATCGCCTGGTCCTGCGCTTCGGAACCAACGACACCGATAACGCCGCCACCACCTCCGCCGCTACCGCCAGTGTCCACGGGCCTCAAGGACATCGTGCGCGCGACGCAGCCGGCGCCCTATTACCACTTCGAGTACGACTCGCGCGGCCGAGTCGCGTTTGTGTCGTTCGCCTCGGAATTCACGCGCTACGACGTGAGCTATGCCGGCGGCCGAATCAGCGAGATGCGCAACAACATTCTCGTCAACCATGACCAGTTGGTGTACGTCTACGACGACAGCGGTCGAGTCGCGCTGATCCGTGAGCAGGATGACACCGGCGGAGTATTCGAGCGGCTCGTATTCACGTATCAGGGCCTGCAGTTGACTGGCGTCGAACGGGACCGGCGCGTGGCGGGCGGCTTCATCATCGATAAGACGATGTCGCTGTCGTATTACCCGGACGGGAACCTGCGCGAGCTGGCATGGCATCGGCCAGCCATTATCGGGATCCAGCCTGAACAGAACTACGCTGACCTGTTCGAGCAGTACGACACCGGGACCAACGTCGACGGCTTCGACCTGCTACATGACGAGTTCTTCGATCACCTGGTGCTGCTGCCTGATGTGGTGCTGCAGAAGGGCAACCCGGGACGGGTGACGCGCTCGGGGACAGCCGAGACGTTCGTGGCGGACTTTAGTTACACCTACGACGGGAGCAATCGACCGCTCACACGCCGCGGGGTCGTGACGATTACCAGCGGCACCAATGCGGGTCGCCAGTTTCAGACGAGCTCGGTGTTCAGCTACTACTAGCCGGGTCTCACGACCGCCCCCTCTCCCGGTTCGGAGAGGAGGAACGAACAGTAGGCGGTTCAGGGCGCGAGGACAACAAACGCCAACCCGTTATTGGGATTCATCGGGATCACCAGCTGGTTCGCGCCGGAGTCGTAGCACATCGACGCCGCGTTCGGAATGTTCTGCGCGAAGCCGACGATGTTGGGATTGCTCTTGAGCAGCAGCCGAACCGCTTTGTCGAGACTGTAGATGACAACGTCGAGCTCATCGACCTGCAGTCGCCAATGCTCCCAGCGCGGCAAGCCGATGTGATATTGCAGCGGCGGCACGAGGAATCCCATGAGATCGACGTCGTCGATCTCCGGCTCCTCGGGCGGTATGTACGTGCCATGACTGTGCGACCCCATGAGGCCGAGCACGATGAGATGCGGCTGGAGCGCGAAGCCGTTCTCGGCTTCGAACGCATCCGCGATGCGGCGATCGATACCCTTCGTCACGATCAGAAGATAGACAGTATTGGCTCGCCCCGGACGATTTGAACGAACGTCTGTTGTACGAAGGTATCGAGATCAATTACAAGATCGCGTTGATCGGGCAGGAGAATCCTGGAAGCACGTCCTCGCCGAGGAGCGTGTCGGTCTCGCTCAACACCGCTTCAGTGCCGTCCTGCCGATAGACTCGCGCCTGACGGCGCGCGGGATCGATGACCCACACGAGACGCGTGCCGGCATTGAGCCAGTCGCCGATCTTGCTGAGGGTTTCGCCCGGCCGATCGTGCGGCGAGAGCACTTCCACCGCGAGATCCGGCGCGAGCTCTGCAAACGCAGTGGGCAATGGATCGGGAACACGGGAGCGCTGCACGAACGCGACGTCCGGGGCGCGAACCGTGTCGGGATTCCTTCCAAGCGTGAATCCCGGATCAGCCACGACCTGCCCGAGGTCGTGCGCCCGAACGTACTGCACGAGCTCAAAGCAGAGCCGGGCAACGATGGTGCCGTGCAGGTAGCCGGGCGGTTCCTTCACCACTAAGCGGCCGCGGACCAGCTCGACCTGCTTCCCCGGGATGTCCACGTCCAGCAGCTGCTCGGCGCTCATGAGCTCAGGCAACATCGTGGGAACGTAGGCGGGCTCGGCCGGCATCGCAATCAAGGGTACGATCTCGCAGTCAACGCGCCTTCAAAGAGTCCCCTTCTGTTCGCTCGGGGGCAGGCTCTCGCATCGCCCCATAATAATGAATTAACCACGCCAGGTAAGCGGGTATGGAACGTGCAGTATTCGCGCGCGATGACATGCCGCCCGAGCATCGCGCTGCTCATAGCAGCACTCGCGTGCACCGATACGAGCGCGCCGAAATCGGTTCCGCCACCGGTCCTGCCGCCTCCGCCTGCCTCCTTCGCTATCCAACCGGCACTCGATACAGCGGTTCTCGGAGAGCTGGTGCAGTTCGTGGCAGTGCTCGACTCGGCGGTGGACCAATGGAGCTGGAGCGACACGACGCTTGCTGAACGACGCGACGGGTCTGGCCAGTCTCTGAACGCGATCGCTTTGAACGCTCTCGCGGCAGGCACCGTCACGATCACCGCGTCGCGCCAGGGAGTCACTGGACACGCGACTCTCGTGATCCGAAAGCCTGAGCCCGGCGAAGCCTGGGAAGCGATCGACCTCGGCTCATTGGTGGGAGGTGCTTCGGGGATGGCCACCGCCATCGGCGACAACGGCATCGTCGTCGGTACGATCGATTCTGCGGACGCACCCAACGCCAGTTGGAGCTTCATGTACAAGGATGGGGCGATCCATAAACTGCCGGCGACCGGCCGTTTCGAAACGCCTGCCCGCATCAGCCCAACAGGACGGATTCTGGGGATAGTGAACGACACCACGGACCGCCTTGTTATCTGGGATACACCGGACGCCGCGCCGCGGCGGTTTGGCGGTCACGACGGCATCGCCACCATCGTCGGCATCAATGAGCGCGGCGAAGTGCTCCTCACGACGCGCTCCGACAGTTCCCCGTACTCTTCCAGAGCCGTACTGTGGCGCCAGAATATCCGCGTAGATCTTGGTGACTTGAGTGACTCCACCGTCGCGAATCCATCAACCTCGGCAAGCGCGTGGAACAATCGCGGTCAAATCGTCGGCGCGAGTTACGTCAGAACAGTGACGCACACGGACGGTCTAGCACCGACATTTGTGCAGCACCCCTTTCTCTGGGAGAATGGCATCATGCGCGACCTGGGCGTTCTCGCATCGCGGCCCTGCACGCAGGTCGCCACCCCGGGCGATTGCGGCTCGGCCGTAGCGGCGGACATCAATGCCAGCGGGGTTATCGTCGGTTACGCCGACGGCGCTGATGGGAAAAAGCGTGCAGTCATCTGGGAGAACGGTGTCATCCGTGACCTCGGCGTAGACCCCGGTCACAATACCTGGGCGAGTGCGATCAACGATCGCGGGCAAGTCCTGGTTTTCAGCGAGGGGTACGGGCAGGTCTTTCTCTGGGAGAATGGTCAGCTACAGAGCACGACCCTTATGAGTGGGCGTGTGCTCGGCCCGAACGGGGAAGTCGTCGGCACGTGGTGCCCAAGCATGGGAGCGGACCCGGGGGACTGCACGCTGTACATCTGGCAAGCGGGTCGTATGACCGCCCTGGGGCCTGGTGCGCCCATCGCGCTCAACGCTCATGGCGAGATCGTCGGATGGCGCGAATGCTGCAGCCATAAGCGACCCATGCTGTGGCGCCTCAGCACGGCGCCTTGACGCGTGCGAGCGCCTCGAGAATGGCCGTGTCGCCCTGACGCGTGGCGCGCTCCTTGAGCGCCTGAAACACCTCGGCCTCACTCGGCCGTCCCGGACACGAGAAGGCCACGTCGCGAGTGGATGAGAGACGTTCCTGCCACTTACGTCGCACACAGCAGATCCATCATTCTCCCCAGAGGGTGGATAGTAGGACCGTGTACCCCCCGGCTACGATTCAGCGCATGGACGGCGCCATGCTCCATGCGGCGGCCGTGAGGCCTTTGTCCGCTACGGCATCACCGCTACCGAATATCCCGCGAGATCCCGGAGCGCGACGGTCGAATCGCTGTTCGCCACCTCCCGCAGCGTGGCCGTAAACTGATCGGCGTAGCGCGCGTCCGTCTCGAATGTGAGAATCGTGCCGCTCGTGAGCGTGCCCGTCAGTGCGACCGTGCTCGACGAAGATGTGACGGGCCCACCCCACAGCTGCAATCCGGCAATGGCGGCAACCGATCGCGGGACGTCCGGCCCCGTGAGCGTCAGGACCGTCGAGCCGTCCTGACCGCTGTTGGGAGTCGTCAGGACGACGCGAAGGGTGACCGCGGCATTGCCGCTCACGTCGCGTGAACAGCCGGCCGCGAGCAGCGCCAGGCCGATGAGTGCGAGCCGGCTCATGGCGTCGCTCCCGTGCGACGGACCCACGCCAGGAAGTCGCCCGCGTCGTACGATCCGTTGGCGTTGCCTTGCGTGTCGAGTCCCTGCTGGTCCCCTTTCCCCAGCGACCCGTCCCTGTGCAGCAGCTCCGAGACGACGGCGGCGTCGGTCATCATCGACGGGGTCGAGCACACGCTCGAGCGCGACGCGGGCGCTGCGCTCCGTCCGTCCACCAACGGAATGATGCAGGCAAGATCGGGAGCGAATCCGGCGCCGGTCAGCTGGTTCACGGCGGCCGCATAACTCGTCCACATTCCCGCGTAGCTGCCCGCGTTGTCCGCGACATACACAGGAATGTTCAAGAGCGCATCGAACGCCGCCGACCCGTTCCCCACGAGCTCGTCGAGCGGCGGGTTCGCTTCGTAGGCATCGAACAGCGACTGCACCGACGCGCGTACCGTTTCCTCGATGATGTCCTGCGTCAGCCGGTTGTTACCCCGCATTTTGTAATCACCATAGATGTGGAATGTCTGGCGCTTCATGTTCATCACGGTGGCGCCGGCCGCATTGTAGGCGTCGTGATAGTTGTGCTCGGTCAGGGAAATCGTGCCCCACCCACTCTGATAGCTCTCCAGCATGTCCTGGCGCGGCGCATCGGAGGTTTGCAGCGGCGGCAATGTCGCCCCCACCGAGACCTTGCCCGTCCCTTGGTCGCGGTTGCCTCCACCCATCGCGATGACGTTCTCCATCCAGGCGTAGGTCGCCGTGGACCGGAGACTGTTGTCCCCCATGATCTCCCAGGACGTACGGTCGCGGCTGACGATGACGTGCCCGTACGCGAACAGATCGGTGAGACTGTGGAGCGCGCTCGCTTCGTGATGCAGCGCCTGCACCCAGTAGCGCGAGTCGGTGCGCGCCAGGAGCGCATACTTCAGGGCCATGCGATGCATGCCGACATACCACGCGACGGCCGCCTGCTGCCAATGCCAGTCGTTCACGTTCGCGATGCGCATCATCTCGTCACCCCACCAGCCGGCGTCGAGCCACTCCTCGGGCCAGGCGGTGTTGCTGACGGCGTTGCCGAGCGTTCCGTACGGCGGCCACAGTCCGGACCCGATGAAGGCGAGGTAGGTGCGAACGGGAATGTCGGGCGGCTCATACCCGCAACTGAACCCGAAGCAATCGGTGCCATACTCGAAAAAGATCCGGCCCTTGGTGCGGCCGCCGCCGATGCCGCGGTACGCGGCGCTATCGGCCTGCGACAGGTAGCAGCGCGATGGGTTCGTGGGGGCGCACGACACCGTGCGCCGGTAGTCTCCGTAGAGCGCGACCAGCTCGCCGAACGTGAAGCGTGCGTCCTGCGTGCCGTCCCAGGCCGGGACCCAGAGCGTGCGCGTCGACCGCATCTCGGCGACGTCCGGGATATGGAACTTGAAGTTGCCCTCGCGCTGCGCGTAGCCCGTCCAGTAGCTGTTGTCCTGGACGTCGATCTCGGTCGAATCGTATCCGGCCGTGCCATTTTCCCGGATCCCGATCGCCAGCTCCTTGGCGTTTTGATAGCGCGCGCGGGCCAACGGGAAGTCCTCGAACGCCATGGTTCCCGGCAAGGTCGCGGAGCGCTGATTGACGCGAGCCATGGCGAGGTCCGCGATCCACTTGTGTTCTTCGGAATTGTAGGCGGCGGCACTCGTCGCGGCATGGACCGTGACGGCGAGCAGAACGGCGACGACGGCGAAGGCACCCGCGCGCGGGGTCGGGAATCGCAAGGGCATCTCCTGCGGTGTGTTGGTCCGGGCGACTGGCTCGTGAAGTGCAGCGACGACCGCCCCGAACCTACACGTATCGCACGCGACGGATAGACCCCTATTTCAACGGCACAAACGCCAACCCGTTGTTCGGATTCATCGGAATCACGAGCTGGTTCGCCCCGGCGTCGTAGCACATCGACGCCGCGTTCGGGATGTTCTGCGCGATCAGCTCCGCGGGCTGGCCGGGCCGGATGCGCGACACGCCGCCGTTCCG
>DASSUS010000025.1:0-15220 GCA_035706765.1 Gemmatimonadales bacterium
GTGACGATGGGAAACGCGCGCGGGGAGGGTGTCGTGACATTCCTGTTTCACCGCTCCGGCCTTACCTGGCGACTCGCGCGACTCGAGATTCCAAGCCTCACGGCGCGATAACAGTATTCGCCCAGGGAGGTCTATGGCAAAAGTGCGCGTTCATAACCTTGCGATCTCACTCGACGGCTATGGCGCCGGCCCGCGACAGACGGTCGAAAACCCGCTCGGAGAGGGTGGCGAGGAGCTGCATGGATGGTTCATCCCGACACGCTCGTTTCAGCGCGTACACGGCAAGAGCGGCGGCACCACCGGCATCGACGACGACTTCGCGGCCCGCGGGTTGGTCGGAATCGGCGCGTACATCATGGGCCGCAACATGTTTGGCCCGGTGCGGGGTGACTGGCCCGATGAGCAGTGGCGGGGATGGTGGGGCAAGAACCCGCCCTATCACGTGCCCGTGTTCGTGTTGACGCACCACCCCCGCAAGCCGGTCGTGATGGAAGGAGGAACGGAATTCCACTTTGTCACGGGCGGCATTCATGACGCGTTCGCGCGCGCGCGCGAGGTCGCGGGCGACAAGGACATCCAGATTGGCGGCGGCGTGTCGACGGTCCGGCAATTCCTCGAGGCACGGCTGATCGATGAGCTGCACGTCGCGATCGCCCCCATTCTGCTCGGCTCCGGCGAGCACCTGTTCGCCGGGATCGACCTCTTGGCGCTCGGCTACGTCTGCGCGGAACACGTCACCAGCAGCGCCGCGACGCACGTGGTGATCAGGAAGGGCACACCGCCCTCGAGAGCCGAATAACCTGGCTGGCGATACCAGGCCGTCCGTGTAGAGTTGCGGGATGCGCGACATCCGGGTTGCCAGCGTACAGTTTCAGCATGCGCCGAACGACCAGGCGTTCAATCTCGGCCGCGTGCGGCACTTCGCGGGCGAAGCCGCGCGCGCCGGCGCAGAGATCGTCGCGTTCCCCGAGATGTGCATCACCGGCTACTGGCACGTGCGCAAGTTGCCGCGGGTCGAGTTCGCCGCTCTCGCCGAGCCAATCCCCGACGGACCGAGCAGCACGGAGCTGCGGCGGCTCTCGCGCGAGCACGGTCTCACCATCGGCGCGGGGCTGCTCGAGCGGGCGCCGGACGATTGCGTGTACAACGCCTACCTCGTCGCCATGCCGGACGGAACCTGGGCCGTGCATCGCAAGCTGCACGCGTTCGAGCATCCCACGATCTGCGCCGGTGATCGCTACACCGTGTTCGACACCCCCCACGGATGCCGGGTCGGCGTGCTGATCTGCTACGACAACAACATCCTCGAGAATGCGCGCGCCACTGCTCTGCTCGGCGCCGAGGTTCTGCTCGCGCCGCATCAGACGGGTGGGTGCAAATCGCTGAGTCCCCACGGCATGAAGCCGATCGACCCGGCAATCTGGGCGCGCCGCCATGAGGACCCGGCAGCGTGTGAGGCGGAGCTGTGCGGTCCCAACGGGCGCGGCTGGCTGATGCGCTGGCTGCCGAGCCGCGCGCACGACAACGGGATGTTCCTGGTGTTCAGCAACGGAATCGGCATCGACGATGACGAGATCCGCACCGGCAACGCGATGGTGCTCGACCCCTACGGCCGGATCATCGCGGAAACGCGAGCGGCGGGCGACGCCATCGTCGTCGCGGATCTCGATGCGGCGCTGCTGCCGATGTCTTCCGGAAGGCGCTGGCTGCGCGCGCGCCGCCCGGAGCTGTACGGCGTGCTGACGCGCGCCACGGGGCAGGAGCTGGACACGCGCCGCGTGCGATTCGGCGAGTAAGCCTGTCGCGGCTTGCGGCCCCGGCGTGACCGGCACACGTTAGCGCCATGACTCGACTCCTGCTCCTGTTACTCCTGCAACAAGCGTCCTTCGAGGCGCGAGTGGACGACATCTTCCGCCAATACGCGTCCTCGCAATCGCCCGGCTGCGTGATCGGCGTCGCCAAACAGGGCCGCGTCCTGCTCGAGCGCGCCTACGGCATGGCCGATCTCGAGCGGAACGTTCCGCTCAGCCCCGCATCGATCCTCGAAGCTGGGTCCGTGTCGAAGCAGTTCACCGCGGCCGCGATCCTGCTACTCGCGCGGGACGGAAAGCTCAACCTCGACGATCCGGTGCGGCGCTGGATGCCCGAGCTGCCGGCGTTCATGCAGTCGATCACGTTGCGACACATGCTGCATCACACGTCGGGACTGCGCGACTGGGGCTCGATCGCGGGAATCGGCGGGTGGCCGCGCAACACCCGCGCGCTCGATCACGCGATGGTGCTGCAAATCATCGCCAGGATGCGCGAGCTCAACTTCCCGCCCGGAAGCGAATACGAGTACTCGAACTCGAACTACAATCTGCTCTCGATGGTCGTGGAGCGCGTCTCGGGCGAGTCGTTCCCCGAGTTCACGCGGCGCCGCATCTTCCAGCCGCTCGGCATGACGTCGACGAGCTGGCGCGACGACGCCATGCGCGTCGTGCGCAACCGCGCGCTGTCCTACGACAAGGACTCGAGCGCGTGGCGCGCCGAGCGCGCGGTCGAAAACATCTACGGCAATTGCTGCCTGCTCACAACCGTGGGCGATCTGCTCAAGTGGAACGCCGCGTTCGACTCGACGCGCCTCGGCGGCCCCGGGCTCCGGGCCGAGCAGGAGCGGCGGGGGGTGCTGAGCAACGGACAACAGATCAGTTACGCCGCCGGATTGTTCACCGGCACCTATCGCGGCCAGCCGTGGGTCGGACACGGGGGCGCGACCTCCGGCTACCGCGCCTATCTCGTCCGTTACACGGACCCCGGCGTGTCGGCGGCGGTGCTGTGCAATGCCGGCGACGCCGATCCCGAGACGATGGCCGACTCCGTGTCGGGATTTCTACTCACGTTCGGGGGACGCACCACGCCGGCCGCTCCGTCCCGCGTCAACGCGCCGGCCGCCGCGATCGCCGACAAGGCCGGCCTGTACCGCAACCTGCGCGACATGCGGGCGCAGCGCCTGCGTGTGACGAACGGCAACCTCGAGACCGAGAGCGGCATCGAGCTGGTCCCGATCGATCGCGGTGGTACGACGTTCCAGGCGGCGCGCGGCGGCAGCCGGCTGGTGTTCCAGCGCCGCGCCGACGGCCACTATGACCTGCGCATCGTCTCCACGCAGAGCGACACGGTGCCGGCCGACTGGGTCGCGGAAGCCGACACGGCCCGCGCCGCGCTCGGCGAGTATGCAGGGGTCTATGAGAGTCCCGAAGCTGACGCGACGATGCGGGTGGCGCTCGACTCGAGCGGCGCGCTCACCGTCTCGCGCGTCTTCGCGCCGGGCGGCACGTGGCGAATGCGGCCGCTCTATCGCGACGGCTTCGGGATCGGGCCGGGTGTGCTGGTGTTCAGCCGTGACCCGACGGGGCGAGTCGATGGGTTCCGGTTTACGACGGGGCGGGTGCGGAACTTGAGGTTTGAGCGAACAAGCTGATCGAGTCTAGCGCGTACTGCCCTGCACCGCGCTGAACTTCAGCAGGCCTACAAAGAACACGCCGCCGACAGCGTTCCCCAACACCGCGAGCGCGAGAAAGCGCGCGTACTCGGCGGCGCTCGCGCCGCCGCTCAGCGCGCTCATCAGGACCTCGCTGCTGCCGGCAATCGAATGATGGAGCTTGAACAGCCCGATCAAGCTGGTGGTGAGCCACACGACGACGATCTGGCTGATCGTTTCACGTGACGCGCTCATCAGCCAGGCGACCAACCCCATCAGCCATCCGGCCGCTACGGCGCTCAACAACGTCACGCCGGCGGTCTTGTCGATCAGCGGCGTCGCAAGCTGAATGAACGTGGCCGGCGTCACGATGCCCAACCCAGGGCCGAGCCTCGTAGCGAGCAGCGCGAACACCGCGCCTCCGACGAGGTTCGCGAGCAGCACCAGCCCCCACAGGCGCAGCAATTGCGCGATCGAGGCCCGCCGCGCGAGCACCGGCAGGATCGCCGAAGTCGTCTGCTCGGTGAACAGCTCCGACTTCCCGAGCGTGACGAAGATGAAGCCGACGGCGTAGAGGTTGGCGCTGAGCAGCTCCTGGACCGGCTTGGAGAACGTGCCCTCGGTGAGCGTGACGGCGACGGCGACCGCGAACGGCCCGAAGCCGAGATCGAGGCCGGCGGCGAGGCCGGAGAGCAGCATCCCCTGCGTGGGGCGCTGCAGATCGTCTTCGGTATCGCTGGTGAGCTGCTCGAGAATCGTGTGGCTGTGTTTCTGGGCTTCTTCGAGCGGGTGGTCTTGCGACAGCTCGCGATGTTCAGGGTCCGCCGGCGCGGTGTGTTTCCGTTGCTCCTTCACATGCTCTGATGACATCGGAGGTGAGGATACCCCCCGTCCCGCGAGGAGTTACACCTCGAGCTCTGAAAACCTCCACGCGCCTGCCAAGACGAACCACGCCGTCAGGCCATGACTTGCGGCCACTTTGCAACTTCGCCGTCTGCGCAACTTCGCAACTCGAGAGAGGGTGGCTGACGGGGATTGAACCCGCAACCTCCGGAGCCACAGTCCGGCGCTCTAACCAATTGAGCTACAGCCACCATGCTACTAGACGTCTGGACGTCTAGTAGTGCCAAACCTAATCGGGCCAGAAGCTCGCTGAAAGCTCAGCGGTGCGCGGATCCCGCGGGACCGGTTCGCCCTGAAAACGCCCGATTTCCACCACTCCGCGCACCGCATTCACCAGAAACATGCTCCGGCCCTCGAGCTCCTCCACGCGAGCCCGCGCTTCCTGTACACCGGCGAGCTCCATGATGCGTCTGCGCCCGATGCCGGGCAAAATGCCGAGCTCGACCGTAGGTGTGTACAGCGTGCCATTGTCCCACCAGAACACGCTCCAGGCGGTTCCCTCAGCCACAAACCCTTCGGGCGTGACCAGCAGCGCGTCGTCCATATCGGTCCGGCGGGCGTTCGCGAACGAGCGACCGAACTGCTCGCGCTGCGTCGTCTTGTGGGGATACGGACGATAGCTCTCGTCCGACACCGCGACCGCGAGTGGCCGCTGCTCCAGCACGTCGCGGGTCGAGACCTCGAGGCGACCGTCGCACAGCTCGAGCCGCACCACGCGCTCACCCGGACCAGCGGCGATGCGCGCGAGATCCGCGATGTCCTCGGGGGGGGACGCGAGTCCCAGGGTGGCGACGGAGGCGCGCATCCGGGCGAGGTGCCTGCCCAGCCAGGGCAGCCGGCCCTCGCGGGACCGCATCGTCTCGATCAATCCAACGCCGACCGTGGCTTCAACACGATGCATGCGGGAAATACTACATTAGGGCCGACCTTTGGGGAGATCCCTATCAATGAGGTATGTCGTACTCGCCGCGATCCTGCTGACCGCCGCCTGCGGTCCCAAACGCCCACCGCCGACGTTCGCCCCTGAGCCCGGCCTGGTCGAGCAAATCCGCGAGATCCGCATGTCCACGAACACGCGCGCCTGTCCGGGCGAGTCGTTCGGGGCGACCTACACCGCGGTCCTGAACGACGGCTCGCTCGTCCCGTTCGAGAGCCGCTACGACGAGGACCAACCGCCGCGACTCCACGTCGTCTTCCTGACTCGCTGGAGCAATGAAGCCACGGCGCTCGAGGGCGGTGGCTGGTCCGCCGCGCGCGATCCATTGGCCACTGCCATGACCGGCTTCCGGCTCGAGGCGGCACTCAAAGCCAAGCCCAGCATCGCGACATCAGCGGTTCTGACACCCGACTACAGCTGCCTGCAGCATTCGTTCGGCTTCCGGGGTGCGGGCGCCGGCAACAGCGGGCCGCAGGTCACCGTTCGGCTCGGCATCGTGCGCTCGCCGTTTTACGACCGACTCCTGGTGGCCGGCATCGAGGTCGAAGAGGCCCCGCCGTTCTACGTCCTGGCCGACGCGCGCGCCGTTCCGCCATCCGACTGGCTCATCGTCGAATCGCGCGGGTCGCGCGGGCTGCGCGGAGCCGACGGCCAATCGGGCGTGGCAGGCACCAACGGCCAGGACGGCTGCCCGGGCGGCGCCGGCGGTCCCGGGGGCGCGGGCGGCAACGGCAGTGCCGGTGGTCCCGGCGGCCGCGGCGGCCAAATCACGATCATTGCGCCGGCCGAAGAACCCTTCCTCGCCGGCTTGATCGAGGCGCGGGTCCCGGGTGGTGAAGGCGGCGAAGGTGGCGCGGGCGGCAAAGGCGGCGCCGGCGGCAAAGGAGGCGCCCCGAAGCCCGCGAACGATTCGCGCTGCGTGGCCGGCGTAGCAGGCGCCGCCGGCCCCTCGGGCGCCAAAGGACCGGACGGGCGCGATGGTCAGCCGGGCACGCGGCCGCAGATCGTCACGGTCCCGATGCGCGATGTGTGGGGTCAGCGGATTCCGCCCTCGCTGGCGGAGCTGATCGACTACCGGCCGGGGGCGGTAGGAGACGGTAGGAGACGGTAGAAGACGGTAGGAGACGGTAGGGGGCGGTAGGGGTTGGTGCCGTCAGTTAGCGCACCGTACGGCCTTTTTTCCAGTAGTAGTAGCCGGGGAGTCCGAGCAGGATCAGCCCTGCCCCGACCGCCGACTCGCGTGGCGTTTCGATCACCGTGCTCACGACCAGCCACGCGGCGAACGCGATGAAGATCAGCGGCGTGAACGGATAACCCCACGCCCGATACGGTCGCTCCAGCGCCGGAGCACGGCGGCGCAACCGAATCACGGCAGCGGCAGACAATCCATAGAACAGGAACGACGCGAACACGACGTATGTGAATAGCGTGTTGTACGTTCCGCTCGCGGCCAGCACCGACGCGATCACCGCTTGCGTCAGGAGCGCGACCACGGGCGTCGCGTAGCGCGGGTGGACGTGGGCCTGGGAGCGAAAAAACAGCCCGCCGCGAGCCATGGCGTACGGGATCCGGGGCCCTGCCAGAATCTGGCCGTTGTTGGAGCCGAGGGTCGACATGAGAATCGCGGCCGCGACGAACGCGGCGCCGCCGCCGCCGAGCACAACCGCGGCGGCGTCGGAAGCGACGACCTTGGAGCCCGCCATCCGCTCCGGCGACAGGACGTAGGCGAACGAAAAACTCACCACGGTATAGAGAGCGACCACGATCAGCGTCGACAGAATGATCGACCGCGGCAGGTTGCGGCCCGGATCCTGGATTTCACCGCCGACGTACGTTGTTTCGATCCAGCCGTCGTAGGCCCACAGGACGGCCACCATGGCGACGCCGAACGGACCGATCCACGACGCCACAGGCCCCTGCGGCCACAGCTGGCTCAGATTCGCCGTCGATCCTCCCGGCAATAGAAAGGCCGCGCCGACCATGACCAGGAGGGCGCCAATCTTGGCAAAGGTCAGGACATTCTGCGTCGTGGCGCCAAGCCGAACACCGCGGCCGTTGAGCAGCGTGAGTGCGAAGATGGACAACACCGCGATGGCGCGAATCGCGGGCTCGGAGAGCGGCGTGAAGAAGCCGATGTAGCGAGCGAACGCCACGGAAATCGCCGCGATGGACGCCGGGTTGATCACGAGCAGAGCGGTCCAGCCGTACAAAAAGCCCCACAACGGTCCGTACGCCTCACGCAGGTACGCGTACTGTCCGCCCGCCTCCGGGTAGGCGGCGGCGAGCTCCGCCACCGAAAGCGCGCCAAGGACCGAGATCGCTCCACCCACGACCCACGCGATCGTCATCAGGCCCACTCCCGGAACGGCGGCGGCCACATCGGCGGGGACCAGAAAAATCGCCGAGGCGATCATCGTCCCGGCGTTGATCATGACGGCGTCGAGCAGTGTCAGCTCGCGCTTGAGATCGCTCGCGGGGGTGGCTGATGCGGCAGTCATGGGGTCCACAAATTAACTGCGGAAACGTTGGGCAGTCGAACCGTCCGGCCGTCAGAGCGCGGCGTCCGTATAGAAGTCGACGCGCCAGCCGGTGGGCGATCGGACGGCGCGGGCGACGTCGAGCCGAACCAAGCCATCGAGGAAGCTCGCGCCGACGCCGACCCCGGCCAGTGATCTCGCGAGCGAGAGGTGCTCGCGGGGACCGGCGCGGCCCACGTCGGCGAAAAACACGAGGCGTGCCGCGGGCCAGCTGTTCGCGAGCTCGAGCCGGCCGCGCCAGAATGCGTCGCCGCTCGTGGCGTTGCCACCATAGCCGCGCAGCGTCCCGGGCCCGCCCAGGTACCAGTAGCTCTGCACGGGAAGGCGTCCCGCGGACATGCCGCCGGCCAGCTCGAGCGCTCCCGCCAGCTGACCGGCGAGCGGCGTCGTCAGACGCACCGTGGCGCTCGCGCGGCTGAATTCGTACGTCCCCGCCCCGCCGTCGAGCGTGACGTCGGCGCTCCAGCGCGGCAGCGCCGGATCGATGCCGAGCTGGGTGCGCAGCGTCAGGGACGCGCCGACCTGGTCGGCCGAATCGGCGACGATGTTCGGGCGGAACAGGTGATTGTCGTTGAACACGTTGGGCACGGAGAAGTCGGTCAACTTGCGCGCATCGCGCTGCTGCTCGGCGTACACGCGCACGGTGAAGCGTTGCGGCAACGTCACGGCCGGCGTGATGGTCAGCTCGAGGCCCGCCGCCCGAAAGTAGTCGCCGTCGTCGCGGCCCAGAAACAACGCATTCAGCGAATTCCCGATGCCGAGCGAGCGCGCGGTGGGATCGACCGCCGTGAGCCGGTAGTAGCCCGCGAATCGGACCCGCCTCGAGACGTCCTCTCGGACGATGCCGGCTTCAACATCCCGGGCGCCGTCCGTGGTGGCAATCCGCAGGGCGCCGTCCGCGCGCAGGCGGCCGAGGTCGAGCTCGCCGCGCGCGCCGAGCGATAAACCCTCGACGCGGTTGAACCGCGCGAGCCCCCAGCGTGGCGGCCGCGCGCGGAGCTGCCACGGCGCGGCCGGCAGCTTGCCTATGGCGCGATCCAGCTCCCGCAGCTCGCCGCTCGCGATCAGCGTGTCATTCTCCGCGCCGAACGGCGGGGGCAATATCGCGCTGACGAGCAGCGCGGCCGTATCGGTCGGGATATTCACCCGGAACGCAAGGCAATGGCCGTTGCGGCATTTGCAGGATATCTGCTCGGCGTCCTCACGGGCGTGGCAGGCCGCGCGTGCGATCGAGTCCTCAGCGGCAGTCGCGACGGGCGGCCGCGGCGCCAGCCGTTGCGTAGTATCGCCCGTGACGTCGTAGTCGTCGTACACGCGCTCGTAGCGCACCGGCATCTGCAGGATCGATCCGGCGGTGGCGACCGCGTCCATCGCGATCAGGCGCGGCATCCACCAGCGCCCTTCCCACAGGCCGTAGTCGATCGTCAGGAACCGGAACTCGACGCGGATCGGCTTCACGAAGCCGGGGATGTCGTCGTCGTCCTCACCCAGGTCCTGCTCCAGATCGAAGGCGCGCGCCGGCCGCACCAGCGCGCGCACGACCGCGTGGGAATCTTCATCGATCCAGAACGACCCCGTCATGAGGCGGACGTCGAGCCGCCGGGGAATGATCCGCAGCTCACGCAGCCGGATCGTGCGACCGTTGGGGAACAGGACGACGCTCGAGTCGCCTGTGGCGAACCGGTAATGCGCTTCGCTGCCTGGAGCGAGCGGGTGCTGGAACTCGAGCCGGCGCTCCCTGGTCGAGTCGGCCGTGGAATCCCGGCTCGATGAGCTGAAGCCGATCGTGAGCCGGTCGTCGGCGGGATCGAACGCGTAGTCCCCGGCGTCGCCCTTGAGATCCTCGGGCAACGTACGCTTGGGTGCCGCGGCGGGCACCTGCTCGCGCGCGCCGATCACGTCGATCTGCGCGACCGAGTCGCGGCGCCAGTCGATCCGCAGCGCCAGCTCGCGGCGGTATAGCAGCCGGTCGCGCCGCAGCGCGCGGATGCCGACGCCGATGCGCTCGCGCATCGTGGTGCGATAGCCGGTAATCGAGCGGTCGATCGTCTCGCGGCGGGCGCGGGAGGCCGCGACGAGCCGGCGCGCCTCGGCATCGAGGTAGGCGTTGCCGGTATCGCCGGCGGGAGTCTGAACGGCGAGGACGGCGGTAACGAGGATCGTGAAGCTCACGTAGGGCTCTGTACGGAACCGGGCGAAGGATAAGATTCAGTCAATGATTGGGACCTATTGGCAGGCCAGCCGCGCCCCCCGCTACAGCCTGCTGTTCGCGTTGCCGCTCCTCATCATTTACCAGGTTCTAACGCTCGTGGTACCCGCCGAGCCGGGCGGCCTCGAAGTCCGAAACGGCGCCGACATCATGATCCAGGCGGTGTTCGTCTGGCTGGCCGGCGCCTGGGGGCCGAGACTGTTCATGCTCTGCCTGATCGGCGTCGGCGCCTGGCTCATCGCCAAAGATATCCGCTCCCATCCCGGCAAGCTCTCGCCCGCGATCCTCGGCGGGATGTTCCTCGAGTCGGTGCTGCTCTCACTCGTCTTCGGCGTCGTGGTCGGCGCGCTCACGATCCTGGTCCTCGGCGGACCGCCGCCGCTCGCTCTCGGTCTGGGTCAGGCGCGGCTCGGCCGCGGGACGATGCTGATGCTGTCGATCGGCGCGGGGCTGTACGAAGAGCTGCTGTTTCGCGTCGTGCTGGTCGGGTTGCTCGCGTGGGGCGCGCACAAGCTTCTGGGCTGGCGACCGCTCGTCGCCGGTGTCGCGGCCACCGTGCTCGGCGCGCTGATCTTCTCGGCCTTTCATTACATCGGCCCGTTCGGCGATCGGTGGGACATCTACTCGTTTGTGTTTCGTACGATTGCGGGGCTTTTCTTCAGCGCGTTGTACCTGACCAGGGGGTTCGGCATAACTGCCTGGACTCACGCACTGTACGACGTCTTGCTGCTGCTTCGGTAATGCACGTGTGGCGTGTGGCGTGCGGCGTGCGGCGGCGTGTGGCGTGTGGCGTGTGGCGTGTGGCGTGTGGCGTGCGGCGTGCGGCGTGTGGCGTGCGGCGTGTGGCGTGTGGCGTTCGCGTCGTACGTACTTATGCCGATGTGACTTACACGCACGCCGCACGCCGCACGTCGCACGATTTATCTTAGGGTCCCATGAAATCTCACGTCCTGAAACTGAGCTCACTGCTCGCCCTGGCGGTATTGGTGGGCGCCTGCGGTAAAAAGACCACCCGCCGCGACGAGATCGTCGAGTGCAGCTCCATCTCGCTCGACGCCAAGGGCACGACCCAGTGTCTCGTGCAGCTCTATCGCTGGAAAGTGGACGACGCCACGCGCGCAGCGCAGGCGCGTGCGCAGGAGCTCGATTCGCTCAAGAGATGGCGTGACGATTCCGTCTGGGCGCTCGATGCCGCCAAGCACAAGCGCGACTATCAGAACTGCACTCGCCGCGAGGAGCCGCTGAAGGATTGCTTGTTGATTGCGGGGTGGCCGCTGTCGCGCGTGCGGGCGACCGTCGACTCCCAGTGGAATGCGGAGCTGCCCAAGCACCGGCGTGAGCTGCAGACGTGCATGGCGAAGCGCGATTTCAATCTCTCGTCGTGCCTCACCCTCTACTACAAGTGGGAGTCGGACCGCGCGCTCGCCACCGCCGACTCGGTGACGCGCGCGCGGCTCGCCGGGACGCGCCGCTAGGGCTGTTTCACGATCCGGAACACGGCACCGGCTCCCTGATCCGAAGAAACGTAGAGCGAGCCGTCCGGCCCGACTGCCAGTCCGACGGGCCGGTAGCGCGCGCCGGCGGGCGTGACCGTCGCTCCCGCAAACCCATCCGCGAACACTTCAGGCGCGCCGGTTGCCACGCCGCGCGCCATCGGCACGAACATCACCTTGTAGCCCTGCTGCGCGCCGGAGCGGTTCCACGAGCCGTGGAACGCGATGAACAGCCCGCCGCGGTACTTGAGCGGGAAGTTGCGGTTGTTGTAGAACACGAGGCCGTTCGGCGCCCAGTGGCCGGGGAACGCGACCACCGGCTTCGGCACCGACTCACAGCGTGGACCGACCGTGCGGCCGTCGCCGCCGTACTCGGGCATCAGGATTTTCGATCTCCGACGCCAGTCGTAGTAGCAATACGGCCAGCCATAGTCCCCGCCCGGCTCGAGCCGGAACACTTCCTCGGCCGGCAGCTCGGAGCTCGCCTCTTCCGTGTAGAGCTTGGGCCAATTCCCCGCGAGCTGGTCGCGGCCGTGCTGTGCCACGAACAGCGAGCCGGTGCCCGGATCGACGCCGATCGCCACGGCGTTGCGCAGGCCCGTGGCATAGCGCTGGCCGTCGTTCTGGCGTTGCCCCGCCCGGCGCGGATCGAAGCGCCAGATGCCGCCCGCGCTGTCGAGCAGCGGGCAGGGATCCTGTCCGGGCGATTCCGGCGCGCGGTCCTGCACCTGACACGAGTTCGACGGGGCGCCGATGTTTACGTACAGCTGTCCGTCCGAGCCGATCGCGAGGCTCTTGGCCGCGTGGCTGCGCTGCATCGTCAGACCGCTCACCACCGTGTCCGCCGCGCCCGCGGGCTCGAGCCGGCCGATGCTCCAGTGCCAGCGCACCACGGTGTTGTTGGTGGCGAAGTAGAGGTACTCGCCGGCGAACGCGATGCCGGTGCCGCCGCCCACGCCGAAGCTGCTGATGACGTCGGCCTTGCCGTCGCCGGTGGTATCGCGCAGGGCGCGCACGCCGCCGCGCGGTCCGGCGGCCGCCACGAGCACGTCGCCGTTTTCGAGCACGACGAGGTGGCGCGCCGGGCCGATCGATTCGGCGACGATGAGCGCGCAGAAGCCCGGCTGGAGGGTCAGGCCGGCGTTGTCCGCGGCGCACTGTGGTTTGCTGGTCTGGGCCGCGAGCGAGCCCGCGGCAAGGAGTGCGGCGATCGAGAGTGGGAGAGAGTGTCTCATGGCGGGAAAATATACCTCGCTTGCCGCCACGCTACCGTTCATTACCAGGCTCAAATGGAGTCCTGCAGGGGGAAAAAATATTACCTTTCCGGCTCTCTACCAGCTTGAGGCAAGGACTTGGATCGCAAGAAGTTTCTCTTTGTCTCGCTCGACGGGCTGATCGCCGACATCGCCTGGCAGGTGGTGAAGGAAGGCCACGAAGTGAAGCTGTTCGTCGAATCCACGAGCGAGCGCGAGATCGCCGACGGCTTCGTCCCCAAGACCGACGACTGGGTCAAAGAAGTCCCCTGGGCCGACGTCATCGTGTTCGACGACGTCCTGGGCCAGGGCGCCAAGGCGCATCAGCTGCGCCAGACCGGCAAGCTCGTCGTCGGCGGCACTCCCTACACCGACCAGCTCGAGGACGACCGCGCCTTCGGACAGCAGGAGCTCAAGAAGGCCGGCGTCTCGATCATCCCGCAGGAGAACTTCCATTCGTTCGACGACGCGATCGCGTTCGTGCGCGCCAACCCCAACCGTTACGTCATCAAGCCGAGCGGCGAAGCGCAGAACCTGAAGCAGCTGCTGTTCGTGGGGGAGGACGAAGACGGCAAGGACGTGATCCAGGTGCTCGAGGATTACCAGCGCGCCTGGGCCGATCGCGTCAAGGCGTTTCAGCTGCAGCGCCGCATCGTCGGGGTCGAGGTCGCCGCCGGCGCGTTCTTCAACGGCAAGGAGTTCGTCCTCCCCGTCAACATCAACTTCGAGCACAAGAAACTCTTCCCCGGCGACATCGGTCCCTCGACCGGCGAGATGGGCACGACGATGTTCTGGAGCGAGCCGACCCGCATCTTCAACGCGACGCTCAAGAAGATGGAATCGCGGCTGCGCGAGGAGCGCTACGTCGGCTACATCGACGTGAACTGCATGGTGAACTCGAACGGCATCTATCCGCTCGAGTTCACCTCACGCTTCGGCTATCCGACGATCAGCATTCAGCAGGAAGGATTGCTCACCCCCATCGGCGAGCTGTTCTATCGCCTGGCCGAGGGCTCGATCACGCAGTTCAAGGCGCGCAGCGGCTTCCAGGTCGGCGTCCGGATCATGGTGCCGCCGTTCCCCTACACCGACCCAGAGACGTTCGCCAAGAGCTCGAAGGACGCCGTCATCATTTTCAAGAAACCGACGCGCGACGGCGTCCACATCGAGGACGTCAAGCTGATCAACAACGAGTGGGTCGTGACCGGCACGTCCGGCGTGGTGCTGATCGTCGTCGGCACCGGCACCACCATGAAGGCGGCGCAGCGCCAGGCCTATAACCGCGTCGAAAACATCATGATCCCCAACATGTACTACCGCAAAGACATCGGGGACCGCTGGTTCGAAGACTTCGATCGGCTCCACACCTGGGGCTATCTGAGACCGTAAAACGGAAGTAAGGGGCGGTACCGCCTCCTACCGTCCCCTACCGTCCCCTACCGTCCCCTACCGTCTCCTACCGCCTCCTATCGCACCCGTATCAACCGAATCCTCGTCCGCGCCTCGTCCCCAGCCTTCTCTTTCTGCATCCAGGCCACCAGCACGGTGCTATCGGGCAGCGCCACGACATCGGGGTGATCGGCGCCAAGCTCGCTCGCCACTTTGCTCCGCGCCACCACTCGGCCGTCAGCTGAAACGCGCGCGAGCAGGAGTCCCACGAATTCACGCGAGTCGGGGTCGACCGCCACGATCGCGCCGCCATCGGGGAGCGCGGCGACGCGCGGGTGCGCGGTCATGCGGCCCCGCTCGATCGCCACGGGCTCGCTGAACGTGCCGCCCGCCGGCCGGCGCGCGTAGAACACGCCCTCACCGTTCGTTTTGCCGGTGAGCCAGGCGACATGGGTCGTGCCGCGCGCATCCACCGTCACACCCGGTCCCGTGTGCGG
This sequence comes from Gemmatimonadales bacterium, assembly GCA_035706765.1. Lineage (GTDB taxonomy): Bacteria > Gemmatimonadota > Gemmatimonadetes > Gemmatimonadales > GWC2-71-9 > 20CM-2-65-7. The sequence continues at coordinate 14,682 of DASSUS010000025.1, forward strand.
ACAACCCGGATACACCCAGCCGTCCGTGGCGACGCGCGTCTCCGCCGGCGGCGCTCGGCCGCTCACCAGCGGCGCGACGACCGGATCGCGCACGCTTCCCGGAAAATGTTTGCGCCATCCCGCGATCACCGCGCCGTCCGGACCGCGCGCTAACGACACGCGACAACAGGGACAGGCGGCGCCCCACAGCGGTTGATTCGGTCGCCAGCGCGCGCCCCCGTTAGGCGAGCTCGCGAGATAGATCCGCGCGTCGGGTTCGAGATTGGACTCGGGGTGGTGCCCCGGATGCCCGCCCTGATCGGCGGCATCGCCCGGTGAGGCACCGCCGCGCTCGTCGAGCCACGCCACGAGCAGCGTCGAGTCGCCGCTCCACGCCGCGCCGTGGAAGATGTGCCCACCGGGCGTAGCCGCGGTGTCGTCGTTGAGCGTGATCGTTCGTGACCAGGTGGCCCCGCCGTCGATCGAGCGCGCGAAGCGGATATTGCTGGCGGGCCACTGCCGGCCCGCCACGTCGATGCTGTTGGTCCACACCGCCGCCA